>VAWR01000190.1 GCA_005885245.1 Actinomycetota bacterium | reverse complement strand
TGCGGCTCGTCAAGAAGTCGGTGAACCAGGACGACCCCACCGTTTACCACCTCTTCTACGCGGATGAGAAAGGCAGCGCGGGCAGCGACCTGACGTTCTTCGAGTATCCGCAGGCGCGGCGCGGCCGAGCCGGACGCGGCATGGTGCACACGATCGTCCTCCGGGTCGGCTCCGACGAAGCGCTCGACTTCTGGGCCGACCGCCTCGCCGGCGAGGGGCTCCAGGTCGAGCGCGACGGCAACGCGCTGCGCTTCCAGGATCCGGAAGGCCTGGGCCTCGAGATCGCCGCCGTCGAGACGGACGACGAGCCGCTGATCGCCGACCACCCGGACATCCCGGCCGAGGTCGCGCTACAAGGATTCGACAGCGTCCGCGCCTACGGCGATCCCGGCCCGAGCAAGCGCTTCCTCGAAGAGACCCTGGCGTTCGAGGCGAAGGACGACGCGGAATGGGAGGTGCGCGGCGCCAAGCGCGGCTCGCACTACGCGTACGACGAGCCGCCGGAGGAACCCGGCATCCCCGGCGCGGGCACCGTCCACCACGTCGCGTGGGCGTCGCCGCAGGACGAGCACGACAACTGGCAGAGGCGCGTCGCCGCTTCCGGTGCGCACCCGACGCCGGTGATCGACCGCTTCTACTTCCGCTCGATCTACTTCCGGGAGCCGAGCGGCGTTCTCTTCGAGATCGCCACGATCGGCCCCGGCTTCACGGTCGACGAGCCGCTCGAGACGCTCGGCGAGCGGCTGTCGCTGCCGCCGGACTACGAGCATTTGCGCGAGCGCGTGGAACCTCTCCTGACGCCGCTGCCGAACCAGCGCGACCTAGTCAAGCGCTAGAGCGGGATACCGACTCCGGATCGAGTCGACGAAGTCGGCCATCCGGTCGGCGAGCTTCGGATCCTCGATCTCCAGCACGTTCTCGGCGTTCGTCTCGCCGGAGTGCGACAGATTGAAGCTGCCGATGAACACGGTGTCGTCCGCCACGGTCACCTTGGCGTGCATGTAGTCGTGGACGACGCCCGGCGCATACGGCGTCGAGAGCTTGCCCGAGAAGGTCGCGCGTTCGAGCAGGAATCGGAGTGATGCACCTTTCCACGCCACGTTGCCGCTCTTGCGCCATTGCGCCAGCACCTCGTGGATCTGCGTCGAATCGACGACCCCCGCGAGGTCGACCCGACCGTCCCCTGCCACCTCGGCGAGCGTGCCGAGGATCGGTCCGGATGTGATCACCGGCGAGGCGACTCGGATCCGACGCTCCGCCGCGCCGATGCTGGTCGCGATCCGTTGGGCGAGCTTCTCGCCCCGCTTGGGCGAGAACCAGGGCCGCATGGGTATCCCGTCGACGTCGACCGGCGAGGTGTCGACCTTGCCGCTCTTCTCCACGTCGCGCGTCTTCCAGAGCTGCGCGAAGTCGTCCTGGAAGCGGATTGCGATCCCGCGCGATTCGACGGCGACGATCACGTTCTCCTCCCGCGTCCAGGAGTCGTCGGTCCAGTTCGCGGAGCCGCTCCACACCGCGTCGCGATCGCGCACGACGTATTTGTGATGCATCAGGTCCGGCCAGCCGGGGACGGCAGCCGTCTCGAAGGGGAGAGATTCGATCAGATCCGGCTCGGTCTTCGGCGGCGGCGGAACCGGCGGGCGCTCGCCGTCCTTGTCGAGGTTGTAGATCAACCGAACGTGCACGCCTCGCTCGTGCGCGGCGACGAGTGCGTCCTGAACGATCTTCTCGGTGTCGTCGTCCAGGCGGACGTCGTAGAGCGCGAGCTCGAGCGTCTCGCGCGCCGGCTCGAGGAACGCTGCGATCTTGCGCGCGACGTCGACCGACGCTTGGCCCCCGTCGGTGAGGGTGTGGACTTGGATCAGGTCTTGTGCCGCGCCGGGCTCTTCCACTGCTGATCTCAGGGGAGTAGGGTCGGGTGCGGAGATCCTGGCTGGAGGTACAAGCGGTGCGAGAGATCCGTCGCGCTGGGCGTCGTTTCGGTTATCGGGGCATGCTAGTTGCCTTTGGCATCGCGACCGTGACACTCCTTGCCGCCTCCGGTACCGGATCGGCGCAGGCAACACGAGTGATCCAGTTCAAAGGGCATGGCGGGAGGGCGCTTACGCAGTTCCGGGTCGCCAGGCCGTCGACCATGTACTGGACGAACTCCGGATCGTTCTTCCAGATCTCAAGCTGGGGCGGCTACTGCAACGACGGGTCTGTCACGTCGGAGGATCAGCGCGGCACGTCGTACATTCCTCCGGGTCGTTATCAGGAGCTGCGAGTGGCCGCGATCGGAAATTGGACGATCACGATTCGCCCTGGCGTCGAGGGTGTGGGAAGCCCAATCACATTCAGCGGCTCGGGTGGAAAGGCACTTCCGCCTTTCCGGCTTGGGAGCGGCAAGACGATGTATTGGACGAACACAGGCACTATCTTTCAGACCTACCCCGCGGACCGGACGACAGCGGGCATCGTCAGCTCCGAGTACCGCAGCGGCAAGACGCATCTGCCCGCTGGGCGCTACCGGTTCTTTGTCAACGCGACAGCTCCAGAAGAGCCGACCGGGCGCTGGAGGATCGTTATCCGCTGAAACGATGCGGAGGCGCGCCGCGCGGCCAGGCCGAACGGTCTCTTCCTTCGCCGAGGGCGTTTCCGGGACCTCGTCCCTAAACCATTGCCAAGAGCAGCTCTGTTTCCGGCTCCGGAGGGCGGGTAAGACGAAGCGGTCGTAAGGAGGTGTGCGATATGAGCTACTACGCACCAACCGCAACGAGAGCGCGTCCCGGCGTGAGCGTCCTGCTGCTCGTCTACCTCGTTGCCGGCGGGATCGTCGCCGCGACGCACCACTACTGGTCGCAACTTCACACCGTCAAGCAGATCGTTTCCGCCCTACTCGCAACCGTGCTGTGGCCGTTGATCCTGGTCGGGGTCAACTTGCACATCCACTAACGCGAACACTTGCATCCGGAAGAGCGGGCGATTGATGCCCGCTCTTCCTCGTTGGTCACTCTCATGAAGGGAGCCAGCGCGGCACACGCTCGAGCGTCGCAGCGCGAGCTTCCGGACTCGTGATGTGGTCGATGCCATGCTGCAGGTCGATGACGAAGGAACAGCGACGTGGGGAGCCCACGTCACAGACGACGAATACGGGGCGGCGCCTCCCATCGACAAGTGAAGCGCGACTGTCTCGGAGGAGGTTCAGCCGCGCGCGACTGCTCGCTCGCGCAGGGCGAGAATGTTGAAGGCGGGAACCGGCTTGGAAAATCCCTTCAGGGTGTACTCACCCACCGGCTCGGCCTCGACGTTCTCCTCCACTTCCGCAAGCAGTCGTTGCGACACGAGGATCTGGCCGCCGGCCGCCTCGTCCGACAGGCGCGCCGCGAGGTTCGTGACCGTACCGAGCGCTGCGTAGTCCGATCGTCCTTCGAAACCAACCTCGCCGCACGTCGCGTAGCCGAAGGCGATCCC
>VAWR01000022.1 GCA_005885245.1 Actinomycetota bacterium | reverse complement strand
GGACACTGCCGGCGTCGAGCGGGTCGACTTCAACGCTCTCGGCGGTGCCGACCTCGTCACCATCAACGACCTGTCCGGAACCGACGTCAGCAGCGTGAACGTCGACCTCGCGGGCACTCTGGGCGGCGCCACCGGCGACGGTCAGGCTGATCGCGTCGTCGTCAACGCCACCAACGGCGAGGACTCGATCAACGTCAACGGGGATGCGGTTGGTGTGAATGTGAGCGGTCTTGCTGCAACGGTCAAGATCCTCCACTCCGAGGCGGCAAACGACCACCTCGAGATCAACACCCTCGCGGGCAGGGACTCCGTGGACTCCAGCGGCCTGGCGGCCGGTGCGACCCAGCTCTTCGTGGACGGCGTACTCGTCCCGTAGAGGAACTTCCACTTGAGAGACGTGCGGGGCCTTCCTCCCTGGAGGCCCTGCCCGTCACACCCGAAAGGACTCTCATGAAGCGCAAGATCACAGTGTTCATCGCCGCGGCCGTGCCGTTGGCGATCGTGCTGATCGCCGCCGGCTGCAGCAGCACCACGAGCGGCTCAGCGTATTCCTCCGGGCCGTACGGATCTGCCGTGAAGGCGAGTGCCGCGAATGCCACCGTCGGCGCCGCCAAGGTCGGCGTTGCGAACTCGCGGCTGGGTCGCATCGTCGTCAGCAGCGGGGGTCGCACGCTCTACTTGTTCGAGAAGGACAAGAACCGTCGCAGCGCCTGCTACGGGCAGTGCGCGAAGTACTGGCCGCCGCTGCTCACCCACGGCAAGCCTGTGGCCGATGCGGGCGTCAAGCAGTCGCTGCTCGGAGTGACCCGGCGTGCAAACGCCGGCAAACAGGTCACCTATGCGGGCCATCCGCTCTACCGGTTCGCGCAGGACACGAGGCGGGGCGACACCAAAGGCGAGGGCATACAGCTCTTCGGCGCCGGCTGGGAAGTGCTCTCACCGGCAGGCAAGGGGATCGACTCCGATGGCTGACAGAGCCGCAGCGAGTGTACGGGCCGTCGCCGGCGACGACGGCCCATCCACAAGACGATGCGTAAGCGGGCCTATTCGAGAGCTCGCCCAGCGGCTGAGCGGGACGGACGAGGTCGTCCTCCTCTGGCGTCCCGAGACCGATCGAGTTGAGCTGTCCGTCCGCGACCTCGCAACCGGCGCCGCTTTGCGCATCGAGGTCGCACCAGGCAAGGCGATGGACGCCTTCTACCATCCATACGCCTACACGGCCGTACGCAACGATGGCTGAGGTCGAATGCCTTCAGGAAGCGGTCCGGGCGCTCGTCGCGCAGCGGCAGGCGTTGCACGACCGCGACGCGGGCCGCCGCGAGCTCGAAACGAACCGGCTCGAGCTTGTGTCCAGGCAACGGCAGCTCTCCCACGCCCTGATCGACCGTTACCTCCGCCATGCCGAGCCCGACGCCGCTTGAGTCACGTCCTGGTGCGGTAGTGGAGGTACACCACGCCGCTACCGAAGCGGCGCTCGTCTAGCAGCTCCAACTCGAGCCGGACATTGTCGGGGAGCGACTGTTTGCCGCCTCCCACCAGATTCGGCGTAAGGAAGAGCTGGTATTCGTCGACCAACCCGGCCTTGATCGCCTGCGCGGCCAGGTCGGGACCGCCAACGGTGATGTCGCGTTTTGCCGCTGCTTTCAGCTGCCGGACCGCTTCAGGGTCGAAGTCTCGCTCGATCCGCGTCCTCGCGCTCGATACCGTCTCCAGTGTCCTGGAATAGACGATCTTGTCGGCCGCCTGCCAGATCTGCGCGAAGTCCTGCTCGACCGGCGACTGGTCGGAAAGAGTGTGTGCGGTCTCCCAGAAGACCATCACCTCGTACATCCGACGCCCGTAGAGGTAGGTGCCGACCGGACGCTCGAGGTCGTTGACGAAGCTGTGGACCTCCTCATCCGGCGCAGCCCAGTCGAAGTTCCCATTCTCGTCTGCGACGTAGCCGTCGAGCGACGCGATCGTCGAATAGATCAGGTTGGCCATGGGGATGGTTACCGCGTTGCGGTTGACTTGTGCACGACCCACCCGAGGCCTGCGTTGGGTTGGCTCGCGAGGTTGCGTAGGTCCTGTAAGCCCGCTTGCAGCTCTTCCTGCGCGGCGCCCGGTAGTTGTGTGAGCGCGGGGAGGGCGCTTTCCAGCACGTCGGCGGCATAGCTTGCCTGACCCGCGAGGTCCTGATGCTGCCACCAGAACGTTCGCTCGCCCTCGTCGATGGCACGAAATCCGGCTTCGTGTAGCCAGTGGGGGAGCCGCGTGCCGGCGTCGCTCCAGCCCGAGGCCGCCATACCCTGCACCATTGCGCGAATGAGCGCCTCGAGGGCGGGCGTGGACGGTTCTGCCCGGCACGTCGAGTAGTCGACCTCGATCGCGGTGATCCGACCTTCAGGTGCGAGCACACGCCTGGCCTCTCGTAGCGCCGCGGGCGGGTCGGCGAGATGCTCGAGGAACCACATCATCCAAACGTTGTCGAACGAGCCATCGGCGAACGGGAGTGCAAGCGCATCGGCCTGACGCAACGTCGCCTCGACGCCCGCCCGCTCGAGGTGTCCCCGAGCGAAGTCGAGTTGCTTCTGCTCGATGTCGACGCCGAACAGCTCGACACCCGGGTACTCCTGTCCCAGCACCGCCAGAACTGCGCCGACGCCACAGCCGACCTCGAGCAAACGTGTTCCCGGGTCGAGCCTCGTGCCGTCGCGAATCAGCCGGTGCCGCCAGTGCTCAGCCTGCTCCACGAGCCGCTCCTGCTCCGGCGTCCCGTAACCATGAACGTAATCCGTCATCGCCCTACTATCGAGGTTAGCCTCGGAGTTAGGCGGAGCGTGAAGCGCGGCCGACGAGCGCCGCGGCAGCTGCGATCGCCAGCGTGATCGCCGGTGCGCGGAAGCGCTTCGACAACGCGCCGAGACGCGCGGTCACGTGCTTACGAGCAAGCAGCTCGTGCTGCAGGCAGCGAGCGCCCATGGTGAGCGTGCTGCAGCCGGGTTCCCGGCACTCGTGGACGAGCGGCACGAAACGAGCCTACGCCGTCGTCCGGACAAGAGCAACGGCGGCTAGGCGTGGTGCTGAATCAGGGCGCGGCCGAGCTCCGACTGCCGCCGGACGAGCTGAATGCGATTCCGTTCGAGGGACTCTCGGTCCGCGCCCGTCGTTCGTAGTTCCTGCCGTTGCCGCACCAACTCGCCGATTCGGTCTCTCAACCGGTCGACATCCGAATGATTCTCGACGGCGGCCATCCAGCAGAGGATGCGCCTGAAAGCCTGTTCATCGCATGTGGAAAGGCGAATGAATCTTCCGGAACGTCCGGGGTTACTGCCCACCGTGTGGCTGTGGAACAAAGTCGGCCTGTGGAAAATCGGCGTCAGTACCAGATTGCGACCCGAGATCCATCCAAGACCTCCGGTGGATCTGGCAGCGAACCTGCTGTACCCGTAGCTATTCGCTGCGCGGTCCACGCTGCGGCCGCCGCGTCGAGAACATCATCGAGTGGCGCAGAGGCCACCTGCTCCAACCTCTCGAGCTCGATCCCATGCACACGGAGCAGGGCGGATCGTTCCAACGCACCGCCGGCAGACTTCTTCCGATGCGCCAGTGCCAGTCCGCCGTTCATCGCCCTGAAGGAGACCTCGGGGTGAATCTCGTGAAAGCGAGGATCCCTTCCGGCGAGCTCTGTTACGTGAAGGATCCGAGGTCCGAGAGCGTGGGACTGCGCCGACACACCGAGGCCGGAACCGAAGGGCTGCTCGAGGAGCTCCCGGGGCGGCGTGGCGAAGACGGTGCTTGCCGCGCCGCTGAGAAACGTGCGGGCAGCGACGTCGGCCCGGCGCGGGCCGAATCCGATCGGGACGTCGATCGCAAGCACCGAGGCGTCAGCGAGCGCCCCGAAGTCCGTCTGGACGGGACGGCAGAGGAAGTCTCCAGTGAAGCGGCCCTCCTCGAGAACGATCGCGACCCAGCCGCCCTTGGTTCCGTCGATCCCCGCAACACGCACGCCTGAAGCTTATGAGCGACCCTCGCCCGAGCACACCTGTGCATCGACTTGCGCACGGTGGAAACGATCGCCACACTCTTGCTGCAGCGTCCGTTCGGCTTGGGGGATTGTTGGAGATCGGCGAGCCAGAGCGCACCTACACGGTTGAGCCGGTGGAGGATCCCGTGCCGCGCGAGCGCCCGGCCGAACCCGCAGAGCACCCGCCGACGCCCTCCCAGGAGCCGATCGAGCCCGAGAAGGTGCCCGGGCCGTGAGCGCGGCACCCGATTACATCGAGCCGACCGTCGGCTGGCGGACCTGGCTCGTCGTGCCCGAGGACGAGGTCTTCCGGCTTCGAAGCATCGTCTACGACACGCTCTGGTCGCCGCACAACGAGCTCGTCGCCCACTGTCTCCACCATGCAATGCGGCTTCCGTGGCGCAAACACTCCGAGCATGTCTCGCCTGGCCGAAACTGCGGCTGCGGTATCTACGCCGCGAGGGAGCCCGAAGAGGCCGCTTCCTACCTTGACGGACGCAGCTGGGCCGACGGATTGAGCGTTCACCGCGTCATCGGCACCGTTTCGCTCTGGGGTCGCGTCGTCGAGTGCACTCGCGGCTGGCGTGGCTCACGCGCTTACCCGAAGAAGATCTACGTCCCGCCGACGCGCGCCCCTTTCTGGCTCAGAGCGGAGCGGGTCGAAGAGATCGCGCTCGCGCTTACCGACTACGACGTGCCAGTCGAGCTCCTCGACGCGGAGTCCGGTGACCCCAAAGAGTTTGTTGCGGCGCTCCACCGCTAGCGCCAGCGCGCCAGAAGCCGGCCGTTTGCCGCGGTCACGTCGGTTCCCAACGCGGCGCAGGCCTTCGTGAAACGTCGCTCGATCCAGGCGGCGTCGTCGCCTGCAGCCAGGCGCGTGTGCGCGAATTCCAGCTTCAGTGGGACGGCTTCGAGGCGATCGCCGGCCAGGTCGACGAGGTAGAGCAGCCCGAGATCGTTCCGCAGCTTGCGGTCGACGGCATAGTCGTCGAGGAAGTCACCGAGGTCGTACAGCACTCGCGGCGAGACGCCGTGGAAGACGTGCGCAGAGTGGCCCGCGACGAGGGTCGTGCCCGCCTCGAGCAGCGCGTGTGCAGCACTGCGGACGTAACTACGCGGCTCCGCGGTCATGTTGGGACCCCAATGCGGTGTGACCAGCACGACGTCGGCCTTCGGGAACGTGGTTACCCACTCCGGCAATCCACCACGCAGGTCCGCATAGGCGATGCCGGGTCGATCCGCAGTAGCCGCGTAGTCGGCTGGATGGTCGGCGAAGGCGACCACGGCCAGCTCGAAGCCGTTGGTCTCGAGCAGCACCGGCGCTCGCGCGAGTCCGACGTCCGTGCCCGCGCCGACAACCCGGACTCCGGCCGCGTCCAGGTGCGCGAGCGTGTCGAGCAGCGCATCCGGCCCGAAATCGAGGGCATGGTTGTTCGCGAGCGTGACGCAGTCGACACCGAGCCGGGCCAGCGTCTCCGCCGCCCAGGGCGGAGCGCGGAAGTGGAACATCCGGCCGGGCGTGGGCTCGCCGCGCGCCGAGATGCAGCACTCGAGGTTGAGCACGAACAGGTCGGCTTCGCCGATGACCTCCACCACCTCGGGCGCGAAGAGCGTGTGCTTCGGGTCACGGATGAGTCGTTCGCCGACGGCGCGCCCGAGCATCGTGTCGCCTGCGAGTGCGAGCTTCACGGTGCAAAGCCGTGCTCGCCGTAAAGCCGGACGAAGTGTGCCAGCGTGACGCGCCGCCTCCGCGCGAGGATGCGGCCGCGCTTCTCGAACAGGACGACCTCCTCGGCTCCGCCGAGTCCGATCGGCTGGACGAGCCGGCCGTGGTCGGCGAGCTGTTCGGCGAGCGGAGCAGGAACCCGCGGAAACGCGGCCGCAACGAGGATGGCGTCGTACGGCGCGTGCTCGGGGATCCCGGTGCTGCCGTCGCCGACAATGACGGTCGCGTTCTCGACGCCGTGGTGCTCGAGCTGCCTGCGGGCCACGCGCGCGATGTCCTCCCAACGCTCGATGCTCCAGACCTCGACGGCCAGGCGCGCGAGGAGCGCGGTCTGCCAGCCGAAGCCGGTGCCGATCTCGAGCACCCGGTCGGAGGACGACAGCTCGAGGGCCGCGACCATGCCGGCGACCAGCGACGGCTGCGTCGTCACCTGAGCGTGGGGGATCGGCAGCGGCCTGTCGTGGTAGGCGTGCACAGCGAGGTCCCGCGGGACGAACTCGGCTCGCGGCACCGCGGCGATCGCCTCGAGCACACGGACGTCTTCGACGCCTGCGGCGCGCGCGGCGCTGACGAGATCGAGCGGGCTACCGGGCTGCGCCGACGTCGTCATGGCGGCGCGGCGATCCTATTCCTCGTGCGCGCGTGGCCGGCGACCGTGGAGGGTCTGATCCTGGAGCAGGAGGAGCTGGCACGCGCGAGCCCGCCGCGGCTCAGGCCGACCGGCGACCCTGCGATCGGCGGCTGCTTCGTCTGCTTCGCGCGGGGGAAGACGGGGCCCGGTGAAGCGGGCGATCCGGGCTGGGCCGGCGCGGCTGTCGTGCGTCGCGGCCGAGTTCTCGCAAGTGCCGTCGTCACGGGCAAGGCAGGCGCCGCGTACGAGCCGGGGCTGCTCGCACTGCGCGAAGGCCCGCTACTCGAAGCCGCGGTGCTGGAGCTTGCCGAAGGGCCGGACGTCCTGCTTGTGAACGCAACCGGCCGGGACCATCCGCGCGGCGCAGGCCTGGCTCTACACCTTGGCGCGGTCCTCGAGCTCCCGACGGTCGGAATCACCCATCGCTTGCTCGTCGCCGCGGGCGATTGGCCGGCGGACGAACACGGCGCAACGAGCGCATTCCACCTGGGGGGCAAGCCCGTCGGCTATTGGCTGCGCACGCGCCGCGGCACGCGTCCCCTGGCGGTGCACGCAGCGTGGCGAACCGACGCGGAAGCTGCGGTGGCCCTGGTCGGCTCGATACTTGGCACCACGCGGACACCGGAGCCGCTTCGGCAGGCAAGACAGTCGGCGCGCACCGCTCGAGCATCGTCACTGTAGAGTCGGGCCCAGGAGGTGGCGCAGTGAAAGCACATGCGGGAGACCGAATCCTGGTCGAGTCCGAGCGCGTCACGCAGTCCCCGCGGAGGGGCATCGTCGAGGAGGTCATCGCGGAGGATCCCCCGCGCCTGCGCGTCCGCTGGGACGACGGCCACACAACGGTGTTCGCACCGGCCGCCGGAGCCGTCCAGATCGAGGAGCCGAAGAAGACGACCTAGCGGGAGCGGCAAAGAGGCGGCCGTTTCACGCGGTCGCCTCGATGCCCTACAAACTCTGCTTGGCGAGCTGGTAGGAGACTTGCTCGGCGGTCTTGAGCGCCTCGTCCAGCGCCTGCTCCTTCTGCTCGAGGTTCTCCTGGAACAGCGGAACCAGATCTTCCTGGTCGATCGTCTCGGCCTTGATGATGAGCTCGTTGTAAGTCGCGATCTCGTGGGACGCGGCTTCGATCACGCCGTCGAGGATGACTGAGTCGACGAGTCCGTCGTCGACCCGCTCGATCATCCGCGTGCCCTCCTCCTCGAGCGCGTCAACAATGAGAGAAGGCCGGGCTTCTCCTTCCTCCCCAAGGGCCTGGAAGGCCCGGTGCAGGTTGTGAATCTGCTGCTGCTTCTCCCGCTGCTGCTGCTCTAATCGCAGCTGGAGGTTCGAGTCCGAGGCCTTCTCACTGAAGATCTCGAGAACCTTGAGGGTTGTCTCCTCCATCTTCAGGGCGGCTCCGAGCTTGTGGACCAACAGCTCGCGCGAACTCTCGATAGTGGCCATCCGATCCCCCCTGGGCTCGTCGTCGATCCATGGAGCGGCTACCGGGCAGGCGCCATAGTAACCGCCGCCGGCATCCGCGCGCGCGGGTTATACCGCCTCAAGTGTTCTAAGCTTTCGCCGTGTCGAGCTGCTGCAATCCGCGGGGCTGTGACTCGTTCTTCACGCCGCGTTTTGCTCGCCGGATGGCAAAGCGCTATCGCAAGAAAGGGCTCGATGCAACCGCGCGGCGGATGGTCGAGTTTCTCGAGCTGCGTGGGATCAAGGACGCGACCGTGCTCGAGATCGGCGGGGGCGTCGGTGAGATTCAGATCGAGCTCCTGAAGGCAGGCGCTGCGCGCACGGTGAACCTCGAGCTCTCGCCGGCCTATGACGAGGAGGCGACACGCCTCTTACGCGAGGCTGCGCTCGAGGAGCGTGCGGAACGGCGCCTGCTCGACATCGCCGGCGACCCGGAGGGCGTCGAGGCAGCTGATGTCGTCGTGCTGCACCGCGTCGTCTGTTGCTATCCGGATTACGAGCGCCTGTTGAGCGCCGCCGCGCAACGCGCTCAGCGTCTCCTCGTGTTCAGCTATCCGCCGCGGAACGCGCTGTCGCGGCTCTTCGTCACCGTCGAGAACCTCGTCTTCAGACTGCTTCGGAAGGAATATCGGAGCTTCACGCATCCGCCGTCCGCGATGCTCGCCGTCCTGGCGGAGCGCGGACTTCGCCCCACCTTCGCGCATCACACGCTCGTCTGGCAGGTCGCCGGGCTCGAGCGCTAGGGCGGCGGTTTAGGAAAACGCTGCTCTATCCTCGCGCGTAATTCGATCCCTGAGCCGGCGACAAGCTTGGGAGGTGTCCCGAGACGAGCTACGCCTGGTTGGGACGACGGCTGCGGCTTGCGTGGGCGACTCGGTCGTGCTTGGATCTCTCCCGCTGGAGGCAACCCGCAGCAGGAGGAGGCCCATGCGCAGGATCCTCGGTTTAGTGAGCGTGACCGCCACGCTCATGGTTGCGGCCACGGCGTCGAACGCCGGTGCTGCGACCGGCTTGTCGAGTGTCTACGTTGTCGCCGGCGTCGAAACGTCGATCCCGACGAACAACACGAGCACGTTTGCCGGCGGAGCGCTCGGGTCAGGCGGCGACAGCGCCGTCTGGAAAGCAAGCGTCGCCCACGCCGCACTCTCGAGCTGCCCGTTCGGGACGAACGCAAGCTGCGCGATCACGGGCGGATCGTTCTCACTAAAGAGCTCCAATGGTGCTCAGTTGGCAGGCTCGTTCACCGGCGGCTCGGTCACCCCGATCTCTCAGCAGACACCCTGTGGGAAGCAGGTCTTCGGCGTCAGCGGAGCGCTCGCGACCACCAGCGGGCCAGCGACGTTCACGGCGACACTGACCCACTACCGCACGATCCTGTTCGGAACCTGCTTCACCTACTTCGCCACCATTACCGGCTCACTGCGGCGCGCGTAAACCCGATCCTGGGTGGGCTCACCGTCCCCTTCCCTTGGCGGGGGTCGCCGTCCTGCCCATCGATTGATCGGTGGGCCACGGAGACGACATTGCCGCGCAGCTCGGTGTAGGCGACGCCCTGGCTAGCGGCGACGAACAACCAGCGCGCGGCTGAAGCCCGCGAGGTAGCCAGGCCCCGCCTGCGCCTGAGGCATGAACACGCGTACCCGCGAGCGCCCGTGAGGGAGCTTCGCCTTGAACCGCTTCGCCGAGCTCGCGTTCAGCACGAGCTTCTTCCGGCTGACCCACTGTCCCAGGAAGGAGAGGCGTTGGAAGTAGACCACCTTGCCTGCGAGCGACCGAGCTGCGGCGACCTTGACGAAGAAGACTCCTCGCACGACGCGTAGGCTGATCCGTGGTCGAACCTGAATCGTAACCGTGCCGCTCGTCGCGCTCTGCCACTGGACCTTGTACGTGGTCCGAATCAGTGGCTGGGCGATGTGAGTCCAGCCTCCGCCGGTTGTGGTCGAGACGGTCGCGATCGAGCTAAAGGAGGTTTCTGCGAAGGGCTGGGCGAGGACGCTGACTGTCTCCCCGGCGTGCTGGCTGGAGACCGTGCCGGAAAGGGTGGTCGAGCGGCCATATACGACGATTCGGCGGGCATTGGCGATCGTGACGGACTGCGTGCCTGTCTTGAAGCTGCGGTCGGCGCCTTTGCTCGTGCCGGCGGTGCTGGTGGCAACGATCCGGTAGTGGTAGGTGGTGCCTGGGCTCAAGCTCGCGATGGTGGTTGAGACGGCCACGCTGCTCGTGCCCGAGCCCGCGCTCTTGGAGGCCGTTTTCGAGCCGTAGCTCGTCGTCTTTCCGTACTCGAACAAGTAGGTCGTGGCCAGGCCATGCGGGTTGACGGTTCCGGCCACGGTCACGGAGGTCGGCCCGATGTTGCTTGCGGCGCCCGTCACCACGCTTGGCGGTGAGGCGAAACCAACTGCGCTCGCCGTCCCGCTCGCAAGCAAGACGGCCGAGACGAGAAGCGCTAATGAGATCCTCACCACCAACGGCTTGTCGACGTCACTTCGTACTCCTCAACCAGCTCCAGATCTCCAACGCGAAAGCGACAAAGTTGGTTCCGCCCCTCGCATCTTGCCTCGTCGCATCGAGGGCGAGACCAATCTAGGGGATCAGCGCTGCCTCTTCGCCGAGCGCCAGGGCGCACGCATCTTCGAGCGTCAACGCACGACCGTCCTCGTAGTGGGTCGAGTACGTGTTCGTGTCGAGCTGCGCGAGCGTTCGCGCGAGCCAGCGGTCGTAAAGGATCTGGTGGTCGGGCTGGCGCTTCGCGCCGATCGAGGCACGCACGGCGTCGCTCGCGCCGAATAGCCTTGCGGCCCGTTCGACCTCGCCGGAAGTCGCCGCCAGGCCCGCGAACGTGTCGAGGCAGACGGCGATGCCGTGCGGTTCGCCGAGCTCGCGGGCGAGCGCGAGGCTCTCGGCAAGCAGGCTCGTCGCCTGCGCGGCGTCTCCGAGCTCGATCATCGCCGCCGCGAGCGAGCGGGAAGCCGCGCCGATCTCGCGGTCATCGCCGACCTCGCGCGCCAGGTCGAGCGCTGCGGTTAGCCACTTCACCGCCTCCGGCACGTCTTCTGCGGTGAGCGCCATCAATCCGACGTTCTCCTTCGCCAGCGCCTGTCCGCGGACGTCGTCGAGCGACGCGAAGTAGTCGATGCTTTCCTTGTACAGATCGCGCGCTTTGTCGAGTTTCCCACCGAAGAAGGCGAGGTTCCCGAGGTTGACGAGCGCAGAAGAGATGACGCGCGTCGAGTCGATCGCGCGGGCGTCCCCGAGCGCGGCTTCGAAGCGCTCACGTGCCGCGTCGAACTCCCCCTGCTCGCCGGCCAGGATCCCGGCCATGTTGAGTGCGTTCGCGCGCAGTTCCGACGGCTCGTCGGGGACTGCGGCGAGCGCCGACTCGAGTGACTGACGACCTTCGGCCAGATAGCCGTGGATCTGCCAGAACCGGCGAATGCCGACGACCAGCCGTAATGCCGACGAGGCATCGCCGCCTTCGATTGCGCACGCGAGCGCAGCGCGAAGATTGTCGTGTTCGTCCTCGAGGCGCGCAAACCACGCGATCTGATCGCGGTCGGCCAGCTTTGGCTCCGCCTCTTCGGCGAACGCGACGAAGTGCTCGAGGTGGCGGCGGCGCGTCTCGTCGCTCTCGCCCAGTGCCGACAGTCGCTCGAGCGCATACTCGCGCACGATCTCGAGCATCGAGAACCGCGGGTCGCCGGCGGCAGTCTCGCGCTGCCGGACGAGGCTCTCGTCGACCAGCGCCGCGAGTCCTTCCAACACGGAGTCGTTTCCAGTGCAGACAGCCTCGGCGGCCGGAAGCGTCCAGCCGCCCGCGAACACGCCGAGCTGCGCGAGGAGGCGTTGCGCAGCAGGCTCGAGCAGGTCGTAGCTCCAGTCGAGCGTCATGCGGAGCGTCTGCTGATGTTGCGGTGCGTCGCGTCGTCCACCGGTGAGGAGCTCCAACCTGTTGCCGAGGCGCGCGAGCAACGTCGCCGGCGGGAGCAGCTTCGTCCGCGCCGCGGCCAGCTCGATCGCGAGCGGCAAGCCGTCGAGGCGGGCGCACAGCTCGGCCACCGCGGCCGCGTTCTGCTCGGTCAGCTCGAAGCTTGGATTCGCAGCCTGCGCGCGGGCGATGAACAGCTCGGCCGCCTCGTCCTCGGCGAGCGGCGGCACCGGGAACTCGCGCTCGGCCGCGATGTGGAGCGGTGCACGGCTCGTCACGATCATCTTCAGCGACGGCGCCGCCTCGAGTAGGCGCGCGATGTTCCGCGCCGCCGGCAGCACCTGCTCGAAGTTGTCGACGAGGAGGAGCAACTCAGAGCTCGCGAGCGCCCGCGTCAGCTCCTCTTCGGGATTCGGGCCGACCTCGGGGATCTCGAGCGCCTCGAGGATCGCGCCCGCCACGTGCGCCGGCTCTCGCAGGGTTGCGATCGCAGCCACTGCCGACCCGTCCCGGTACTCGGGCGCGAGGCGCCGGACGAGCTCGAGCGCGAGCCGCGTCTTGCCGATGCCGCCGGTCCCCGTGAGCGTGACCAAGCGCGTGTCCTCGTCGCGCACGAGGTCGGCGAGCGCAGCCAGCTCGCGCTCGCGGCCGAGGAGCGGTGTCGCCGGGATCGGCGCCCGCCTCGGCAACCCGGGCCGTGCCTGCGGCACGTTCAGGGCCGGGTCATGGGCGAGGATCGCCCGCTCGAGCTGCCGGAGTGCAGCGTCCTGCGCGCTCGCTGGTAGACCGCGAGCGCGTCCGCCTGTCGCCCCGAGCGGTAGAGGGCGAGCATCAGCTGCGCGCGCAGCCGCTCCCGGAGCGGCTGCTCGGTGACGAGGCCTTCGAGCTCGCCGACGAGCTGCCCGTGCCGGCCGAGCGCGAGGTCGGCGTCGATCCGATCCTCGTGCGCGGCGAGTCGAAGCTCCTCGAGCCGGATGATCTCCGCTTGCGCGAACGGCTCCCAGGGAAGGTCGGCGAGTGGCGCGCCGCGCCAGAGCGCGAGCGCGGCCCGCAAGGTCTCGGCTGCACGGGCGGCGTCGCCGGTCCCGAGCGCCGTTCGGCCTTCCTCGCTGAGCCGAACGAACTCGAAGAGGTCGACCGTGTCGGGGTCAACGATGAGCCGGTAGCCGGGCGGCGCCGTCTCGAGCACGTCGTCTGGGAGGAGCTTCCTGAGTTGTGAGACGTAAACCTGGATCGTGTTCCGCGCCGTGTCGGGCGGTTCCTCGCCCCAGAGCGCATCGATCAGGCGATCCCGTGAGACGACCTGGTTCGCCTCCAGCAGCAGCACTGCGAGCAGCGCACGCCGCTTCTGTCCTCCAAGGGCGATGGGTTCGCCGTTGGAGCTGACGGAGAGCGGTCCGAGGAGGCTGAACTGGGGGCGGGAGGCCGTCACCGGAGGGTGATAGCACGATTTCAGGCCGCTTTCAGCGTTTCTTCAGCGCCCGGCGCAACTATCGAGGCCGTGAACGCACCAGCATCGAACAGGACTAAAAGCACTGCGGTGATCACGGGCGGGACGGCCGTCGCCGTCGCGGCCGTCCCGTTGCCGGAGAGGAGGAGTCATGAGGCGCAGCAGCAGCTGGAGCTAACGCCGTCGGGCGGGAGGGGCGGTGCCCCGGCGCCGTCCCTCGATCGGCCGATCAGATGGCTGGTCTGACAAGGGCCGCAGCGAGGTTGATTCCGGAGCGGCTCGAGCGGCCGCTTCGTTCTTCCTCGTTCCGCCGGCTCGCGCTCGGCAAGAGCATCTCGTACCTCGGCGACTGGTTGATGGTCGCCGTGCTCGTCGGCTGGGTCTACCAGTCGACGTCGTCGGTCTCGCAGGTCGCCTTGCTGATGGCGATCAGGCTCGTGCCGCCCATCGTCGGTGGCGGCCTTGCGGCGTCGCTCGTCGATCGCCTGCCGCGTGTGCGGGTTCTCGTCTGGAGCGAGGCGGCCTGCGCGGCGACGATCGCTGGCGCGCTCGTGGGAGTCGTCGCCGGCTCGCGGCCCATCGTCTTCGCGTTCGTCGGTCTCTGCGGTCTGGTCTCGATGGTCTCGACCGTCGCCGGCAACGCGCTCATCCCGATGGTCGTTGCCGAGGAGGAGCTCCCGGCCGCGAACGGGATCCATGCCGTTGGACAGGAGGCCGCGATGGCTCTCGGTGCCGTCGCAGGCGGCCTCACCCTCGCCCTCGGGGGCGCAGCGGCAGGACTCACCGCGAATCTCGTGAGCTACGGGATCGCTCTGTTCCTCTTCGCAAGGATCCGCGTCACAGACGAGCAGGGCGATCGACAGACAGCCGGCCGGCGCGGTGGGCTGATCGACGGCCTCCGTTACGTTCTGCGCCACAGAGCGTTGACGGTCGTCGTGGGCACGTTCGCATTCGGAACGCTCGCGACAG
>VAWR01000021.1 GCA_005885245.1 Actinomycetota bacterium | reverse complement strand
GTGAACTCGACGATCCGGCCGTCGGCGATCTCCAGCACCTGTAGCGCCCACGGGTCGTAGCCGCTTCCCGAGTCACTCGGCTTGTACTGCCCGAAGGCCGGAGATCCATTCGCCGCCACGGTCGGGATCACCCGGGAGCCGCGGCAGCCGGCGCCGGGCCCGAGCCACCAGGCGAAGATGTCGTCACGGCCGCTCAACCAGAGGTCGTACGGCGGCATGGACTGCGTCGCGTCCTCCTGGATGAGCGAGGTCAACGCATCCATGTCGTACTGCTCGAACGCCGTGACGTAGCGGGCGAGCAGTTCCGCGTCGACCCCGTCCACGGCGGGCGCCGTATCCGCCGCGCTCACGTTGGTGGACTCGAGCGTGGCGCGGGCGCGCTGGAGGGCGCTGTTGACGGAGGCGACGCTTGTGTCGAGCAGCTCGGCAACCTCCGCCGCCTTCCAGCGCAGGACCTCGCACAGGATCAGCACGGCTCGCTGCCGCGCCGGCAGATGCTGGAGGGCGGCGACGAAGGCGAGCCGGAGGGTCTCGCGTGACATCGCGACCTCCGCCGGGTCTCCCTCCGCAGAGACGACGAGACCGTCCGGCACAGGCTCGATCCACGTCACCTCCGGCAGAGTGTGGAGGTTGGACTCGACCGGTTCACGCGCGGGCCCAAGATCCATCGGGCGCGCGCGCCGCTCTCTCCCGTTCAGCATGTCGAGGGAGACGTTGGTTGCGATCCGGTAGAGCCACGATCGCAGTGCCGCGCGGCCCTCGAAGCGCTCGAACCCACGCCAGGCCCTGATGAACGTCTCCTGGACCGCGTCCTCGGCGTCGAACGGCGAGCCGAGCATCCGGTAGCAATACGCCTTGAGCTCCGACCGATGCTGCTCGAGCTGTTCCGCGAGCTCGCTCGCGTCGGGCTTGACCGTGAGGGACGACTCCTGCACAGCTGACCATCGTACGTGCGCTCGACCTGCTGACGCGGCGCTCAAGTGTCTCCCTCCGGATCGGTTGCCACCTGACCTGCAGACGACCTGAAGCCCGAAAACTCATCGGTGCGACGAGTGGGGCCGGCACGGCCCTCAGCTGTACTCCTCGCGTCGATGAGATTCGCCCTGCGGAGCGGTCTTACCCGCAAGACTGACGACTGGAGGGACGATGGCAGTGACCACGCTCGACATCTCGATGTCGCTCGACAGCTTCATCGCCGGCCCGAACCAGACGGTGGAGGAACCGCTCGGTGAGGGCGGCTTACAACTCCACGAGTGGATCTTCGGCCTGGCGAGCTGGCGCGAGCGCCACGGCCAGTCGGGCGGCGTCACGAATGCCGACTCCGAGGTGTTGCAGGAGTCTGTCGAGGCCACGGGCGCGGTCGTGATGGGCAGACGGATGTTCAGCGGCGGCGAAGGCCCGTGGGAGAACGATCCCGTCGCGGGAGGCTGGTGGGGTGAGGAGCCGCCCTTTGGCGTCCCCGTCTTCGTCCTGACGCATCACGCTCGGCAGCCCGTCGAGCTCCAGGGAGAGACCGCGTTCACCTTCGTCAGCGAGGGCGTCGAGGCGGCGCTCGAGCAGGCGCGAGCCGCCGCCGGAGACAGGAACGTCGCCGTGGCCGGTGGGGCGAACGTCGTCCAGCAGTTCCTCGCTGCGAGGCTGCTCGACGAGATCCAGATTCACCTGGTGCCGGTGCTTCTGGGCGGCGGTGTCCGGCTCTTCGGCCCCGGAGACGAGCAGCCCGCACTGGAGCTCACCCGGGTCATCGATTCGCCGACCGTGACCCATCTCAGATACCGCGTCGCCAACTGAGAACTCGGGACCGCCCGGACCTCGCGAGCCGTAATCGGGTTGATGCTCGCTGTCCTGCTCACCGCGACCACGCTCTCGTGTCACGCACCACTTCCCCACGGTCCACGGGTCCCGGCACCCATCGTGCTCTCCACGAGCTGCGGCCGCTTTGTGCTTGCCACCGACGGCGGGCTCAGCAGGTTGCGAGATCGCGCGCATTCGAGTCGCCGGGTCGTCAACTGGCGCAACTGGGGGATGCCGCTGATCGTCCGCCGCAATCGCGCCGGGCGTTTCTTCGTGTTCCAGCACCGCCGGCTTGTCTGGCGCTCGCGCGACCTCTACCCGAATGACGGCAGCAGCATCGCGTTCGGTCCGCATTCGTTCGCTTTTGCCTCGTATCGCCGCGGCGTCTTCCTCACCAACCTGGATGGCCCAGAGCGATTGGTCCTGCGTGGAAGGAGCCTCTTCCCTTACGACTTCGACAGCGCCGGCCGTCTGCTCGTCGGCGCCGGCAGGACGATCGCCGTGATCTCGCCGGGCGGCGCAACGATCCGCCGCTACCCGTACCGCCTGCGCAATGGCTTCGCCTTCGACGAGCGCAGCGACACGCTCTTCTTCGTCACCCCGCGTGGTGAACTCGCCTCGGCGAGAGGAACGACCGTGCATCTTGCTCGCCATCTGCGCGACGTCGAGGGCACGATCAGCATCGATCAGTCGGACCTGCTGATCTTTGCGGGCGGCACCGGAATCACGGTCACCCGTCGAGACGGCGCGGTGCTCGCGCGGACGAACTGGGCCCACTCACGCCGAGTCGCGTCCGACTCCGGCGTGAGCGTGTCGCGCGATCGAAAGGCGTTCGCCTTCCGACTCACCGACGCACACCCCGGCTCGCGGTTGTCGCAGGCCACCGTCTACGTCCTCCGTGCCGGGGCCCGGAAGGCACAGACGCTCTACCATCATCGCCTGGGTCCGAGCGGCTGTGGCGTCGGCGCCAACCTCAACTGGCACGGGAGATTCCTGCTCTACAGCTCGACGGACGGCCGAAACGTCGTCCTCGACACTGCCGACGGACGTGCGGTCGATCTCACCCGGCTCGCCCGGGTTCTGCCGCATCGCTCGGAGGGGAAGACCGCCCGCGTCCTCTGGCGCAGCGACTTCGAGTCCGAGTACTGAGTGGCGCGGAAGCTCGTCCTCTTCGCCTTGGCCGGGGCCGGCCTCCTCGTCGCCCCGGCGGCGAGTGCCGACGTCGGTGTGAATCCGACGACAAAGGTCGTGCCCCTCGGGGGTGTCATCCGCGGGTGGGGCGACGGCTCCGGGATGGCTGTGTACCTGGTGCCTGCGGCTGCCGGACCGAAACGTCACAGTTGCGGCGCCAACGGGATCTGTGAGCCGACCGCCGGGCGACCTCCAGGCAAGCCGTTCATCCTGCTCGGTCATCTACGACGCACGACAAACATCTATGCGCGCCAGTCGTTCAGCTTCGCGGTGTCTCCGCGACTCTCACCGGGCCTCTATCGGATGTATCTCTATTGCCGACCGTGCGGGAACAGCTTGATCCAGAGCGGCGGTCGACTCGAGGGGGAAACCATCCGTATAACCGCCCGGCCCGAGACTCACCATTTTCGGGTCCAATCTGCGCCTGGGCGATTCCGCTTCCTCGTGTCGGAGCCTGCCGGCGTCATCCTCCTGTTGCGCCTGACGGTTCCGCACGGGACGCACGCGACGGCTACGGGCAGGATTCCGCACCTGGCGGGGGTGCAGGTCTCGACCGACGGCCTGTCACGATGCCGACGCCGCGGATCGGTCGACGTGTGCACGCAAGCCGAGGAGTGGTGCCCGATGCCCGCGGCGGCATGGCAGTTCGTGCTGCGGAAGAAAGCCGGGCCCCTGGGCGCGATCCGGCTGGACTTCGTCATTGGATCACCGCCGAAAGGCTGATAGAGGCGGCGCGGGATTGAGCAGTCTCTGTTCGCGCCTACTGGTTGCGCTCGTGGGCTTTCTCTTGGCGGCCTGCGCGTCAGCCGCCGGCTCGAGTCGCCAAGCCGTAAGCGTCTCATGCGCCGAGGCTGTCTATACAACGCGCGCGGAGGCGCCTCCACACGCTGTGCAGGCAGTCCTGATCGGACCGGTGATCTTCAACTCTCTGGCTCACCTGACGAGCAGGCACGGGATCGATCGACCGTCGAGGCGGCTGCCCTTCTACACGGTGAAATCGCCGCTCACCATTCTTGCGTCGGCGCGACGCGGGGTGAGCATCTCACTCGTAGCGGGCGAAAGGAACGCAGCGTTCGTCTACGACCGCTTCTGGATGAGGCGATTGGCCGACTGGCACAACAGCTTTGCGCACGTACCTCGCAGCGTCCGCCTGTCGCTCTGTCGCGACGCAACGACGAAACGGCTGCTCGACACGCAGTACGCCGGCGGTCTTCTCCTCCGGAGGCTCGGCTGCATCACGATCGAGGTTCGGATCAGCGGCGCAGGTCGAGCACGCCAAAGAACGGTCCCGGTCGGCGTGCCGCATTGCTGAAAGGATTTGCCGCAGTGTCAGCGCCGCCGCAACTGTCTCGCCGGCCGAAGCTGACGGATGAGTCGAGATAACAGGGGCGTCGTGCCACGACCGAAGTAGTGCAGGCTCGCGGCATAGAGCGTGCCGTTCTCGTACCAGAGGAACCAGGTGTGGTTCGACCACCAATAGCCAACGGTGCCCCGTAGTCCGTAGCCGCGCGCGGGTAAGAGCAGTCCTTGCTCTCCACCGAGTCGCGCGGCCCGCAGCCCTCGCGGAAGCGCCGCACCCGCAGGCCTGAAGATCGTGAAGTGGAGAAAGCAGCACGGCCGGTTGTGCCACAGGAGTCGCCGCCAGTTCGGCCCCGATTGCGGTTCTACCGGGGCGCTGTAACCGAACTCGAGCCCATAGGGAGTCGGCAATCCGGGCCGCCCCGGCGAGCCAAGGACATCGCTGTGGAACGGCGCCGGTGACTCGCCGCGCCGCCAGCCGCGTGTGGGACGCGGCATCCTAGCCGGGCAGAGAACGGCGAACCGGACACGGGTCTGCATTCGCTCGCAGTCCGCAATCGCCGGGGCCGGGAGCGGATAGAGCGGCGTCGGACGGGATGCGAGAAGCGCCGCTGCTGCGACGAGCGCGAGCATGACTCATCTACGCAATCGTCGGTTCACGAAGTCCTCGAGCGCAACCGCCTATGTGTTGAGAGCGACGATCAGAAGCGCGGTCAATGCAATTCCGACCGCAAAGCCCGCGGTCTCGGGAAGGTGGGGCGCCCGCCGGGCGACCCAGAGCAACAAGGCAGCGGCAAAAGGCACGATCAGGAGGCCGATCGAGAAGCCGGTGACGAGGCTGAAGCTCATCAAAAAGCCCGCCGCCGTCCAGACGAGGAACCAGACGAAGCCACGTTCGCCCGTCAGGTGCCGCCTCCGCCAGCACAGGACACCGGCGGTTAAGAGAAGCAGCGGCCAGGCCAGAATCACTTCGTATGAAAGCTATCGCGCTGCCGCTTCCTCGGCTGCTCCGCGCCACGCTCGGCGGCGACGTCGAGCGGCGCGTGTTCCCCGTCCTTGCCGTCTCGTTCACCTACAGCGCCTCGTTCTCGACCTTCTGGGTCTACGTCGGCGTGTATGCCGTGAAGGGGCTCAACTGGCCGGCGAGCCGGGTCGGGCTGCTCTTTCTTTTCTGCGCACCCACGGCCGCCGTGGCCAACTATCTCAGCGGCCGCCTGTCGGATCGGATCGGCCGAAAGCAGCTGATCGTCGCCAGCTTCGTGCTGTCGTCGTTCAACGTGCTCGTCCTTGCGCTGCTCGGTCACCGCGCGGGTATCGCGTTCGCCCTGATTGTCGTTCAGGGCGTGATCGGCGCGCCGGCCTACTCCCTCGACCGCATCATCGTCGCCGACCTCGTCCCTGAAGAGGAGAGACGGGAGCGCGGTTATGCGACCCTGCGCGTCGCCACCAACTTGGGCGCGTTTGCGGGACCTCCACTCGCGGCCCTCCTGATCTACGTCGGTGGATGGACGTCGTTCCTGCTCGGCCTCTCCTTGCTCGGTGCCGTCGGCGCGTATCTGACGACCACGTTCCTGCCCACGACAGGCGGTGCCGCTGTGTGCGGCCACACAGACTCCGGTTCGTTTGCGACGGTTGTCCGCGACCGCCCGTTCGTCTTGTTGCTGCTCTCCACGGTGCTCGCCTTCACCGATTACTGCGGCTTCGAGGCGGTCCTCCCGGTGATCGCCGTCACCGCCTACGCTCTCTCGCCGTCGAGCTGGGGGCTGCTCGTCGTGATCAGCCCTCTGCTCGTCGTCTTGCTCCAGCTGCGCTTGACGCGCATCAGCGCACGCATCCCGACAGCCGAGCGGCTTGCCCTGGCGATCTTGCTCATGGGCTTGCCGTTCCTGGTCCTCACCGTTTCGGGCAGCGTCGCTGCCATCGGCATCGTCATCGCCCTGTTCATGGTCGGCGAGATGATCTGGATGCCAAGCTCTCAGGCCGTCGCTGCGCAGCTGGCTCCGCCCGAGGCGCGCGGCACCTACTTCGGTGCGCTCGCAGCCATGACCGGCCCGGCGTGGACGCTCGCACCGTTCATCGCCCTCGAGCTACGCGCGCACGCCGGCGTGGCCTCGGTCTGGATTCTGTTCGCCGCAGTCGCCGTCGCCGGCAGTGTGGCCGGGATCGCGGCCGTCAAGTCCATTGTCGCCCGACCGTTGCGGAACTACTGAAAGACGTAGTCGGCGGACTCGCACACGAGCTCGTAGCCGACGTCCATGTAGATCCGGTTCGAGGTCGGGTTCGCAAGGTCGGTGTACAGAAAGCAGTAGTCGCGTCCTTCGTCCAGCAGTTGCCGGCTGAGCTGTGCGACGAGAGCGCTCGCGTAGCCCCGACGACGGAGGCGCGGCGGCGTGTACACGGGCCCGATCCGGATCCCGTGCGGCGTCTCGCCGCCGAAGCCCGACAGGGAGACGACCTCGCCGTCTTCCCAGAGCGCGAAGCCGCCGCTCGACCTGAGGGGCGATCGACGACGTCCTCGGTTGCCTGGCGAGGGGCGTCCTCCGGCAGCGACTCGGCCGCAAACGCGTCGGACCATTCGACGAGCAGCTCGCGATCAGCGGTGCCCGCGAGCCGCATTCGGCCGTCCACCGCTCGAGGAAGTCGGACCGTCCGAACCGCATAGATGCCCTGCGCCATCCGCAGGCGCCGAGAGGCGCCTGAGAGAGTCTTCCACGTCTCCGCGAATGCGTCTGCTTCGGGCAGGGCACCCGTCACTCCCGAAAGAACGATCCCCTGTTCCATCAACGTCACCGCCGCGAACTGCAGGGCCGCGGGATCGGCAGGTCGTCCGACCAGGAGGTTGTAGGGCGGCGTCATGAGCATCGCCAGCACGGGCTCATCGTCGGACGCGACCGTCCAGAGGTGAAAGGTCGGGTACGCATCGGGGGCCTCGACGAGCGTCGTGCAGATCCCGAACATCAGGTTGTGCCTCGCCTCGTCGGGAAGGAGAACGGGACGCGCTGCCTCGAGGAACGACGGCACGTTCTTGTGTGCGACCAGCTCCATGTAGAGAAGCTAACCGTGTGGAGCAGCAGCCGCAGCAGCGTCATGCACGGGTAGCTCATCGAGTTCCGCGAGGCTCGGCGCCTTGCGGATCGAAGGACTAAGCGTGCCCCAGACGGCGAGCGCGAGACCGCAGCCGGCGAACACCGCAACGGTCCACCTCGCCGCGACGGCGCTTAGCAGCAAGCCTGCAGCGAGCGGGCCGAGCGGGGACACGAACAGCGAGATGTTCCTCGCGGCGCCGTTCACGCGGCCGAGCAGGCGGTCGGGCGTCATCGCCGTCCGGTACCCGACCACCACCGAGTCGGTCGTCGGAATGGTCAGCGCCTGAGGGAGGATGCCGGCGACCAGGACGTACACGTTCGGCCAGATGAGGAACAGCCCGCTGCCCGTCCACGTCCACAGCTCCAGCAGCAGGATCCTGCGAACCGAGAGCTTGCGACGTAAGAGGGGCGAGAGCAGCGAGCCGATCAGCAGACACGCACCGAAAGCCGCAGTCAGTCCGCCGATCTCGCCACTCGACAACCCCTGCCGCTTGCCGGCGACGACGATCACGATCAGCACGCCCGGAAAGATGAAGTTGGCGAGCCCGAAGAGCAGCGCGCAGGTTCGCAGAAAGGGCTGCGCCCAGAGGAAGCGGAATCCTTCCGCGATCTGGGAGCGAATCGTCGAGCGGTCCGGCTCTCGCTCCTCCTGGAAGGGAGTGCGCATCGCGAGCAGCGACAGCGTCGAGCCTGCGTAGGACACGGCGTCGAAGAGGAAGGGCAGCGCGCGACCGAACCCGAAGAGCACGCCGCCGAGGGGTGGGCCGGCGACCTCGACCACGGACTGCCGCGCAACCTCGGCGCTCACGGCGTCCGGCAGTTGGGCCGGCGAGACGACCGCGCGCAGCGCGCCTGACTGTGCCGCGTAGAAGAGGACGGACGCCGTCCCCTCGACAAAGGCGACGATCGCGATCTGCCAGAGCCCGACGCGGTGGAGCAGGATCGCCGCGACCAGGCTTCCGACCGCGAGGACGCGGATGCCGTCGGCCGCGATCATCAGCCGTTTGCGGTTCAACCGATCAGCGGCGACGCCGGTGAGAACGCCGAAGAACGGATACGGCACGATCCGCGCGAAGGTGACCGCGCCGACCTTCGCCGGCGAATGCGTGACCGCCAGCACGAGTAGCGGATACGCGATGGTCGTCGACTCGGTCCCGATGCTCGAAAGCAGCTGGCCCGTCTGCAGCAGCAGGAACTCGCGATTGCGCCGAAGCGGAACCCTGCTCATCCGGGGTGCATTAGCGCCCCAGTCGGGTCTTCCGGCGGATGCCGAGACGTCTCTGCACCGCCTTGTCCTTCTCGCCGTCCTTCTTCGCCGCCCACACGAACAGGCCGAGGACGACGAGCACGGTGACCAGGAGGAAGAGGCCGATGAGGATTGCGGCAGCCGTGTTCATCGCTCTAGCCTTGCAGGCCCTCTCTCATTGCGCGCACCTCGCCCATGAAGGGCGTCGCCCGCTCTTCGTCCACGGGAAAACCTCGCGAATGAACGAGGCGCCCGAGACCGCCGCGACGGCCTGAGCTGCGTGCGCATCGCACCGGTAGTCGACGCCGAAGGGCCGGTCACCGGGCGCCACGGACTCGACGATCGCCCCCGGCCTCCCACCTCGTCGTACAGCGGCGTGCCTGGCAGCGGCGGCAGGTGCGCCATCGCGACGACCGGCTTGTCGACGCCGAGAAGGTCCTTCAAGTTGAGCGGCATGCGCACACGTCATCTAACCGCAGGACCTAGCTTCCGGGTCCGACGAGCTCGATCCTAAGATTCGGGCACGGCCACACGGCGCAGCTTTTCGCGGTCGACGATCACGTCGATCGCCGTGATGCGGCCGCGGGCGACGGTGAAGCCGACGACTGCGAAGGGCCTCTCGTCAGGCCCGACGATCGCACCGGCGGCGCCGTTGACGATCGCGGGTCGTGCGTGCGGTGCGAAGCGGGAGCCGCGCGAGAGCACCTGCCGGGCCACTGCGGCCGCGCCGACCACGGGCGGCCGGGCGAGTGCGCTGACTTTGCCGGCGTCGATGCGGAACACGACCTCGGGGTCGAGGACGGACAGCAGCGCATCGAAATCTCCGCCGCGCGAGGCCGCGAGGAACGCATCGACGATCTCGCGCTGATGAGTCAGATCCGCATCGGGCTGGGGTGCCGCGCCTCGGACGCGACGCCTGCCCCGGCTCGCCAGCTGCCGCGCCGCTGCGGGCGTTCGGTCGACCATCGGGGCGATCTCGTCGAACGGGACCCCGAACATGTCGTGCAACACGAAGGCGAGTCGCTCGGCCGGCGTGAGCGTCTCGAGGACGACCAGGAGCGCGAGACCGACCGAATCGGCGAGCAGCGCCTCCTGCTCGGGGTTCGTTTCGTCGTCGACGCTGACGATTGGCTCCGGCAGCCAGCTGCCGACGTAGTCCTCTTGACGCGAACGGCGTGCACGAAGCATGTCCAGACAGACGCGTCCGACGACCGTGGTGAGCCAGCCGCCAAGGTTGGCGACGTCTTCGGTGTCGGCGCGGCTCAGTCGCAGCCAGGCCTCCTGCAGAGCGTCGTCCGCCTCGCTGACCGAGCCGAGCATCCTGTACGCGACTGCCTGCAAGTGGGGCCGGTAGTGCTCGAACTGTTCCAGCTGCCAGACCTGCTCGTTCACCGTCACATCCTTCCGTCGGGATCCGTCATAGCAGTGACGAATCAACCGCGACCAATGTGACAGGAGAAGCTCATGCAGCCGAGATCCGAACTCGTCCCGCGAATCCAGCAACCCCCGATCGCCGTCCGCGGGCTCCGCAAGACCTACCCTGGTGGCGTCGAAGCCGTCAAGGGCATCGACTTCGAGGTCGCCGCCGGCGAGGTCTTCGGCCTCCTCGGCCCGAACGGCGCCGGCAAATCGACCACGATCGGGATGCTGACGACGACGATCGTCCCGACCGGCGGCCGGGCCTTTGTAGCCGGCTACGACGTCGCGACCGAGCCGCTCGCCGCCCGGAGCGTCAGCAGCGTCGTCTTCCAGGATTCGGTCGTCGACCGCGCGCTCAGCGGCCGGCGCAACCTCGACATCCACGCCCGCCTCTGGGCCGTCGATGCCGGGAGGGCGAGACGGCGCATCGCCGAACTCGCGAACACGCTCGGCCTCGGAGACCTGCTCGAAAGGCCGGTCGCGAGCTACAGCGGGGGTGAGCGCCGCCGGCTCGAGATTGGGCGCGCGCTCGTCTCAGAGCCGCAGGTGCTGTTCCTGGACGAGCCCACCGTCGGCCTCGATCCACGCATCCGTCACGAGCTGCTCGACGTCATCGCGCGCCTGCGCGACCGCAACGAGATCACCATCCTGCTCACCACGCACTACCTGGACGAAGCCGAACGGCTCTGCGACCGCATCGCGATCATCCACGCCGGCCGGATCGTCGCCCTCGACACGCCCCGCGCCCTCCTGTCCATGCTCGGACAGGAGATCGTGGAGCTGCGAGTCGACGGCGACGCGGCGACCGCGCTCGCCTTGCTGCGCGCGAGGGGAATCGCCGGTGAGGACGCGTTCACCGTCGGCTCGACCCTCACCGTCCCCCTGCACGATCGCGCCGCTGCGCACGCAATGGCCGCGATCCACGAGTCCGATCTCGCTCCGAGCTCGATCAGCAGCCGGCAGCCGACCCTCGACGATGTCTACCTGCAACTCACCGGCGCCCGCCTGGCCGAGGCGGCCTGAACTCACAACCCAAAGGAGCAAGGAAATGTCCGCTATCAGCCCTGAAGCTGTCCTTCCACGACAGAGGGTCACGAAGAACCCCCTCGCGCCACTCGCAACGCTGGCCGTGCGACGGTTCCAGCTGAGCACTCGCACACCGCGCGAGCTGGTCGTGCCACTGCTCACGCCGATCATGTTCGCCCTCGTGATCGCGCCTGCGCTCAAGCAGGCGCTCCACACGGGCAGCGGGTACGAGGCGTTCGTCGCCACCGGGACGGTCGGCCTGCTCATCCCGCTCAACACGATGTTCGCCGGCCTCGGCGTGATCGTCGACCGCGAGAGCGGCGCGCAGCGCGAGCTGCTCGCCGCCCCGATCCCGCGCGCCCTGCTCGTGCTCGGAAATCTCGCGGTCGCATCCGCGATCACCGCCCTGCAGATTGCGGTGCTCATCGCGGTCGGGATCGCCAGAGGCATTCACTTCGACGCGAGCGGCACGGGCATCGTCTGGTTCGTCGCGGGCGCGACCCTCTTCACCGTCGGCATGTACGGCGCGGCGGAAACGCTGGCCAGCCGCGTCCCGAAGGCCGAGGAGTACATCGCCCGCGTCCCCGCAATCGCGATCGTGCCATGGTTTCTCGCCGGCTCGCTCTTTCCGATCAGCGCGCTGCCCGGTTTCCTATCGTGGTTCGCGAAGTTCCTCCCGCTCACCCACGGGCTTGCGCTCGTTCGCTACGGGCTGCTCGGCGACAGCACCGGGCTTCACAACATCTGGAAGCTGCACGACACGACCGCGATGGCGTCGCTCAGCTTGCTCGTAGTTGCCGTGTTTGCCGCAGCGCTGACCATGATCTCGATCCGCGTCTTCAGCCGATCGGCGGTGCGATAGAGAGACGCTGCGCAGCGTAGGCCGATGCGGCCGTTCTTACTCGAGCACCACAGAATCTCCACGGCGGATAGCACCACTCTGGACGACGTCCGCATAGACGCCGACATTGGCCTGATTCTCCTGCGCCGCCGTTCGCAGGATGCCGGCATCCTTCGGCAAGTCCCCCTGGGGTAGCGTGGTCATCACGCAACGAGGACATGGGCCTGTGATCCGCAGGAGCACCCCATCGCCGATCGAGACCGTTCGACCTATCCAGTCGTTCTCGGCGAAACCCGGCTCGTCGGTCGTGACGACGATGTTCGGGCGAAAGCGGCGCACTTCGAAGCGTCCCCTCGGATAGAGCTCGCGGAGCCTGTCCAGCGTCGAGGTCGTCAGGATGTGGACGATCGCCAGATCGAAAAACGTTCCCGCCGGCAATTCCCAGTCGGTCACCGTGTCTCTGTGGTCGAGGCCTTCGATGTCGGGCCAGTACTCCTCGGCCGTCACGCTCGACACTCCTCCGTTGCCTGGCGCCTGGGCGAGCTTGACCTCGCGACCGAGGGCCTTCGAGAGGATCTGCTCGACGTCGGGCTGCTCACTCGTCACGACGGCGCCGTCCGGCAACGTCACACGGACGGCGGGTAGCTTCTGTCCAGTCTCCGGGGGCTCGACATATGCCGCTCGGAAGTCGAAGAAGTTACCCCACTTGCGGGGGTTCTTCGCACCCGCGACCTTTCCGGTGGCCGCGTCCACGACGGCGAACTGCCGATCGCCGACAAGCCCGCGCTCAGTTACCTCGGCGGCGTTCAACTCCTCACCCATCATCGACTTCACCGGATAGCGCCAGAGCGAGACAACTGAACTCCGCACCTGTGCAGAGGACGACGACGGATCCGTTCTCATGAGAGCCCCCTCTCGGCGACACGTCGATCCCACTACCGAGGGTGTCGCGCCCAAAGGCCGATGTCAAGCCGGGTCGCAACTGGCAATCGATGACTTTCGAGGCCCACGCACGTCTATACCTCGAACACCCTCGAAGGAGGCAACCCCGATGCCGAGTCACACCGTCGGAACGCGAGAGGAATGGGCCGCGAAACGCAAGGAGCTGCACGAGCGGGAACAGGAGCTCGCCAGCGTCGACGAGGAACTGGCGAAGCAGAGACAGGAGCTTCCCTGGGTCCCGGTCGAAAAGGAGTACACCTTCGACACGGAGGAAGGGAAGAAGACACTCGTGGAGTTGTTCGACGGGCGATCGCAACTCCTCATCTACCACCTCATGTTCGGGCCAAGCTACGAGGCAGCATGTCCCGGCTGCACGGGGCTGGCCGACCACCTCGACGCGGCTCTCGTCCACCTGAACAACCGGGACGTGACGCTGATGTGCGTCTCGCGCGCGCCGATCGAGAAGCTCCAGGCCTACAAGCAACGGATGGGCTGGAAGTTTCCCTGGGCGTCGTCGTTTGCGAGCGACTTCAGCTTCGACTTCGACATGGCGTTGACGCCCGAGCAGATGGCGACCGGGGAGATGGCGAAGATGGTCGCGGAAGCACCCGACTGGCTCAAGGACTGGGCTGACAACGTCGGCACCGACCTCGCATCCGGGATGGCCGAGTCGCCCGGGTGGAATGCCTTCGCGCTCGAGGACGGAGTCGTGTATCACACGTACTCGCGCACGGCCCCCGACAGGTTCATGCTCGCTCCGTACTACTACCAGCTGCTCGACCAGATCCCCGCAGGACGCGAAGCCGACTTCCCGCTCCGCCGCCATGACGAGTACTAAGACTTGGACGACGGCAGCCACTCTGACGGCGACGATCGGCGTCGCGGGCACAGCCTGGGTTCTCGCGGTTCAGAAGATGAGCGGCATGGACATGGGAGCTGCGACCGAGCTCGGCTCTTTCGGGTTCTTCGTCTCTGTCTGGGTGCTGATGATGGCGGCGATGATGCTGCCCGGCGCGGCGCCGGCCGTCTCCAGATTCATCCGCGCCAACGGTCGAGTGCTCGTCGCCCCACTGTTCGCAGGGTCGTACCTCGCCGTCTGGACGCTGGTCGGTCTGGCGGTGTACGCCCTCTACGAGCCGCACGGCACCTCCACAGCCGGCGTACTGACGATTGCAGCAGGCGTCTACGAGCTCACGCCGCTCAAGCGCGAATGCCGTCGCCGCTGCCGCAAGAACGTCCGCTCAGGTTTCCAATTCGGCTTCTACTGCCTCGGCTCGAGCATCGGACTGATGGTGATCCTGCTGGCACTCGGTGTCATGAGCGTGACCTGGATGTCGATCATCGCCGCCCTCGTCGTCGCGCAGAAGCTTCTGCCCCCGAGAGCCTCCATCGACGTGCCAGTCGCCCTGGCCCTGGTCGGCCTTGGGATCCTGATCGCCCTCGCGCCGTCGTCCGTTCCCGGACTCGTTGTGGCGATGTAGCGGCGAGGCTACGTCAGGTCGACGTATTTGCCGCGGAAGCCGACCTTCGACAGGGTGACTTTCGAGAGGTTCTCGGGCAGATGTGGTTGCCGGCGCAGGTCGCCGTCGACCGGATCCAGCCCGAGGATCGTGCGGAGCGCGAGAAGCGGCGCGCCGGCGGCCCAGGCCTGCGGCTTGAGTGCCTCCGGATACTCGACCGGCACACCGGTGTCGTCGCGCGGAAAGCCCGCGAAGACCTCCGGGAGCTGGTTCGAGAACGCTTCGGCCGCGTCGAAGAGCGACCTGCACACTTCGGCAGCCTCGTCGCGGTATCCGTAACGGCGCATTCCTTCGGCGACGATTGCCGTGTCGTGCGGCCAGACCGTGCCGCAATGGTAGGCGAGTGGGTTGTAGCCCTCGTCGTTCGCGGACATCGAGCGGATTCCCCAGCCGCTGAAAATGTCTTCTTGCATCAGACGTCGGACCATGGCACCTACCCGTTTCTCATCGACGATGCCGCTCCACAGGAGGTGTCCCACGTCCGACGACAGCGAGTCGACTTGCTGCTTCCGGCCGTCGAGCGCGAGCACGTAGTGGCGGCGCTTCATGCTCCAGAAGTCCCTGTTGAAGCGCCGCTTCAGCGCCGCCCCTTGCGTCTCGAGCCGCTCAGCTTCTTCTTCGTCGTCGAAGATCTCGCGCAGCAGGCGGGCCGTGCGAAGGCGCGCGTCGTAGGCGAGGCCTTGATGCTCCGCCGTGGCGATCGGCGGCTCGGCTTGCCTGCCGTCCGCAAAGAGCATCGAATCGTGCGAGTCGCGCCAGCAGTGGTTGTCGAGGGCTTTGTCGGAGCTCGAGCGCTTGCGGTATTCGATGTAGCCGTCGCCGTCGGGATCCGCCGGGCCTTCCAGCCAGCCCAGCGCGGCTCGGAGGTGCGGCTCCATCTTCCGGACGAACGCCACGTCCCCGGACCAGCGTTCGTACTCGTCGAGCACGATCAGCCAGAGCGGTGTGGTGTCGTGAGCGCCGTAGTAAGGCGTGTGCGGGATCTGCCCCGTTGCGGCGAGCGTCCCGCGTCGCAGTTCGTGCGGCATCTTGCCCGGTTCGGCGTCGCGCCAGTTGTCCCACTCGGTCGCCTGCATCTCGGCGAGTGCCTCCAGCGTCGCCTGAGCAAGCTCCTGGTGGAAAGGTATGGCCTGATAGGCGGTGGTCAGGCTGTCGCGGCCAAAGACAGTCATGAACCACGGCAAGCCGCCGCCCGGCATCGCCCACTTGATCGTGACATCGTCCGGCCGAACCCGCAGAGCAGCTAGATCGAGCAGGCTCTGGCGGTACGTCCGCTCCAGCGCAGAATCGTCGCTCTCCAGATTGGGTGCGTCGTCGAGCCACTCGTCGAGCGTCATCGGCATCTTGTCCGCGTGCTCGTGAAAACCCCCGCAGCGAAGTAGCGGCGCCCAGCGCTTGCCGTCCACGATCGGCGTGACATCGATGCACAACGACCAGATCTCCTGCGGCCGCAGCTTGAGACTGAAAGTGACGCGGTCCTTCGTCACGCGCCCCTTGCGATTGAACGAGAGCGACGTCCCACGACGGTAGCCCTCGCGCTCGTTCCACAGGACCACCGAGCGCGCGCTCGCCTCCTGCCAATGGCGACCGGAACCGTTCCCGCCGGCCTCTGCTTCCATCACATCCGCGAAGTCCGACCCATACGCGAGTTCCAGGCGTACCTCTTGCGGCTCGCGCGTCAAGTTCTCGAGCACGACGTCCTCGTGCACGCCTTCGCTGACGAATCGATCGCGCCGTAAGGAGACGCTCGGCCTGTCCTCCGGTTCCTCCCGTTTCTTACAGACCACACGGGCGGAGTAGTAATCGACACGACGGCTGGTCAGCGGCTCCAGCTCGCCCCCGTCCAGCCGCAGCAACCAGCTCGAGAGGTGACGCACGTCACGGTAGAAGAGACCCTGGTTGTTGCCTGTCTCGACGTCGCCGTTCGCGCACGAGTAGAAGAACGTGCAGCCGTCGAGGATGATCAGGTCGTCGCTTCTCAAAACGCTCGCCGTCCGCGCGGTCGTCCCTCAGTGATTTCGCGGGGAATAGCGGGACAAACATCCGAACCGCCGGCTCGCCGCGTCAGGCGACCTCGACCGCTGATTCGCCGGTTTGCCGGGCACTCGCCAGCTCCGCACGGGCGGACGCCTACCGGCGGCTGGCGCTGAGCTCGAGCGGAACGTCGCGCCCTTCGCCGCGTACTCGACTCCCGGAGTAGCGGGCCAGGATTTGAACCTGCGACCTCCGGCTTATCGCTCCCACATGTGGACCTAACGGGGTCGAGTGTTAGGGATTGTCCTGTGCCAACTACGCGGCCGCGCTGCGTACTCTTGCGAGGATCTGGTTCAGTTCATTCGCTTGCGGTGGAGGTTGCGGACGATCTTCTTGCAAGTTCCAGACGAAGCGGAGCTGTCGACTGAAGGCGTAGAGCCCGACGGGGTCGGCGGCGTGACGGAGCAGGATGATCATCCGCGTGCCGTTACCTATTCCCGCCCCGACGACCCGCTGTTCGAACCGATCGACCTGTTCGAGCAACACGTGGTGGTCCACTCAGGCAGGCGATGACGACTTCACCGCCGAGACGGGCAACAGAACCAAGGATACCCGGGACAGGTCTTGCATTCACTCACCGTGAGTGAGGCAAGCCGATTGAGATCTTCTCCATCCATCGACGATCAATCAACGCTACGGAGGAGAAACTGCGCAGGCGTGGCGTGGCCGAATGCGAGACCTACCTTCCGGTCTGACCGAGGTTCAGAACACTTCGAACGATCCTGATGCCGAACCGTCCCGGAGCGAGCGCGAAGTCGAAGGCCCGGTTGACGACCACTCCCCCGGGAACCTCTTCCTCGATCACGTCGGTGATCTCGTCGGCCGCCTCGATCACCTCATCGGTCGCATCGACCATCTCCTCACCGACCTCGACCATCCCTCCGGCAAGAGGAAGGATCGCGGCAGCGATCTTCTGCTCCGCCGCGGCACCGATCGCCTCGGCAAGCTGGTCGAGACTATTCCGGAGTGTCCGCTGGGCGTCGTCGAGCGCCTGTTGATGGTCCGGCAGCGTCGCGGCCGCGTCTCGCGCGAGCAAGCGGCGCCAGTTGCGAGGGAGAGATCGTTCGCCGCGCAACAGCAGGGCGGCGAGGAGGACGGCCACCACGATCCACGTACTCGCAAGAATCAGCGCTGCGACCCAATCGCGAACTGCCGTGGAAAGCGCACTCGCCGCCGCCCAGTTGCCAAATGCGAAAGCGGTGACGAGCGCAACGGCGACTCCAGCAACAGAGGCGAGGTCTAGCGCCGCGCGACGTACCTCCGGCAGCCTCCGATTCGTGACGACTTCGGCTCCACGAAAGGCGACGATCCCCGCGTCGCGCGCCACCTGCTCGACCCGGTCGGGAACCGATTCGCCGGCACTGTCCTCACCGGTTTCCACCATCACGATCACCTCGCCCGTCGTCTGGCCTTCCGCGTTCTCCCTCACCACGCGCCTCCCTCCCGGTGCGAATGCCCTGGGCTTCGGTGCCGAGGACGCCGACTCGTGTCGGCGGCCTCTGGATTTACACGTTGAGCCTAGATGACGCTCTGAAAGACGCACAGACATGGGCTCTCGCCGCCTCGGGAACGGACTGGTTAGCACACTTGTTCTCAATGAAAAGAGAGCACACGCACGCAGGTCCCTATGGACGCATTCGCGCGAACGTCCGATAGTGCCCTGAGCGAATCGGCCTGCGCGACCGATACCCACTCGTCTTCGAGCGCCTGGCGGAGGCCACGCCTCCGAAGCGTGCCGTCGGGAAGCGGCGCGAGCTCCATCCGGTCGCTGCGAGCGGCCGATGCTCAGACGGCGGTCGCGGGTTCGTTCAGGCGTCGGAGTCCGCCGGCGCCAGGATCGCCTCGAGCCGCTCGAGACTGGCGGCCGGCCACAACGCTTTCGTGTCGTAGTAGACCTCGAACGCCGGCACCGAGTCCGGGAGCGTGATCCAGTTCAGCTTGGACTTCGTGAAGATATGAACGTCGGGCGTGACTCGAGAGGGCTGATCGAGCGTCCCGCCGCGAACGAAGCGGAGCTCGGGGCGTCCGTACTCGCTGAAGACCGCGACCTGACAGGTCGGACAACGGAAGATCCGCTGTTTGCTGCCGTCGTCGCGAGGCGCGTCGACGGGGTGCGGATCGGCCGCAAGCAGCTCCACACGCTCGGTCTCGATCAACAAGTTGATGACGAACGCGCTTCCGGTCTGCCGCTGGCAGTTCAGGCAATGACAGCAATGCACGAAGAGTGGATCGGACGTAAGCCGGTAGCGAACTTCTCCGCAGGCGCAGCCGCCCTCAACCGGGACGCTCATGATCTCCACCTCGGAGACAGCGCATGGAGACTGGACAGTACCCCGGTCCCCATGAAGACGAGGCGTGCTCTGCTCAGACTGCGACGGCCCGCGAGGAGCTCGCGCGCCTCGCGCGCCGCCGACCGATGATGACCGCGACAGCCAGGACGATGCCCGCGATCCCGAGCGTGAAGTCGGCGACTTGCGTGAGAACCATCACGTTCTTCAGCGTCGGGGCGACTGCGGCCTCGAACGCGAACAGCACCAACAGCGCCGCTGCGGCGCGGACGCTGTCGCGTCGCCAGAACCACAACGTAGAGCCGAGGAACATGGCCGCGAAAGCAGCGGCGGCAGCGGGAACCTCGATCCAGAAGATGTCGACTGTCTCCCAGGTCGCAAAGGCGAGGCCCGCAAGGATGAGGGGGATCCGAGTCTTCACGATCGCTCCTTTCGAAACGCGGCCGCGATTTTCACAGCGCGGGCTGCGTAGCAGTTGCGGTCGCCGCGCTGCGACGTGAGACGAGCAGCGCCGATGTGACGATGATCCAGAGCCACCAGATCAGGAATGGAAAGAAGAAGAACCCGAACAGCTGGACTACGCCGGCAAGGATCCCGAGCCGCGCGTACCAGCCGGGTAGCACACCAGTTCGGAGTGCGATCGCCGAGGTTCCCCAAACGACGAGGGAGCTGACGAACACGGCGGCGACCCACGCGAAGTAGGCCGTATCGGCGAGGAGCCGGAAGGTATTCGGGTCGATGCGAAAGGTCGACGTTTCGCTCGAAGCGAAGCTGGCCGCGTTGGCCAGGAGCATCGAGACGGCCCACAAGGGCAGGCTCGCTACGCCGGCGCCGAATACGAGCGCACAGAGGCCCGGCTGCCCCTCGGCGGCGAGCAGCCGTTCTCGGAGCGCGGCCAGAAAGGTGAGCAGGAAGAGGATCCCCACAAGGAAGACGAAAAAGCCGACCACGCCCTGCACCTGGTGTGAATGGTCCGCGAAGTAGGCAACGATCTTCGGGTCGGAGTCCTTGTCCTGGGGCTGGCCCAGGACGAGCATGACACCGACGAACGAGCAGGCGACGGACAGCAGCCCGGCCAGGGGCCCGACGCGATCCCAAAGCTGTTTCATTCGAGTCCCTCCTCGTACTTGACGGTTGAGTCGACCGTAAGTCGCGACAGGCCCGGCGTCGTCGGCGGTCTGGCCGATCTTTCTCTCAGCCGAACGTCTGATCTTCGGGCGCCGCGGGATCAGCCGACAGGTTGATGACATGCGGCTCGGAGCCGTCTAGTTTGGGGACGTGCGCGCGCGCCTTCTGCGTCTCCGCGGCTTCCGGATCGACCCAATGAAGGTCGACCTGATCGTGGCGGCCGCGCTGGCGATCGTGTCCGAGCTCGAGGCCTGGGTCGGGACCGTCGGTGGGCGCGAGCGACTCGTGATCACCGTCGCCGGGCCGCTCATGGCCGGCACAGTCGCCATCCGCCGCCGGTATCCCGCGAGTGCCGGCATTACCGCTGGGCTGCTCGCCGACGTCGTCGCGATCGCCTGGAAACCGCCCTCGATCGTGAGCTACGGGGTCGCCTGGCTGTGCTCGATGTATGCGCTCACCGTCTGGGCGCGGCCCCGACTCTTCGCCGTCGGTGCGACAGCGATGGCGCTCCCGACGCTCGTGGCTTTCGCCATCACCGGTGCGCCCCGGGGCGGGGTCGGGTTCACGGTCATCACACTCTTCGTGATGCTGCTCGTCCGCCGCATCGTCGGCGACCGCGAGCGGCGGGCGCAGCTCGCCGAGCGGGAGCGCGACCTCGTCGCGCGGGAGGCTACGCTGGAAGAGCGGGCGCGGATCGCACGTGAGCTGCATGATGCGATCGCGCACAACGTCTCGATGATGGTCGTGCAGGCCGGCGCGGAGCGCCGGGTCCTCGATCGGTCAAGCGGATCAACGCGGGAGGTGCTCGAAACGATCGAGCGGATCGGCCGCGGCGCGCTCACGGAGATGCGCCGCTTGGTCGGCATGCTCCGCAGCGACGCCCCAGATCCGCTCACGCCGCAGCCGGGACTCGATGACCTGCCGACGCTGATAACGCAGGTACGCGAGGCCGGTCTACCGGTCGAACTGCACGTCGAGGGTGAGCGACGTGAGCTGCCTGTCGGGATCGAGCTGTCGGCGTACCGGATCGTGCAGGAGGCGCTCACGAATGCGCTCAAGCACGCCGGAGAGGCGCGCGCAAGCGTCCACGTCCGCTACGGCGTCGACTCACTCGAGCTCGAGATTGCCGACGACGGCCCCGGAGCGCAGGCGCCGGTCGCGAGCGGCGGGCACGGCCTGGCCGGGATGCGCGAACGTGTCGCGCTCTACGGCGGCCACCTCGACACCGGCCGCCGCCCGAGCGGCGGCTTTGCGGTCCGCGTGCTCCTCCCAACGCGATGACCAGCGTCCTCATTGCCGACGACCAGGCCCTCGTCCGCGTCGGCCTGCGCAAGATCCTCGAGACGGACCCGGAGACGGCGGTCGCAGGCGAAGCCTCCGACGGCGAGGACGCCATCGCCGAAGCACGCCGCCTACGGCCCGACGTCGTGCTGATGGACATCCGCATGCCCGTGCTCGACGGGATCGAGGCGACGCGCCGCATCATTCAAGAAAGGCCCGCGACGCGTGTACTGATATTGACGACGTTCGGGCTCGACAGCTACGTCTATGACGCGCTCCGCGCAGGCGCGAGCGGCTTCATGCTCAAGGACGCCCCGCCCGAGGAGATCTCCGCCGCCGTCCGCATCGTCGCGAGTGGCGAAGCGCTCCTCGCGCCTGCGGTCACACGCGCAGTCATCGAGGAGTTCGCCCGGCAATCACCCGCTCCGCCTCCGACGCCGCCGCGCGCCCTTGCCGAACTGACACCACGCGAGCAAGAGGTCCTCGACCTGCTCTCCCGGGGTCTGTCCAACTCCGAGATCTGCGAGCGGCTTGTCATCAGTGAAGCAACCACGAAGACGCACGTCGCGCGCATCCTCCAGAAGCTCAACCTCCGCGACCGCGTGCAAGCCGTGATCTACGCCTACGAGATGGGCCTGGTTACACCCGGCTCCCTGAGCACGGAACTGCGGAAGCCGCGCTAGCCGCGATAGTCGTCGCGCGCCGCCGCATAATCCGGGGGTGGTCGCAACTCCTGCTTGTCCCGTCCACATCGTCGGCAAGCGGATCGTCGACAGCCGCGGGCAAACCGTCTACCGAGATCCGGGCTACCACGTCGTCGCGGCGCAGATCAAGTGCAGCGGGCGCACGGTTTGGGTCCTCTTCCACGGCGGCGCCGCCTCGAGCCAGGAGGCGTACCTCGGCGTGCGATCCGGCGACGGCGGCCGCACCTGGAAGCTCCTCCTCTCGGAGCCCTACTTCGGAATCCGGGCGCCGTTCACGATCGACTCGTACTCGGGGCCATGGACGATCGCGGGCCAGAACGCGGCCTACTTCGTCGGCTGGTGCCCCGCCTGCGGCTTCTACGGGACTGTCTCTTTGACGGTCACACTCGACGGCGGCCGACACTTCCACCGATACAGGGTCCCCAAGCTCTCTGGCTTCCGCGGCATCGGCATCCGCGTCGTCGGCGACGACGTCACGATCACGGCGAGAAGCCAGTCGCCGACCGGACCTCGCAGGCGCACGATCACGATCGAAGTCCACTAAGCGTCGCCCCGACCATTGAGTCCGGCGCGCTTGGAACCTTCGTCAGATCGTCCTAGGCTGGCGACATGCGGCAGCGATTCCGCGAGCGACTCCGTACCTACTGGTGGGTGTGGGTGGCGATTGTCGTTGCTGCTGTCACGCTCAACGAGCTGTTCGACCGCACAGTGGCCGGCGACAAGAACGGACATCCAGGTGGCGATGTCTTCGTCGCAATCCTGGTCGTGCTGATCGTCTTTGGAGTCTGGGAGTTCCTGGCAGCCCGCAGGTCACGCCGAGCTTCGTAGCGCGGGTTGCTCGGGCCTGGGCCAGCTCACTCGCATGGGCCAGTGTTCAGGAATGTCCGCGAGGAAATGGCGACTCTTGTTAGAGCCGGGCGCCTGAAAGAGGGCTCGACGGTTCGAGTCCGTCAGAGGGCTTTATCCCAGCCTTCCTCTCCATCCGACCACGGCACCGCCGTGCTGCGTTTGAAGATCAGTTCGTTTGCGTCGTCGCCGGGCCACACGGCGATCTTGTCGCTGTCCGGATAAACGGAGACGGCCGGCACCCGCGAGCTCGAGAACATCAACGTCCTCGCCGGCGACTCTGACCGGTTCATCAGCTTGTGCGCTCCGGCCGGACCGGGCGGGAAGCAGACGAGGTCTCCGCGCTCCAGAGGGTGCTCTCCATCGGGTGCGCGCACCACGATGGTGCCCTCGATGACCAGGAGCCATTCCTCTTCGTACTCGTAGTGATACGGGGATGAGCTCTGACCGGGCGCCAGGTCGTAGATGAACATGGTGGTCGCGGTCGACCTCAGCGCACGAGCCACGTCGACCCTGCCCTCGAGGTTCTCGGCGCTGAAGATGTTCACCGCTTCCATGCACTCATTATCCTGACGCCTGGGGGCTTGCACCGCCTGGGCAAGTGTTCGGGAATGTCACCCGGACGGTTTAGCCATTGAGGCTCGCATCGCGGGGAGCGCCTCGTGCTCAATCCTCGACAGCACGTCGTCCACGAGTGGACGAACAGCCTCGTTTATCCGCAAGTGCCACCAGTGCTGCATCCAACCGCCGCCGGGCCATGGTTGGTCAGCGATCGATCCTCTGGAAAGCCACGAAGGACTAGGCCGCGCAGGCGCACCAAAGGCGCGACGGCGATGGTCCCACTCTTGCTTGGTCGTAACGTCGAAGTTCACCGCAAAGCGAACACCCGCCGCGTCGCTGGATGCGGACTTCTGGAAGCTGAGCATCGCCCAATGCGTCTCACTCGGAAGCAGGTAGACCTGACCAGAGCCCTTGAAGCCCAACTCGCGAAGTGCGGGGGCGATCTCATCGCGCATCGTTGCTCTGAAGACGTCCTGGGCGGTCAACGGTTGCATCTTGACGCGCTACTGCGGATGCTGTGGCGTGCGCCCGCGAGGCGGCTAGCCCCTAGCCGGCTCCACTCCGCCGCTAGCCCACCAGGTCCTTGAAACCGGGTTCCTCGCGGATCGGGTCGAAGTCCGAATCGCCGGCAGCAAGCGCGCGGAGCCGCTCTCTGTACCGGTCCGTCCCGTCGATCGCGAGCCGGAGGTGCTCGATCGCGTCGGACGTCCGCCCCGCGAGGCTCTCGCAGCACGCGAGGTTGTAGAGCGGCTCGGCGTACTGGCTGGCTTCGATCAACTCGCGTCCGCGATCGGCAACTTCGGCGTACTCGCCCGACTCGTAGAGATGGTGGAGCGGCCTCCAGATCTCCCAGCCGACGGGTTCGTATGCCTTCCCCGGAATGCCCCCGAGGGCGACGATCGTCGTCCCCGGCTCCTCGGCGAACGCGGTGCGCTTGACGTCGGGCGGCACGAAGACGAACGTGCCGGCGGGCGCGTCCACCCGCTCACCGTCGAGCTCGAACCTTGCGCGGCCACGATGGACGAGGTAGAGCTCCTCGTTCGAATCGTCCTCCAACTCATCGGCTCGCAGATGACCCGGCTCGCGCTCCACCTCGACGTGCTCGTTGATGATCCGGTCGCCCACGTCGCGGGCCGTCCACGCGTTGACGCCGAAGGACGTGATGCCGAAGCGGTGCCGGACAGGGCGCCAGGGACAGCGGCCGTCGCTCACCTCGTCAATGTCGTCAAGATGCGCCACTGCGTAACCGCTCATGGGACCTCCTGCAGGTCGTGGTCGTTACGGAGTCGGAAACCTACGGAATCCGAGCCTAACGAGGTCGCGTCAAAGAAAAATGGCGCCTTGGCGCGGGTGCTCTCGTACGGCAGCTTGGGCCGGCTTTCGGGAATGTCCCCCAAGGTGAAAGCGTTCGATGTGGCCGCCCTGACCTGGTAAAGCGAGCATCCGTTGGCTGTTCGAGTGTGCGGGAATGTCTCCTGAGCTGGCGCGGGACAGGCGCCTGACCGTCTACTGCGGCTCGGCCGCGCCGTGCTCGAGCTGTCGGTCGTATTCGGCTTGATCGTAGTGGCCCTGCGACTCGGCGACGAGCCATCGTCGCCGAACGTCCACTCCTCGAAGCCTGAGATCCGAACCGAGTTCCCGGTACCGCCGGGTCCCGCGTGTCCCCCGACGAGTGCTGTCGTCTACTCGATGCCGTTCAAGAACGCGAGCACGCGTTCCCTGAGCAGTGCCGCAGCCTTTTCGTCGTAGTCGAGGAGGCTGTTGTCAGCGAACAGGTGCCGATCGCCCGGATACAGGAACAGCTCCGCGCTCTCGATTGTCTCGTCGAGTTGGCGGGCGGCCTCGAGGTCTTCCCCGACAACCCACTCGTCATCCTCCATCATGTGGATCTGCAGCGGGACGCCCTGCGGCCAGGGGTGGCCGAACTCCGAGGTTGGGAAAGCGGCGGAAAAGAGCAAGGCTCCCTCGGCGCCGGGACGCGTCTGGGCCAGCATCTGCGCCGGCATCACCCCGAGCGAGAATCCGCCATAGACGAGTTCGTTCGGCAAGCTCTCAGCGGCAAGTCGACCGCGCTCGAGGATCGTGTCGAAGCCGACCTGCTTCGCGTAGCCGACGCCCTCGTCGAGCGCAGCGAACGTCTTGCCGTCATAGAGATCCGGAGTATGGACGGTGTGTCCGGAGGCGCCGAGTTCGTCCGCGAACGCAAGGAATCCGGGTGTCTGTCCCTGCGCATGGTGAAAGAGTAGGACCTCGGCCATGTCGGTTCGAGTCTACCGGCGCCGCCATTTAGAATCCGAGGCCGCGAGCTCTCCTTCGGCATCACACGGGAAGACGCCTCGCTGAACCCGGGTTCCTGCTCGTGCTATTCGCCGGTGTCTGGCTCGCCGCTGCATATGTCCGCGGTTCAAGTTGGGCCAGTGTTCAGGAATGT
>VAWR01000059.1 GCA_005885245.1 Actinomycetota bacterium | reverse complement strand
CACAGGTTCTCCTCGGCGGCGGCCTGATCGACGCAGCCGACGGCGCGCTGGTGGACGCGGTGGCACGACGCACCGTGGAGATCGCCCCGGCCGCAACAGTGACTTCCACGAGCTCACCGCCGATCGTCGGGGCGGCGCTGCTCGGCCTCGACGAGCTCGGCTCCGACGAAGCTGCGAGGGAGCGCCTCCGCTCTGAGTTGGGTGCTCGCTTCGCCAGGATCGGAAGGGAGGCAGGCAGTTGAACGAAGAGGGCAGGAACGATCGGGCGTGTGCGTGCCCGAGCAGGGTCAACCTGAGGACGGTCGCAGAACGACCGGGAAGGAGTCGATCATGAGACGAGCGCTGGCTTTCGCGGTGTTGGTCGGCGTCGGCGCGACCGTCTGGGCCGGCTTCGGCACAGCCGGCGACAAGACGGTCCGCAGCGCATCGGACACCACCTCGGTAACCATCTCGAACGAGCAGGGAACGACGTGGACGTGCGGATTCAGTCCGTTCAACGGGGACGTCAACTCCCTCTCGTTCGGGCCCGTGTACGAAGAGCTAGTGTTCGTGAACGGCCTCAAGAGCGGTGCGACCACGAACTGGCTCGCGTCGAGCTACAAGTGGGGCAACGGGAACAAGACGCTGACGTTCACGATCCGTTCGGGCGTGAAGTGGACGGACGGCAAGCCGTTCAGCGCCGACGACGTCGTCTTCACCTACCAGCTGTTGAGGAAGAACCCGGGCCTCGATCTCAATGCCGATTGGGCCGTGTTGAAGAGCGTCAGCAAGAAGGGCAACAAAGTCGTCTTCAACTTCAAGACGTCTGCGGTGCCGTACTTCTACTACATCGCTGCACAGACGCCGATCGTGGCGAAGCACATCTGGTCGTCGATCAAGAACCCAGTCACGTACAAAGAGACGCATCCGGTCGGCACCGGTCCGTTCAAGATGAGCTCGTGCTCGCCGCAGGTGATCAAGTACACGAAGAACTCGGGCTACTGGCAGAAGGGACTGCCGAAGATCGACACGATTTACTACCCGGCATTCACGTCAAACGATCCGGCGAACCAGCAGCTCGCGAGCGGGAAGGCGCAGTGGGGGAGTCAGTTCATCCCGAACATCAAGGCGTACTACTCGTCGAAGAGCTCGAACAACCACTACTGGTTCCCGCCGCTCGTCAACGTGAACATCTTCATCAACCTGAAGGACCCAATCCTGTCCAACGTCGCCGTGCGCCGCGCGATCGCGTACGCGATCGACCGCGGCAAGGTCTCTCGGATCGGCGAGTACAGCTACGAACCCGCGTCGAACCAGACGGGGATCGTCACGCCGACGTTCAGCAGCTGGCTCGACAAGGGCCTCGCGAGCAAGATCACCTACAACCCGGCGAAGGCGGTCTCGATCCTGCAGAAGGCGGGCTTCAAGAGGTCGGGCGGCGTGTTCCACACGAAGTCCGGCAAGCCGCTGTCGTTCAGGATCATCAACATCGGCGGGTACTCCGACTGGGTTGCGTCGGTCCAGGTGATCCAGCAGCAGCTCAAGGCGGTCGGGATCAAGATCAAGCCCGAGAACCTGTCGAGCACAACGTTCGATTCGAACGCCTACAACGGCAAGTTCCAGCTGATGTACAACGGCAACGAGTCCGGCGGCCCGGCACCGTACTACGAGCTGCGCCAACTGCTGTACTCGAAGAACTCGGCGCCGATCGGCAAGACGGCATCGTCGAATTGGGAGAGGTACTACAACTCGGCCGTCGACAAGCTGATCGAGCAGTACGGCGCGACGACCGACTCGGCGAAGCAGCACGCGATCGTGAAAAAGCTGGAGGCGGCGATGGTCAACGACGTGCCGGTGATTCCGGTCACCGAGGGCGTCGACTGGTACCAGTACAACACCAAGAGCATCACCGGCTGGGTGACCCAGAGCGATCCGTACGCGAAGCCGGCGGCGTACGAGATTCCCGACTGGGGCGTCCTGGCCATGCACCTGAGGCCGAAATGAGATGAGGTAGCACCCGGGCATGAGGCGCGAGAGATGAGGTTCGTCCTCCGCAGGTTGGGGTTCTTCGTCGTGACCCTGTGGGCGGCGGTGACATTGAACTTCCTCATCCCGCGCCTCATGCCCGGAAACGCGGCCCTGGCGATGATGAGCCGCTACAAGGGCCGGATCCAGCCGCAGGCGATGCATGCGCTCGAGATCGCCTTCGGCATTCACACGCACCAGAGCCTGCCCGCGGCGTACTTCACGTATCTCGGCAACATCGCGAGGGGGCACTTCGGCATCTCGCTGACGTTCTTCCCCGACGCCGTCAGCCACCAGGTGCTGCAGGCCCTCCCCTGGACCCTCGGGCTCGTCGGGCTGACGACCGTGATCGCGTTCCTGCTCGGCACGCTCATCGGGCTCGTCGCCGCGTGGCGGCGGGGCGGGTTCCTCGACGGCGCGCTGCCACCGATCTTCGTGATCACGTCCGCGTTCCCCTACTTCTGGCTCGCGTTGCTCGCGATCTGGTTCTTCTCGATCAAGCTCGGCTGGGTGCCCGAGAGCGGGGGGTACGACGTCACGACGACCATCGGGTGGTCGTGGACGTTCATCGGCGACGTGTTGCGCCACTCGATCCTGCCGGCGTTCACGATCTTGATCACGTCCATCGGCGGCTGGATCCTGACGATGCGGAACAACACGATCTCCGTGCTCGCAGAGGACTACGTGCGCATGGCGAGAGCGAAGGGATTGAAGCCGTGGCGGATCATGTGGACCTACGCCGGGCGCAACGCGATCCTGCCGAACCTCGCGGGCTTCGCGATGTCGCTCGGCTTCGTCGTCAGCGGTGCGATCCTCGTCGAGTTCGTCTTCAACTATCCCGGCGTCGGCTGGATGTTCCTGCAGTCGGTCGAGAACCAGGACTACGCGCTGATGCAGGCGTTGTTCCTGCTCCTGACCGTGGCGGTGCTCGTCGCGATCCTCGTCGCCGACGGCGCGACCGCCCTGCTCGATCCTCGCACCCGGGACAGTTCGTGACTGCGCAGTCGATGACCGCGACGGTGGAGCCGACGACGGCGACTTCCGGGCCGGATCCGCCGCTTGCGGAGGCTAGGCGAGGCTTCGGCGCCGACTTGTGGCGGGCGGTTGCGCGCAACCGCAAGGCGCTGGCGGGGCTCGTGCTCCTGGTGTTCTTCCTCGTGCTCGCCGTCTTCCCGGGGCAGATCGCCCCCCATGATCCGCAGGCCGAGAGCTACCTCCCCGGCCTCGGTCCCTCGAGTCACCATTGGTTCGGGACGACGGCCTACGGCCAGGACGTCCTGTCCCAGCTGATCTGGGGGACGCGCCAATCGGTGGTCATCGCGTTCGCCGTCGGCGGTCTCGCGACCGTCCTCGCCGTCCTCATCGGCGTGTCGGCCGCCTATCTCGGTGGCGTGGCGGACGGGCTGCTGTCGCTGCTCACGGACGTCCTCCTCGTGATCCCGATCTTTCCGCTGATCATCGTCATCGCGGCGTACGAGAAGAACTCGGGCCTCTTCACGCTCGTCATCGTTCTCGGAGCTCTCGGCTGGTCCTACGGCGCACGTCAGCTGCGGTCGCAGACTCTCTCGCTGCGGACGCGCGATTTCCTGGAGTCGGCCCGGGTCAGAGGCGAGCGGAAGCTGTACGTGATCGTGTTCGAGATCCTCCCGACGATGACGTCGCTGATCGTGGCGACGTTTCTCGGCGGCGCGTTGTACGCGGTCCTCGCCGCTGCAGGCTTGCAGTTCATCGGTCTGGGCGATCCAAGCAGCCAGAGCTGGGGAACGATGCTCTACTGGGCGGAGAACAACGAGGCACTCGGGGCGAACATGGTCCTGTGGGCGATCATGCCGGGTATCTGCGTCGCGGGGCTCGGGGCGGCCTTCGCTCTCCTCAACTACGCATTCGACGAGATCAGCAACCCCGCGCTTCGCATGCGGCGACTCGATCGCACGATCAGGGGGTCTAGCAAGGGCGATCGGGTCGACGTGTCGGTCGACCCGGAGCGGATCCTCGAGGTCCGCGGGCTGACGGTGGCGTATGCGTCGGACGAAGGACCGGTGGTCGCGGTCGAGCGCGTGGACTTCGACGTCAACCGCGGAGAGTTCCTCGGGATCGTCGGCGAATCGGGTTGTGGAAAATCGACCTTGCTCTATGCGATCACGCGGTTGCTCGGTCCGCCGTTCGCGGGAGAGATCATGGAGGGGCAGATCGTCTTCCAGGGCCGCGACATGGTCGCGCTCACCGAACGCCAGCTCCGGCACATTCGCTGGCGCGAGTTCTCCGTCGTCATGCAGAGCGCCATGAACGCGCTCAATCCGGTGTTGACGATCGCGGCGCAGATGCGCGACGTCTGCAAAACCCATTCGAACATGACTGCGAAGGAGATCGAGGAACGCTCCAAGGAAGTGCTGCGGCTGGTCTCGATCGACCCGATTCACCTGCACAGCTATCCACACCAGCTGTCCGGAGGGATGCGTCAGCGGGCGATGATCGCGATGGCGCTCCTCTTCACGCCCGATCTGATCGTCATGGACGAGCCGACCTCCGCGCTCGACGTGGTTGGGCAGCGTTCGCTGATGGTGCAGATCAAAGAGTTGCAGAAGCGCCTCGGATTTGCGGTCGTCTTCGTCACGCACGACATGTCGCTCGTGAGTCACTTCTCCGACCGGCTGCTGGTGATGTACGCCGCGCATGTGGCGGAGTTCGGCAAGACTCGGCAACTCTTCGATCAGCCACGCCATCCGTACACGCGCGCGCTGCTCGAGGCATTCCCTTCGATCCGCGGCCCGAGGGTGCACCTGCTCGGCATCCCGGGCTCGCCGCCGGATCTCGCGCGCCCACCGGCGGGCTGCCGCTTCTCGCCACGCTGTCCCCACGTGATGGCGCGTTGCCGCTCCGCACAGCCACCGCTCTTCGACGTCGACGGTGACCTGGTGCGCTGCATCCTGTACGAGAAGGGTGCCGCGCCCGACGCCACCCTGGCGACTGCCTCCGAGGGGGCAGTGTGACCGAGCCGCTACTTCGCACGGTCGGTCTGACGCGGCACTTTCGCGTCGGGAAGCTGCTGTCGCGGCAGAGCCTCCACGCCGTGGACGACGTCGATCTCACCATCGGCAAAGGTGAGATCGTGGCGCTCGTCGGCGAGAGCGGGAGCGGCAAGAGCACGATCGCCCGCCTGCTCGCGCGCGTCTACAAGCCGACGAAAGGCGAGATCTATTTCGAGGGCCGGCCCCTCAGTCGCCTGCGCTCGCGCAAGCGGCGTCTCGCGTACAGCAGTGACGTGCCGATGGTCTTCCAGGATCCGTACAGCTCCATCAATCCGGCCTACCGCGTCGTGCACGGGATCGCCCGGGCACTCAGGCTGCACCGCGGTGGGCTCGGCCGCAAGGGTCGCCGCGGCGAGGTCGAGCGGGTGCTCGACGCGGTTGGTCTCGTCCCGGCCGCCGCAGCGGCGCGGAAGTTCCCTTACGAGCTGAGCGGAGGGCAGCGCCAGCGCGTCGGCTTTGCGCAGGCGCTTGCCTTCAGACCGAAATTGATCATCGCGGACGAACCGGTCTCGATGCTGGACGTCTCGATCCGCATCGGGATCCTCAACCTGATGAGCGAGCTACGCGAGCGAGAAGGCGTGTCGTTTCTCTACATCACGCACGACGTCGCCAGCGCTCGCTACATCGCCGACCGAGTGCTAGTGATGTACGCGGGCCACCTCGTGGAGGAGGGGCCCACCGAGGACGTGCTCCAGCGGCCGAAGCATCCGTACACGCAGCTCCTGCTCTCCGCCGTGCCCGACCCCCGAGCCGAGCTCGGGGTCTCCGACAAGACCGATGTAGGCGAGGCGCCGAAGGTCGTCGATCCGAAAGAAGGCTGCCGGTTCCAGCCTCGCTGTCCGTACGCGATCGCGAGGTGCGAAACCGAGACTCCGGTGCTGCGCGAGCTCGGGACTCGCAGGCTCGTTGCGTGTCACGTCGCCGAGGCCGATCCGCAGGACCTGCTGGACGGGAACGACGCGGGGAACGAGCAGTCGGTAGCCGGTCGGGTGGGGCGCCGCTGAACACCACGGAACCCGGCAAGCACTTTCTCGCTGAGATTCACGAGCAGCCGCGGGCGTTGCGCGCCCTCCTCGAGCACGCGGACGAGTATCGCTCCGCCGCCCGTGGGCTGATCGAGCGCCGGCCTAGCATCGTCCGTCTGATTGGACACGGGTCTTCGGACGCAGCGGCGGCCTTCGCGGTCTACGCCTTCGGCCTGCTGCCCGGCTGGACGGCCGTGCGCGACTCGATCTCGCTGGTCGTCTATTACGAGGCACAGCTCGACTTCTCCGACTCGGTGGTCATCGCCCTCTCGCAGTCCGGAGAGACCCCGGATGTCGTGGCGTACGTCGAACGCGCCCGCGCGCAGGGAGCGCGAACGATCGCTCTGACCAACGAGCCCGAGTCCGAGCTGGCCCGGCTCGCCGAGATCTCGCTGCCGCTCGCGGCAGGCACCGAGCGTTCGGTCGCCGCGACCAAGACGTACATGAACATGCTCGCGGCCCTGGCCCTGCTCGCAGGTGTGTGCGCGGAGCGGGAGCGGGAGACCGCCGATGGGCTGCGGAGCGTGGCCGACGTCCTGTCAGCCACGCTCGACCCACTCGAGCGGGCCGTGTCGGAGGTTGCGCTCGCTTTCGCATATGTGGGCCGGATGTACGTCATCGGGCGCGGCATGGAAATCGCCACGGCGCGCGAGATCGCGCTCAAGCTGAAGGAGACCTGCCGCGTCGCGGCTGAGCCGTTGACGGCCACAGACCTCGTCCACGGCCCGGTTGCGGCGCTTGACGCGCTCTTTCCTGTCTGGGTGATTGCCTCGCGCGACGCTGGGCTTCGCGCCGTGCTGGAGGCTGCGGAGCGCGCGCACGCGGCTCAGGCCACGCTCGTAGCGAGCGGCAGTGCCGCCGCGGATGTGGCGGACGCCGCGCACGTCCTCTCCGTCCCCCCGGCGCCCAGTCCGGTGCTCGCACCGCTCCTCTCGGTCGTTCCCGGGCAGCTCTTCGCCGCGTCGCTCGCTCACGCGAAAGGGCTCGACGCAGATCGTCCGATCGGCTTGAGCAAGGTGACGCGGGCGCGCTGACCAAAAGGGACCGCTTAAGCTCTGTAGAGGCACGGTCCCGTGGCCAGGTCCATCCTCATAGTCGACGATTACGCGACGTTCCGCGCGAGTGCGCGCAGCCTGCTCGAGGCCGAGGGCTTCGATGTCGTCGGCGAGGCGGAGAACGGCGTGACCGCGCTGAGACTGGCGAAGGAGCTCGAGCCTGAGATCGTCCTGCTCGACGTTCAGCTTCCCGACTTCGACGGTTTCGAGGTCGCCGAGCGCCTACGCGAGCTCGAATCCGCGCCGGTCGTGATCCTCACGTCGAGCCGCGACGACTACCGGTCGCTCGTCGGATCCAGCTCCGCACGCGCCTTCCTCCGCAAGGACGAGCTGTCCGGGGCCGCTTTGACCGCCGCGCTGGCGGCGACCTAGCCCTCGTTCGAGGGGCTCGAACGCGCTACCTCGTTCGGGGGGTAGACCACCTGCCGCAATCTGACGACTGTGTGTCATGGAGAACTGCGGCGATGACGATGTTCGAGACCAGACAGGCGGCGCCGGCTGCGCCGGCAACACCCCCTTTCAGCACCGCTGAGATGCGGAGCTATCCGCTGGGCACGCTCGTCTATCGGGCAGGTCTCATGTCGCTCGAGGACGTCAATCGCGCCCTCTCGGATGCAGCCGACAGCGGGCGGCGCCTCGGGGAGGTCTTGCTCGAGTACGGATTGCCCGAGCGCGAACTGACCAGACTCCTCGCAGCGCAGCACGGACAGGAGTTCGTCGACCTCACCGAGTACCCGATCGACCCCGCAGTCGCGCATGAGCTTCCCCGTCCTGCCGCGGAGATGTACTGCGCACTGCCGTTGGCGCGCGAGAACGACTGCACGATCGTCGCGGTTCCCGATGCCGACAACGCGTCGCACCTGACCCGTCTACGCGAGGCCATGCACGGGCCTATCCGGCTCGTCACCGCTGCCCGCTCGGACATCAAGGATGCGATCCAGCGCCTGCACGAACCGTCAGGCGTGATCACGCAGATGGCCCTGGCCGAGGTGCGCGGAGAGGCGGCGGCACCGGCCGCGACGACGGAGCCCGAACCCAAGACGATTTACCGCGTCGAGGTCACGCTCGCGAGCGGGGCCACGCTCCTCGTCGCGGAGGCAAGCGACTTCGAGTATGCGAAAGCGATGGGCATGCGCGTCATCGACGAGGCAGAGGCGGGCGGCACCGTCGCCGTCGGGGACGCCACGATCGACGGGCGCCAGATCGTCTCCGTCGACGTGCTCGGGCGTAACGGCGTATGAACTTTCCTCTCGCCGCGGTCCGCGAGCTCGTTTCCTCGGTGCAGAAGGAAGGCCAGCCCGTCGTGCGCCTGAGCTGCGCGGACTACGGGACGGAATGGGTCGTCGCCGCTGACGTCTATCCGGTGGACGAGCTCTCGGTACAGCCGAGAAGCGCCGGGCCGTATGTCTTCGACACCGCGCAGGAAGCACAGAGTTTCATCGAGAGCTCGCTCGTCGCGCTCGAGCTGCTCGGCTGCGACGCAGCGTAAGCGCTCTTTCACGGCCGGCTCCTTTGCCGCGCGACCGAGGCGTACTGCTTCCAGCGCTTCTTCCTCGCGAGCCGTAGCCGCGTGTCCGTGCGCGCCGCGATCGCTTCGAGCTCTCGCTGAAGCTTCCGCCACGAGCGGAGCCGGTCCAGCTCGAGTGTTCCGTCGTCGACCGCACCCAGGACGGCGCAGCCCGGTTCGCGGGCGTGGACGCAGTTACGGAACCGGCACTCAGCGGCAAGAGCCTCGATGTCCTCGAAGGCGGCGCTCAGGTCGCCCTCCCAGAACTGGAGCTCCCGCAGCCCGGGCGTGTCGATGATCAGGCCGCCGGCCGGCAGTTGCACGAGCTCGCGATGCGTTGTCGTGTGTCGGCCGGTGCCGTCCGCGGCGACCGCCCTCGTCTGCATCACCTCCTTCCCCGCCAGTCGGTTGAGCAGGGTCGACTTGCCGACTCCTGACGACCCGAGCAGCACTGCGGTTCGGCCGGGCTGGAGGTAGGGCTCGAGCGTGTCCAGTCCCGTACCGCTCAGGTTCGAGACGGGGTGGATCGGCACTGCGATCGCCACGCTTTCGACTGCGAGCACTGCGTCGCCGACATCTGCGCAAAGGTCGGCCTTCGTGAGGACGACGATCGGCTGCGCGCCGCTTTCCCACGCGGTTGTGATGTAGCGCTCGAGCCTGCGGAGGCTGAAGTCGTCGTCCAGCCCGGCAAGCAGGAAGGCTGTGTCGACGTTCGCTGCGAGGACCTGATCGGTCGAGTCGTTGCCCGCGTTCTTGCGCACGAAGGCGCTGCGCCGTTGCAGGATCGACGTGATAACGGCGCGTTCGCCGTCCGGCCGCTCCACTGCGACCCAATCGCCGACCGCCGGGATCGGGCCGCCGACCTCGTGCTCGTAGAACAGCTTTCCGGCCGCCCGTGCACGCACCTCGCCGTCCTCGGACCAGACGGAGTACTCGCCGCGATGTTGCGCGGCGACGCGTGCAGGGATCAGGTTGTCGTGCTCGGTTTGCTCGAATGTGGACGACCAGTCGTCATCCCAGCCGAGCGCTTCTAATGCAGGCAAAGCGAGTCTCCTTTCGACCAAGTGAAAGAGGGAGAAGCCGAAACTGCCCGCTCGCAGGCGGGCTCACGAGACTCGCGCTAGGTGATGGTTCCCGAGGTGGCCGGAGCTAGCCGACGAGCCGCGTGGCTCTTCGGAAGGAGGTGAGCGCAATCGTCATCTGTTCGACCTCCTTGTCGCCGGGAACGGACTGACCGTAGCACGCGGTCACGGACAGCACCAGCCCGCCGGGATTGCCGCGGGACCAAATGCATCCTCGATTCCGGATACGGGAATCACTTTGCGCACCGATGCCGAGCGAATGAACAGCCACTGGTCAGCACTCGGCCAGCTAAGGACGAGCCAGCGGCCCTCGGGTGACCAGGCGACACGGTCGAAGGTGCCTGCGCCCGCGAAGACGCGACGGGCTGCAGTGCCCTCAGGTCGGAGTTGCGAGTAAAACCAGAGGATGCTGCGGCCCGGCGCGCGCTGAACGAAGGCAAGCGCGCTGCTCGACGGCATGAAGGCTGCGTCGGCGACCGGAGCCGCACCGGGGCCGAGCGGTGTGAGCCGTTGCTTTCCGCGGTCGCCGAACACGGTGATCGAGCTCGGACCGCGGGCGAGCAGGTAATGGCCGTCCCCTGACCACTCCAGAGCCTGCGGTGGCTGCTGCGCGACGCTACGCCACTGAACGGCTCCCGTGTCCGCGTCACGCACGACCACCCTGCCTGCCCCATCGACATAGGCCAAGACGTGTGCGCCTCGACGCCAGGCCGGCACGACGTGTGCGACGTTACGAGCGAGAAGCCGATCACCGCGCCCGTCACCGCCGATCACGCGTAGCGTCGACCCGGCCAAATAGGCGACGCGCTCGTCGCCCGTACCCTCGTTCGACCACGTCGGACCGGCTAGACCCGGTCTCCCGATCGACCAGTGCACGTCGCCGTTCGGTTCCAGCGCGCGCAGCTCATCCCCGTGGATAGCGGCGAGGTACAGGCCGTGCGGAGACCACGAGGCTTCGCGGTAGCCGTCCAGCAATCGTTTGGAACCGTCGCTCTGGATGACCCACGCACCCTCGGCGGAGTTGACGAGGAGTCGTGAGTGTGGGCTGGGCAATGAGAACAACGCCGGTCTCGCGTTCCGCTCGCCGCGCACCGCGTCGCGAAGCGAGCCGAAAACTGCGTGGCCGGGCGGGCTGAGTGCTGCCGCAATCACCGCCGCGATCGCAGCGGCGAGGACGAACGGACGCCAATCGCGCCTTCGCTGTGCCGGCAGCCGTTCCTCGAACGCGGCGCTGACGACCTCCCAGCTGCGGTCGCCGGCCTCATGCTCTCCTGGCGCAGGCTCGTTCCAGCGCATCACTCGAGCTCCTCGCCGAAGCGAGCGGCCAGTTCGTCGAGGCCGCGGCGGAGCCTCGAATTCACCGTGCCGCGGGGCAGTCCGAGTACCTCGGCGATCTCTCCCGGCGTGTACTCGAGCAGGTGGCGAAGGACGATCACGGCCCGATGCTCGGGCGACAGACCTGCCAGAGCGGCAGCGAGCGTCTGAGCGTGAGGGTTGTCCGGAGCGGCAGGTGCGGCGACGAGCTCGAGGGCGGCGTTGCCCGACTCCCGCCGGAGCGCCCGCGCACGCGACCAGTCGATCGCGCGGTTGACGACGATCCTGTGCAGCCAGGGGCCGAACGGGCGGCGGCGATCGAAGCGGTCGAGCCCGCGCACCGCCGCGAGGAAGGCCTCCTGTGCGATGTCCTCTGCAGCTCCCGAGTCGTGGACGACGAGGTACGCGGCGCGGTACGCCTTTGGCCAGTGGTGCCGAAACAGCGCCTCGAGATCGGAGACGGATCCCTGCTGCGCGCCGCGGATCCAGGCGCGCTCGTCGCCTCGGCGGGCCGCCACGCTCTGACTCTACGAGCTGGGTACGGGTTGGAGTCCATGCCCCGAGAATTACGCGACGGGCACGCGCGCAGGTCCCGGCGGGCGCAACACGGCGAACTGATCCGTGATCTCCAGCTCGCTCGTGCGGAACCGGAAGAGCGATCCGGGACGACCTCCGCTCGGCCCGGACGCGCGTCGTCGTCCGGTCTGCTCGAGCACGTCTCGCCGCAGTAACACCCGCTGGAGATTCGTCGCCGAGACGTCGTGCCCGAGCGCGGCGGCGTAGAGATCGCGAAGCTCCGAGATCGTGAACTCGGCCGGTGCGAGTGCGAAGCCGAGGTTGGTGTAGGACAGCTTCGCGCGTAGGCGCTCGCGGCCGGCGAGCACGATCGACCCGTGATCGAAGCCGAGCCTGGGAAGATCGTCGACGGGCTGCCAGTCGGTGTCGCCCGGCAGCTCGGGGTCGAGGTCGCTCGGGACGAGACCGAGATACGTGGTTGCGAGCTGCCACTCCTTCGGAGACCGGTCGGGATCGCTGAGCGTCTCGAGCTGCTCGAGATGCGAGAGCTCGCGCACGTCGACCTTGGCCGCGAGATGAGCACGGATCGACTGCTCGAGCGTCTCGCCGGCGCTCAGATACCCGCCCGGAAGTGCCCAGGCCCCCCGGAAAGGTTCCCGCGCGCGCTGCCAGAGGAGCACCTGCAACTCGCCCCTTCTGACCTGAAGGACGACGGCCAGCGTGACATGAGTGGGGTGCGCGCTGGTAACCTCGCTCATGGTTTTCGCCCCATAGTCGCAAACCTTAGCGGAAAGGCTCCTCGATGAAGAGATCGCTCGTACTCCTCGGCGTCGTCGTCCTCCTGGCCGCCGGCTGCGGTGGAGGCGGTGGGGGGACGAAGCCCTCGGCCGGCACCACGACGAAGGGTGGCAAGAAGTTCAAGGTCGGGCTCGTTCCCGACGTCAGCGGTCTGAACGATCGCGGCTTCAACCACCTGTCCTACGTGGGCCTCCTGCGCGCACAACGGGAGCTCGGCGTCCAGCCGGCGGTCTATCACTCGAACGCGCAGCTGGACTATCTCCCGAACATGACCACGCTGGCGCGGAAGGGCTACGACCTCACGATCGCCGTGGGTTACACGGAGGCGACGGCCGTCGACACTGCGGCGACGAACTTCCCGAAGTCGAAGTTCGCCATCGTCGACGTCGACCAGACGGAGGAGGCACACAAGCCGGCCAACCTGCTCGGGCTGCTGTTCCGCGAGCAGGAGACCGGCTACCTCGTCGGCTACCTCGCCGGACTCGAGGAGAAGCGCCGTCCCGGTCCCGACCTGGTCGGCTCAGTCGGGGGCGAGAAGCAGCCGCCCGTCGATCGCTTCATCGCCGGCTACCAGGCAGGTGCCAAGGCCGCGGATCCCGGGATCAAGGTGGTGAACGGCTACTCGCAGGACTTCACCGACCAGGCGAAGTGCAAGCAGATCGCGCTCAACCAGATCGAGCAGGGTGCCGGCGTCGTCTTCCAGGTCGCGGGTGCCTGCGGGCTCGGCGCGCTCGACGCCGCGAAGGAGAAGCACGTGTGGGGGATCGGCGTCGACGCCGATCAGTCGTTCCTCGGGCCGCACATCCTGACGAGCGCGGTGAAGCGAGTCGACGCCGCGGTCTTCCTGGCGATCAAGAGCGTCGTCGACGGGACCTTCAAGGGCGGCAACATGGTCTTCGGCCTGAAGCAGAACGGTGTCGGTGTGGGCAAGATCAGCCCGAAGGTGCCGAAGTCCGAGGTGGCCGCGGTCAACAAGATCCGCGCCGAGATCATCAGCGGCAAGATCAAGAACATCCCTACGGTGGTGAAGTAGGACTAGGGAAACTTCGTGACGTTCGGGCGGAGGTCCAGCGGGCCGCCGCTATAGCACCGCGCGGAGTGGTACTCCTCCGGCTCGTTCGGGTAGCCCCTGACGTAGATCCACGCCTGCAGCTTCGCTGCCTGTAGGGCCGGGACCCCGAGGCGTTCTGCGACGAACGCGGTGTTCTGGAGCGCATAGCACTCGGTCACGCCCTCGTCCTGGAAGCCGCGTAGGTGGAACGCCTCGTGCGCGAGCGTATGTGCGGCCCAGGCGGCGTCGAACTGCGTGAAGCCGCAATCGCCCCGGTCGATGCACGTGAAGTCGACGTGGCCGAGATGCCGGAGGGCCTTGCAAGTCTGCGGGGACAGATCGGTGTGATCCGCGGGCCGGCCCGCTGCGTCGAAGCGGACGCGCCCCGCCTCGCCGTGCGTGTCGACGAGGCTCGAGAGGAAGCCGGGACAGTGGACGCCGATCCTGCGTCCCGCGAGATCGCTCGCGATCGCGGCGAGCTGGCCCTGCTCACGAGCACGCTGCTCGTGGCGCGCGAAGCCGAGCGCCGAGAGCGCGCCGACGACGACGAGGAAAACCGCAATGGCCCGCACCGACAAAGGATCGGCAAGGACCCGGATGGGATTGAGCGGCACGGAGTTCGTGGCTCAGAGCCACTTGTGCATTTCGGTACCGAATCGGGACACAGACGGCGCTCGGGTCGTAGGAATCTTGTGTCGTGGTTCAGATCGCGCCCCGGTACGACCCGCAGATCCTCCTGGCGGTGCGTGCGCTCGACGACAGGGCAGAGCCGATGGCTGAGATCTCGCGCCGGGTCGGGGCCACCGCGGCTGAACTTGGCCTACCCAAGCCGAGCTACGTCCATCTCCGCCGGCTGATCGTGGCTCATCGCGAGGAAGAGGACGCCGAACGCAGACGGCGCGAAGAGATTCGTCGGATCCTGGGGGAGGCCTACCTCGACCTGCACCGAGGGCGAGTCGTCAACGCGTACGACGTGGCCGATCGGATCAGGGAGGCGGGGCGCTGAGTCGGACTTTGTGGCTCAGAGCCACTTGCCCGGTTCGCCGCCGGCGACGGCCCCGACGACCCGGACCTCGGAGTCGGCGCTGAGCGGCTCGTCGAGGAGTCGGCCGCCTCTCGCGTCCGCTCCGTCGACGAACACGTTGATCAGCCGGCGCAGCTCGCCCGCCTCGTCGAAGAGCAGGCTTGCCACCGGCAATTGGCGCAGCGCTTCGCCCACCGTCGCCGCTTGCAGCTCGAATCGCTTCTGCCCGCCCGCCTCTGCGGCGAGCGTCGCGGGCAGCAGGACGATTGCCACCTCAGACGTGCGCTGCTTCGACCGAGAGGATCGGCGGCAGGTCGCGGGCTGCTTCGGTCCAGCGACCGCCGCCGCGCGGGGAAGTCCACACCGATCCACCCTGCGTCCCGAAGTACGGGCTGCCGCCGTCGGACGCGAAGCCCTCCCGCAGCACGGCCGCCCAGGCTCGGTCCGGGAGTCCGTTCGCCGCGAGTTCCCACGACGCTCCGCCGTCGCCGGTTCGGTACACGCCGAGCCTGTCTTCGGCCGTGTAGTCGGCCGTGTAGTGGTACTCCTGCGACTCCTCCGGAATCACGTACGCGACGTCCGGATCCTCCGGATCGAGCGCGAGCCCGAAGCCGAAACCGGACGGCAGGCCGTTGCCGTCCAGACGCTCCCAGTTGTCACCGCGGTCGTCCGAGCGATAGACGCCGCAGTGATTCTGCTGCCAGAGGCGATCGGGTCGCGCCGGCCTCCCAGGTGGCACCGCGGTCGTCGGAGCGGAACAACACGCCCGGGTCGCCTCCTAGCCAGACCTCGGCGTCCGCGGATCGACCATGGCGTGGGAGACCGACCAGCGCGGAAGCAGCGGTCCTTCGACGTCCCAGGCTCCGTGGTCGTCTCCGCCGCGGAGGAGGAAGAGGCCCTTCTTCGTGCCGACGGGTAGGAGGACGCTCATCCGGGAACACGCTAACGCCTGAGGACGTTACTGCGTGGGGACAACCGGAGGTGAGGAGATGTCAAAGCTGAAGGAGAAGGAGAGGCGGTTTCTGGCCGAGAACCCGTTTGTCGGAACCGTGACGACACTGCGGCCGGACGGCTCGCCGCATTCGACCATCGTCTGGGTGGACGTGGAGGACGGCAAGGTCTCGTTCAACACGGCGCACGGCCGCGCGAAGCCCACGTATCTGGCCCGCGACCCACGCGCCTCTCTGCTCGTCGTCGATCCGAACGATCCGTACAAATGGGTGTCGGTGAGTGGCCCGGTCGAGCTCACGGACGAGGGGGCCGACGCGCAGATCGACAAGCTGTCCAAGAAGTACATCGGCAAGGACGAGTACCCGTGGCGCAATCCGCAGGAGAAGCGCGTCAAGGTCCTGATCGAGCCCGACAAGGTCGACGCCAGCGGCTTCGACGACTGACGCCTCCGTAAGATCGGCGTGTGAGCGTCGACCAGCCCGCAGCGCTTGCCGCCGCGACCGATCTCCTTCGCGCTGAGACGTCGGTAGCGGGGCTGATCGGGAGGACGGCGCGGACCTTCGTCGAGATCTTCGATGCGCCGGCGTGCACGATCTCGCGGGTGATCGGCGATCTGCTCGTCGATCTAATGCAGCACCAGAAGTCCGGAAAAGCGGACCGTCTCGGCCACGGCTATCTGATCTCCGACTACCCGCTGACACGCGCCGTGATCGAAGAGCGCCGACCGTACACGGTGTTTCAGGGCGATCCAGAGGCGGATCCGAGCGAGGTCCGGTTGCTGAAAGAGCTCGGCTACGACTCCCTCTTGATGGTCGCGATCGAGACCGACGACGGCGCCTGGGGCCTCGTCGAGGTCTACGGCGAGAAGGGACGCCGCTTCGAGGACGAGGACGTCCGAGTAGCGGAGCTGCTCGCAGACGAGGTGGGACAAATGCTTCGGCAGCTAGAGCGTCCGGCCTGAGTCCATGCGCGTGACCATCTGCGACGTTGGGCCGCGAGACGGTCTGCAGAACGAACCGGAAACGCTCGAGCCTGCGGCGCGGGCCGAGTTCGTCAACCGTCTGGCGGCAGCCGGAGTGCCGCGTGTCGAGGCGGCCAGTTTCGTCCGCGCAGCCGCGGTCCCCCAGATGGCGGGTGCCGAAGAGGTTGTCGTGGCGATCGACAGACGAGCCGGGACCGAGTACTCCGGCCTTGCGCTGAACGTCAAGGGTTACGAGCGGCTCGCTGCTTCCGGACTCGACCGGCTGAACTTCACGCTTGCGGCGACCGACAGCTTCAGCCGCCGCAACGCGAACCAATCGCTCGACGAGGCGCTGGCTGCGGCCGCCGAAGTCATCGGACGGTCCCAGCTGCCGGTGACGCTGACGATCAGCGTCGCATTCGGCTGCCCCTTCGAGGGGAGGGTCGATCCAGGAGTGGTCGCCGAGATCGCAGCGCAGTTCGCCTCGACGGAGGTGGTCCTGGCCGACACGATCGGGGTGGCAACCCCGAGCCAGGTGCGCGGGTTGCTCGAACGTACCGGCGCTCGGGGCGTGCACCTGCACAACACGCGCAACACCGGATATGCCAACGCCTTTGCAGCGCTCGAGGGCGGCGCGACGCTGTTCGACGCCTCCTGCGGCGGACTCGGCGGTTGCCCGTACGCGCCGCGCGCGACGGGGAACATCGCAACGGAGGATCTCGTCTATCTACTTGCCGGTGAAGGCATCGAGACCGGCATCGACCTGGACGCGCTCATCACGACCTCGGAGTGGCTGGAGGGTGTTCTCGGTCGCCGCCTGGAGGGTCAGGTCTACCGAGCCGGTACGTGGGCCGGTGCCTGAACCGCTTGCCGGAACGAACCGAGCGCCAGGTCGATCTCGTGGTCGTCGGTCTGCCAGTTCGAGACCGAGACTCTGATCGCGCGCCGTTCGTTCCACGTCGTGCCGCTCATCCACACATCCCCTGCCTCCTGCACCCGCCGCAAGGCGTCGTCCGTTCGTTCGTCGGAGTCGAATCGGAAGAGGACCTGGTTCAGGACGACCTCGTTCAGCACTTCGGCGCCCGGGAGCTCGACGATCCCCGCTGCGAAGCGGCGCGCGCACGAGCACGTCCGCTCGATCAGCTCGACCAGGCCGCTCCGGCCGAGTGCGCGTAGCGCCGCGTAGACGGCGAAACCGCGAGCGCGGCGTGAGAACTCCGGCACCCAATCCACCTGGTCGTAGACCGTGCCGGTGTCGTCCTGAATCAGGTACGAGGCGCTTGTCGTCATCGCTGCACGGTGTGCCTCGGGGTCGGAGCACAGGACGAGGGCGGAGTCATACGGGACGTTCAGCCACTTGTGCGCGTCGGTGATCCACGAGTCGGCCCGCTCCGCGCCCCGGACGAGCCCGCGGAGCTCGGGGCTCGCTGCGGCCCACAAGCCGAACGCCCCGTCGACGTGGAGCCAGGCGCCGTGCTCGGCTGCGGCGGCCGCGATCTCCTCGAAGGGATCGAAGGCGCCGGTGTTGACCTCCCCGGCCTGTGCGCAGACGATCGTCGGCCCCTCACCGGCGGCGAGCGCGTGGCGCAGTGCTGCCGCCTCCATCCGGCCCTGCGAATCGGCGGCGACGGCTTCGGGTGTGCCGAGCCCGAGCAGGCGCAGCGCCCTGTCGATCGTGACGTGACGCTTTGCCCCGACCAGAACCCGTACGCGCGGCGCGCCGAAGAGGCCGTCCCGTCCGACATCCCAACCCGCGCGCTCGAGCACGCGGAACCGCGCGGCTGCGAGCGCGGTGACGCTACCCATCTGCGTTCCGGTGACGAAGCCGATCGACGCGTCCGCCGGCAGGCCGAGGAGGTCGCAGACCCAGTCGCGCACGACCTGTTCGACGACGGAGGCCGAGGGACCCCCGACGTAGAGGCCGGCGTTCTGATCCCACGCGGACGCGAGCCAGTCCGCTGCGAGCGCCGCGGGGAGCCCGCCGCCGATGACGAAGCCGAAGTAGCGGCCGCTCCCCATGGCCACGAGCCCGGGGTCGGCGTCCCGGGCAAGGAGCTCGACCACCTCTTGTGGCTCCTGCGGAGACTCGGGCATCGGGCCGCCCAGGGACTGCCGCAGCTCGTCTGCCGTCACGTGCGGGAAAACCGGCCGCTGCTCGAGGGACTCGAGGTAATCCGACGCCAGCTCGGCCGTGCGGCGCAGCAGCGGGCGGATGTCGTTCATCCAGCCGACTCTACGCGGCGGATGACGTGTTCCGCCGCGAAATCCGCGATCTCGCCTGCCGAGTAGCCGAGCTCCTCCAGGATCTCGACCGTGTGCTCGCCGAGACGGGGTGGCGGGGAGCTCGGTTCCGGCATCGGCTGGATCAGCCCAAGCTCGGCGGTCTGCTCGTGGTCCGCGACCTGTCCGACGTCGTTGACAGGCGCGGCGGGGACGCCGGCCTGCTCGAGTCGGCCGAGGACGTCCGCCTGCCGTTCGCCTTCGATCCGTTTGCCGATCAGCTCCGCCAGCTCCTCGCGTCGCGAGACCCGATCGGGATTGGTTGCGAACCGTGGATCCGAGGCGAGCGCGCCGAGGTCGAGCGCGATGCACAGACGCTCGAAGAGCCCGTCGTTTCCGGCCGCGATCATCACCTCGCCGTCCAGTGTGCGAAAGACCTGGTACGGCGCGATCAGTGGAAACGCCGTGCCGTGCCGTCCCGGGACGCCCCCGCCGCCGAGATAGGCGGTCAGTTGATAAGGCAGCAACCCGACCCCGGTCTCGAAGAGCGACACGTCCACCGTATGGCCGCCGCCCGCGTGGAGCGCCGCGAGAATCCCGAGCGCCGCCCACATTCCGGTCCCCTGGTCGACGATCGAGGCACCGACCCGCACGCCGGGCCGGTCGGGCTCGCCCGTGACGCTCATGATCCCGGCGAAGGCCTGCAGGAGCGGGTCGTAACCCGGCCGTTCGCGCAGCGGTCCCGCGCGGCCGAATGCGCCGATGTCGCAGTAGACGAGACCGGGATTCCGCTCCCGCAGCTCGCCGGGGCCGAACCCCAGCCGCGCAGCAGTTCCGGGCCGCAGGCTCTGCAGGAAGACGTCCGCCGAGTCGACGAGCCGCAGCAATACGTCGCCGCCGCGTTTCAGGTCCAAAGCAAGCGAGCGCTTGTTCAGGTTGGCCGCGTAGAACATCACGCTCGAGCCCTGGAAGAACGGCGTGCCCCAGGCGCGTGCCTCGTCGCCGCGCTCAGGGTGCTCGACCTTCACGACGTCGGCGCCGAGCGCGCCCAGGATCTCCGTACAGTAGGGGCCCGCCAGGGAGCTCGTCACGTCGACGACCCGAACTCCCTCGAGCGGAACGAACGCTGTGGCCATGCGCGGGCGACGATACGAGACCTAGATGCTGCTCGCGCTGCTGCAGAACCTGGTCGACCTGCTGACGGGATCCGTCTGGACCTATCCGATCCTGTTCGGCATCTGTCTGGGCGACGCGGTGATTCCGGCGCTGCCGAGCGAGACCGCGGTGATCGTGTGCGGGATCCAGGCGGCGCGCGGACAGCTGTCGCTCGGCTGGGTGATCGCCTTCGCCGCACTCGGCGCGTTCCTGGGGGACAACGCGTCGTATTCGGCGGGGCACTGGCTCGGCCGTCCGGTCGTCAAGCGGTTCTTCAGCGGCGAGGTGGCGCAGGGCAGGCTCGACTGGGCGGAGCGATTTCTGCAGCAGCGCGGCAGCTACGTACTGGTGGTCGCGCGCTTCGTCCCCGGCGGGCGCACGGCGACGACGTTCACCGCCGGGCTCGTGCATCTCCGCTGGAGGACCCGCTTCATGCCCTATATCTTCGTCGCGGCGATCCTCTGGTCGTGCTACGGCGCGCTGCTCGGCTATCTCGGCGGTCGGACGTTCCGCGATCAGCCGATCTACGCGCTGCTGCTCGCGCTCGGAATCGCCGCCGCGATCACGGTCGGCGTCGAGGTCCTTCGGCGCGTGCGCAAGTAGCTACGGTGACTCCGTGAACCGTCTCGCCGGGGAGACGAGCCCCTACCTCCTGCAGCACGCCGACAATCCCGTGGACTGGCATCCGTGGGGGGACGAGGCACTCGCGCGCGCGCGAGAAGAGGACAAGCCGATCCTGCTCTCGATCGGCTACGCCGCGTGCCATTGGTGTCACGTGATGGAGCACGAGTCGTTCGAGGACGAAGGAACGGCGGCGCTGATGAACGAGCACTTCGTCTCGGTCAAGGTCGACCGGGAGGAGCGGCCGGATCTCGACTCCGTCTACATGGACGCCGTCGTGTCGCTCACGGGACACGGCGGCTGGCCGATGACCATCTTCCTGACCCCGACAGGCGAGCCTTTCTTCGGCGGCACGTACTACCCGCCCGAGCCGCGGCATGGACTGCCGAGCTTCCGGCAGCTCCTGCAGGCGGTTGCAGACGCCTGGCGGGACCGACGCTCCGACATCGAGCGCGATGCGGGCGCGATCGTGGAGAGCCTGCGCGCGACTGCCGAGCCGTCGCATGAACCCCTGACTTCGTCGCTGCTGACCGACGCGGTGCGGGGGCTGCGCGGGCAGTTCGACCCAGTCTGGGGCGGTTTCGGAAACGCGCCGAAGTTCCCGCCCGCGTCCGTGCTCGAGTTCCTGCTGCGCCGAGGCGAGGTGGAGATGGCCGTGAAGACCCTCGACGCGATGGCAGCCGGGGGAATGTACGACTTGCTCGGCGGCGGCTTCCACCGTTACTCGGTCGACCGCGAATGGCTGGTCCCGCACTTCGAGAAGATGCTCTACGACAACGCGCTGCTCGTTCCGGCATATCTGCACGGCTGGCTGGTAACCGGCGATGAGCGTTATCGCGAGGTTGCGGAGCAGACGCTCGATTACATGCTGCGCGAGCTCCGTCTGCCGGAGGGCGGCTTTGCCTCGTCGCAGGACGCGGACACGGACGGCATCGAAGGTCTGACGTACACCTGGACCGAGGAGGACGGCGCTCCCAGCGAGCTGCTGCATCCGTTCGAGCACGGCCGCTCGATCCTCCGGGGCGAGCTCGACGCCGGCACGCGTGCGCGCTTGTTCGCCGAGCGGGAGCAGCGGCCGAAACCACTGCGCGACGACAAGGCGATCGCCTCGTGGAACGGGCTCGCACTGGCTGCGCTCGCGGAAGCGGGTCGCCGGCTCGATCGACCAGATCTGCTGCAGAGGGCGCAGGAACTCGCGGAGTTCATTCTCGGTCGGCTCTCGACGCCCGAGGGACGTCTGTTCCGGACGTGGCGCGCTGGGAAAGCCAAGCACGACGGCGTGCTCGAGGACTACGCGGATGTGGCGAACGGGCTGTACGAGCTCCATGTCGCCACCGGCCAGCTTCGCTGGCTCGGGGAAGCACGCCGGCTGGCGATGCTGGCGGTGGAGCTCTTCGCGGACGAAGAACGGGGCGGGTTCTTCCTCACCCCCGTCGACGGCGAGCAGCTCGTCAACAGGAAGAAGGACTTCGACGACAATCCGACCCCGTCAGGCAACTCCATGCTCGCCTACGTCCTGCTTCGCCTCGCGCGAATCTGGGGCGACGCCGAGCTCGAGCGGCAGGCCGTGGGCGCGCTCCGGTTCGTCGCGCGTGTGCTCCCGCAGGCGCCGTCTGCTTTCGGCCATGCACTGACCGCGCTCGATCTCCACTTCTCCCCGCCGCGGGAGATCGCAGTGATCGGCTCGCCGGAATCCGATGTCGCCAGGGCCGCCCTCGCGCCCTTCGAACCGAACGCGGTCGTCGCGTTCGGCCCAAGCGAGGAGGTCCCACTCCTGCAGGGCAAGAGCCTCGTTGACGGCCGACCCGCCGTCTACGTGTGCGAGAACTTCGCCTGCCGAACGCCGATCACGGAACCCGCCGTACTGATCAAGTAACACTGTGTTACGTGGCTTGCGAGCGCGCTCCGCAAGCGGGCGGAACCGGTAAGTAACACAGTGTCACTTGCGAAAAAGAGGAGGCGCTGCCGCGACTGCGACTTCCTAGCAGGTCGACAACCGCGGAGGCGCGCCCCCTCACCCGAGTAGATCCGCGATCCGGGCGAAACCTGCAGTCGATGCGGGCTACGAAATCTCCTCGACCGCGGCCTCGGGAATCGCCCCGATCAGCGCCTCCGTCGAGACCGAGAAGACAGCGTTCGGTGTGCCGGCGGCGCACCACACGGTTGGGAATCGCCGCAGGGACGAGTCGACGACCGTCCGGACGGGGCGGTCGTGTCCGATCGGCGGAACACCGCCGATGGCGAACCCCGTCGCCTCGCGGACCTCGTCGCCGGTGGCCTGGCGCACGTCCCCGCCGAGCTTCGTCGTGTCGACTCGCCTGTCGCCGGCGCAGAGGCAGAGGACGGGTCCCTCCGGATCGACGAAGACGAGGGACTTGACGATCTGCCCGACCTCGACGCCCACGGCGGCCGCGGCCTCGGCGGCGGTGCGCGTGGACGCCGCCAGCTCGTGTACGTCGGCCGCGAGGCCGAGCGCTGCCAGGCGCTCCTGGAATCGTTGCGCGGTTGGATGCAGCGCCACCGCTCTTTAGGGTATGCGACGCTTGCCTCTCCTCGAGGTCGATCACGTCTCGAAGCGTTTCGGCGGCATCGTCGCGCTCGAAGCCGTCTCGTTGAACGTCGAGGCGGGGGAGATCGTGGGGCTCATCGGCCCAAACGGTGCCGGGAAGACCACGGCGTTCAACGTCATCACCCGGCTGTACACGCCGGACGAGGGAGACGTTCGATTCGACGGCGACAGCCTCCTCGGGACGCCGCCGAGCGCGATCGTGCGTCGCGGAATCGCGCGCACGTTTCAGAACGTGGAGCTCTTCCGCGGGCTGTCCGTCATCGACAACGTCCGCGTCGGCGCGCACGCCCGCCAGGGGGAGGAGAGCGTCGACGACGTGCTCTTCTACGTGAACCTCCATTCGGTGCGGCACCGCGGGGCTTCCGAGCTTCCGTACGGGACGCAGAAACGCGTCGAGCTCGCCCGGGCGCTGGCGTCCGGCCCTCGACTGCTCCTGCTCGACGAACCCGCCGGTGGGCTCAGCCATGACGAGGTCGAGCGGCTCGGGACGTTCATCCGGCGCCTGCGCGGCGACTTCGAGCTGACGATCCTGCTCGTCGAGCACCACATGGGACTCGTCATGAGCGTCGCCGACCGCGTGCACGTGCTCGATTTCGGCAGGACGATCGCCGAGGGGACGCCGGCCGAGGTGCAGGCGGACAAGGCCGTCATCGAGGCCTATCTCGGAGCCCCGGCGTGAGCGTCCCTCGCCTTCGGCTCGCTCCCGTGAGGGAAACCATGTTTCCCTCACGAGCTCCCTTCTTTAGGTGTCGCCTCCGCCCACGCGCCGCTGAGATCGCCGCGTCGGCGGAGGACCAGGAGAGGAGAAACCTCACGGTTTCCCCCGACGCCCCTTCCCTCGCTCATTGGGCAGAGGCTGCCCAATGAGCCTCCTCGAGCTCGAGAGCGTCGGCGCCCGCTACGGCCCGGTCAAGGTGTTGCACGAGGTGTCGCTCACCGTCGGCGAGGGGGAGCTCGTCGCCGTGCTGGGTGCGAACGGTGCGGGCAAGACGACGACGCTGCGCGCCGTCTCCGGCACCGTCCGGCGGAGCGGCGACGTCGTCTTCGAGGGTCACAAGCTGCCTCGCCGCCCTGAGGCGACCGCCCGGGCGGGTATCGCCCACGTTCCCGAGGGTCGCGGCACCTTCAGCGAACTGTCCGTCTGGGAGAACCTGCGCCTCGGCGCATACACGCGGCGCGGCAAGATCAGGGATGACGCGAAGCGCGTCTACGCGTTCTTTCCGCGACTCGAAGAACGGCGGGACCAGCAGGCCGGCACGCTGTCGGGCGGCGAGCAGCAGATGCTCGCGCTCGGACGGGCGATGATGGCGCGACCGAAGCTCCTCTTGCTCGACGAACCCTCGCTCGGCCTCGCGCCTCTGGTCGTGAAGGAGATCTTCGAAGCGCTCGCGCGCATGAAAGAAAAGGATGGGATCTCCGTCCTGGTCGTGGAGCAGAACGCCAACCTCGCACTGGCTCACGCGGGACGTGCCTATGTCCTCGAGGTCGGACGGGTGGTCGTCGCGGGGACGAGCGACGAACTCCGTGCCAACGAGTCGGTCCGCAGGTCCTACCTCGGTTATTGATGCCCCTCGCGGCATTCACCTGGACGGAGTTCGCGCAGCAGATCGCGGCGGGCGTACGTGAAGGCGCGATCTACGCAGGCCTTGCGCTGGCGATCGTGATCATCTACCGCTCGACACGCGTGATCAACTTCGCGCAGGGCGAGATGGCGACGTTCACGACGTTCATCGCGTGGTCGCTGATGAATCGAGGCTTGTCGTTCTGGGTGGCCTTCCCGATCGTCCTCGCGATCGCCTTCGCCGGAGGTGTCACGATCGAGCGCGTCCTCATCCGCCCCGTCGAGAACGCACCCGTGCTGACGATCGTGATCATCACGCTCGGTTTGGCCCTGCTGTTGAACGGACTGATGAGCATCATCTGGGGCGGCGCGAACCGTCAGTTCCGCGGCCCATTCTCGACGAGGACGATCGACGTCGGCGGTGTGCCGATCAGCGTGCAAGACATCGGGATCGTCGTCGTCTCGATCGCGCTCGTGGCGCTCCTGGCTCTCTTCTTCCGTTTCACCAAGCTCGGCCTCGCGCTTCGCGCGGCCGCAGTGAATCCGGACTCGTCGCGGCTCGCCGGCGTGCGGGTCGGCTGGATGCTGGCGCTCGGCTGGGGAATCGCGGCGGTGCTCGGTGCGGTGGCCGGCATGATGATCGCGCCGGTCGTCTTCCTCGACCCGAACATGATGCAGACGATCCTGCTCTATGCCTTCGCCGCTGCGGTGCTTGGCGGCCTCGACAGTCCGGCGGGTGCAGTGGTCGGCGGCATCCTGCTCGGCGTCACGATCACGCTGCTCGGGCGCTACGTCGGCTTCATCGGCTCGACATTGAAGCTCCCTGTGGCGCTGCTCCTCATCCTGATCTTGCTGCTCATCCGGCCAGGCGGCCTGTTCGGACGAGTCGCGGTGAGGCGTGTATGAGGCTCAGGCTCTCGGTCGAGCTCCTGGGTTTTGTCGCGTTGACGGCGATCGTGGCCGAGCTGCCCCGGTTCGTCGGCGACTATCGGGCCAGGGAGCTTGCGATCGTGGGGATGTACTTCATCGCGCTCCTCGGTCTCTCGATCCTGACCGGCTACAGCGGCCAGATCTCGCTCGGGCACGGCGCGTTCATGGCGATCGGCGGCTACACGACCGCGATCCTCACCGTGAACGGGTTCTACGGTCATCCGGTTCGCGACCTCTGGACGATTCCGATCGCAGGAGTGGTCGCAGGGATCGCGGGCCTGCTCGTGGGCGTCCCGGCGCTTCGTCTGTCCGGCCTCTACCTGGCGCTGATCACGTTCGGCATCGCGGTCTCCTTCCCGCAGCTCCCGAAGAAGTTCGACCACTTCCTCGGTGGAACGACCGGCAAGATCCTCAACCTCGCGAAGCCGCCGTACGGGCTCGACACGACGACGAACGACTGGATCTACTACCTCACGTGGGGCATCGCCCTCGTCCTGCTCCTCTGCGCCTGGCTCCTCGTGCGTGGGAAGACGGGCCGTGCGCTGAAGGCGATCCGTGACAGCGAGGTTGCGGCCGCGTCGTCGGGAATCAGCCTCGCGCGCTACAAGACGCTCGCCTTCGGGATCTCCGCGTTCTACGCGGGGATCGCGGGCTCGTTGTACGCAATCGCCAACGCCTACGTGAACCCGGACGTCTTCCCGATCATTCTGTCCGTCTACCTCGTCGTCGGGCTCGCCGTTGGCGGACTCGACTCGCTTCCCGGCCTGATCGCCGGTGCTGCACTCATCTATTTCCTCCAGAACCATGCCGACACGGTCGCGAAGTGGCTCAATCACCTGCCTGCGCTGAGCCTCGATCCGAAGCAACCGGGGATCTCCAGCGTCGTCTTCGGCGCCGTCCTGATCGTCGTGATGTTGCTGGTGCCGACGGGGGTTGGTGGTCTCCTTCGGAGAGTGCTCCACCCGCTGACAACCCGGCTATACACTCGGTCCTAGCAGGCGTGGGTACGAGGATCCTCTTGCTGTGCGCGCTCGGCGCGACCGTGGCGGCGACCTCTGCTGGCGCTCGCCCTGTCGCCACGCCCGGAGTGTCGGCGACCGAGATCCATCTCGGCTCGAGCGTGCCGCTGAGCGGCGAGGCCGCGATTGCAGGCAATGTCGCCCGCGGCGCGGACGCGTACTTCAAGTACGTGAACGACAAGGGCGGTGTCTTCGGGCGCAAGATCACGTTCACGTACCTCGACGACGGCTATGACCCCGGCCGCGCCGTCAACAACACGATCCGTTTGATTCAGCAGGAGCAGGTCTTCGCGGTGTTCAGCTCGCTCGGCACGAACAACAACCTTGCCGTGCGCAAGCTCTTGAACGACGCGAAGGTTCCGCAGCTCTTCGTCTCCTCGGGTGCCACGACCTTCGGCCGCGACTTCAGGAAGTACCCCTGGACGATCGGCTACATCCCGCCGTACGCCGAGGAGGGCGCGATCTACGGCCGGTACGTCGTCAAGAACCTGAAGCGGGCGAAGATCGCGGTTCTGTACCAGGACGACGACTACGGGCGGGACCTGCTCGCAGGCTTGCGGCGCGGTCTCGGCGCCAAGGTGAAGTCGATCGTGGCCAAGGTCGGGTACGACCCGACCTCGGCGGACGTCCAGCCGCAGGTGACGCAGCTGAAGGCCTCGAAGGCGAACGTCTTGATGATCTTCGCCTTCGGCAAGTTCTCCCTGCAAGCCTTCAACGCGGTCTCGCGTCTTGGTTGGAAGCCGCAGATCTTCGTCAACGACGTCTCCTCGGCTTCGGCGCTGATGGCGATCGTGCCGCAGAAGGCCGCGAACGGTTCGATCTCGATCGTGTTCGGCAAGGATCCGGCTTCGCCACAGTGGGCAACGGACAAGGGCGTCAAGCTCTTCCAGTCGATCCTCAAGAAGTACGGCGACGGGATCAACTCGCGCGACTTGAAGGACGGCTATTTCACGACCGGGATGGCGAGCGCCTACACGATGGTGGACACGCTCAGAAAAGCCGGCAAGAACCTCTCACGGCAGGGCGTGATGAACGCGGCGACCCACCTGACCGAGAGGGGCAATCCCTTCGTGCTGCCGGGGATCGTCATCCACACGACTCCGTCGAGTCGCTTCCCGCTGACGCAGGTGCGCCTGCAGCGCTGGTCGGGCAACGCCTGGCGGCCCTTCGGCAAGCTGATCTCGCTCAAGCCGCTCTAACGAGCCGGGCACGTCTCCGATCCTTCGCCGACCAGCGTCTTCAGTACGCGCCCGGCAGTCACGCCGAACCGAAGCGAGACGATTCCCGGGCGAAAGACCCTCAGCTCGGACATCCCGTCCGGCGTGCGTCGGAGACAGCCCGAAGGCGTGTGCCAATAGGGTGCGTACGTGACGGTGAGCCGGTAGTTGCCGGGCGTCGGAACGCTGAGGCGGATGGAGGAGTAGCCGAGGGCGAGCACGCGCGCCGGCGCCGAGACGAGCGGCTGGGGTGAAGGGACCTCGAAGACGGTCGCCGTCGGTGTTCGGTGGACCACCTTCAGGCCGGAGCGGCCGCTCCTGAGCAGCTGTGCCTCGGCGCGGGAGCTGTAGTCCGGAGGCGCCGACGTGAGGACGACGTACCGCACGCTCACCTTCCGCAGCCAGCCGATGTAAGCGTTCGGGCCGAGTTCTCCATACAGCACCTGGTTCTGCGGGAAGTCCTCCTGGCGGAACCAGCCGCGTGCAAGTGGGATGTTCGCCCGGGCGAGGAAGTTGGCAGGCCAGTGCCCCGCGGTGTCGACGGCCTCGACCCGGTACGACGCCGGCAAATGGCGCTGCAGGTACGCGATCGTGGGCGCCCAGTAGGAGGCGTGTCCCGCCGGGTCCTCGACGCCGCGGGCGAAGCTTGCTGCGAGCGGCGTCAGGTTCCACGACGCCGCGAGGGCGAGCGCGATGGCGCAAATCGGGCGCGGGCGCCAGTTTCGCAGCGACAGCGTGAGAATCGCGATCGGCGCTGCGGCGAATCGCAGCCGTGCGATGTTCTCCCCCACCGGTGACGCGACGGCGAAAGCAGCGATGCACGCAACGAGGTAAACGGCGAACGTCCACCTCAGAACTCGGGCGCGGGCGATGCCCCAGGTCAGCCCGAGTCCGATCAGGCAGAACGCCGACGCGGCCACGAACTCCTGGCCCGAGAACGGGAAGCTGCCCCGGCCGGGGAACATCCGTCTGAGCAGGAACTCGAGGGCGCCGATCGCAAAGATCGCGACCGCAGGCGCGAGGAATCGGCCGCCGTCACCGCGTCGGGCGAGGGCCACGCCTGCGAGCACGACAACGAGCAGCAGGAAGGCGAGTGGGCTCGCGGCGATCGTCAGGAGCGTGCAAGCGATGAAGAGTGCATACCGGCCGCGTTGCAACGAGCAGAGTGCGAGCAGCGCCAGCGCAATGCCGAGCATGAACGGGTAGGCCGCGGAGAGGACCAGCCCGGCCCAGACGACGGCAAAGGCGCGGATCGCCCATTTGCTCTGCTCTCCCCACTCGTGGCGGACGAGCACCGCGAATGAGGCGACCGAGACCGCGACGATGAGCACCGCGAGCAGCTTGATGCCGAGGACAGCGGCGAGCGGGTAGTAGAGGACGCTGTACGTGACGAAGCTGTAGCGGCCGGAGTACCAGAAGTTGTTCCAGAGAACGAACCCGTGCTCGAGAAACAGAGTCCGCTGGTAGACGTGCGCAGCCAGGTCGGTGCCCGGCGGACCGAGCCAGACGAGGAGGGAGGCCAGCAGGGCGGCCCCCGTGGCGGAGAGGAGCAGGTCCGCGCGGTTCCTGAGCCAGACCGTCGCAGCCATCAGCGCATATTGCCCGTATGGCCGATCGAGTAGCGGCCCGGCTGCGGCCAGACGCACAAACCATGCGGGCTCGCTCCGACGGGAATGCGGGCCAGCAGATGCCCGGTCCGCGTGTTCAACGCATAGACCTCGGCGTTGTAACGGCCAGACAGCCAGAGCACCCGACCGTCGGCAGAGACATCGCCCATGTCCGGGCTGCCGCCGCCGGGTATGTGCCAGGTGCGAATCACCTTCCGCTTGCGGAACGAGATCACGGAGATGCTGCCTGCATTGCGGTTGGCGACGTAGAGCACCTTGCCGTTGCGGCCGACGACGAGCCCGTGCGCGCCGGCGCCCGTGTGGATGAAGCCGACGATCTTGAAGCGTGCCGGATCGACCTCCCAGACGCCGCCTGCCGCAAGGTCGGCGACGTAGAAGATCTTTGCGTCGGGAGACGAACGAACGTCTTGCGGGACTGCGAAGCTGCGAGGCAGCGATCTCACGGCGAGCACGCGAAAGTGGCGCACGTCGACCTTGAGCAAGCGCCCGGAGAACTCACAGCTCGCGATCGCATAACGTCCCGTCGGCGAGAAGTCGAGGTGATTGACGCCTGCGCAGGGGACGGTCAGCGAATGAACCAGCTTCAGCGTATGCGCCGAGCGGAAGTCGAGCCGGTGCAAACGCTCGGCCACGACGATGGCGTAACGGCCGTTCGGGGTGAAGTAGAGGTTGTACGGATCGTCAACCGGAACCGGACGGCCCGGACGGCCGGTACGGGGATCGATCGGTGTCAGGGCGTTACCCACGTCGTCGTTCACGTACAGGGTCTTCAGGTCATGCGACGGGGTGATGTGCTGCGGCAGGGCCCCGACTGCGAAGTGATCCACGATCTTGAAGGTGTGCGGATCGATGACGTCGACCGAGTCTCCGGCGCTGTTGGGCACGTAGACGCGGGCAGGATCGCGCCTGGCGACCGGCTGGATCATCCCGGCCTGGTCGTACGCGTAGAGGTTGAGCCGGCGGGAGGAGGCAGGTCGGCGGCGGTGCACGAGATTCACGGGCCGCTCAATCGCCTGCGGCACGGGACGCGGGTCGCGTGGGTCCGGCGCCCGGTCGTGCTTCCAGATCGCGAGCCCGGCGACCGCCGCGACGGCCGGCAGCAGGAGTACGGGACCGAGCCGGACAAACGAACGTCGCCTCGGTGGTCCACCTAGCACCGGCCGCAATGATGGCAGCGAACGCTTTCGACGGCTTGGATTCTTAACGCTCCTCTCATCTGGCGCCGATACGGTGAGAACTGTGTCTGCCGAGGAAAGACGCGCCGGCCTCTTCGACGAGCTGCGGCTGCCCAGGCGCTGGTGCTCTCCGAGAGCGTACGCGGTCGGGCTTGCACTGCTGGTCGCGGCCGGTCTCGCTCTCGGTGCGACGAGGATCGGCAGAGGCACGGTCGGCAACGCCCTGGACAGCCTCGGCCGGGCTCAGCCGGGCTGGCTCGCATTCGCCGCGGCCTCCTTTGCGCTGGGTCTCCTCTGCTCTGCAGGCGCCTGGCGCGCCGGTCTCGCGACTTGCGGTGGGAGGGCCGGCTTCACCGAAGTCTCGGCTCGGTACGCCGTCGGCTCGCTCGTGAACGCGCTTGCCCCGGCGCATCTCGGCGGCGCGGTGCGGATCGGACTCCTGGCGCAGACGCTCGACGGCAAGGATCGGCTCTGGCGCACCGGTGGAGTGGGCACCTTCGTCGCTGCCGCGCGCACTCTCGTTCTGGCGGCACTGATCGTGGTCGCGGCGTTCTGGAGCAGGATCCCGCTCTGGCCCGCACCGATCATGGCTGGGGCGGCCATCTGCGGCGTCGTGCTCTGTTTCCGCCTCGGTGGCCGCGCGGCCGGTCGCCTGGGCAGCCTGTTGCAAGTGTTCCGTGCCTTCGGAGGCTCGCCCCTGAAGGCGCTGCGTCTGTCGGGGTGGATCGGTTTGGCGTTCGTCGCGCGCCTGGCGGCCGCCGCTGCGATCGCTGCCGCTTTGGGAGTGCCGAGGCCGCTGTGGGTGGCCGTCGTGCTCGTGACCACGATGGCGCTCGCCGGCCTGCTGCCCCTCACCCCCGGAAACTTCGGCGCGGGCGCAGGTGCGGCGACGCTCGCGTTGCACGGCAGCGGCATCGGCCTTGGAACGTCGCTGGCAACGGGAGTCGCTTTCCAGGCCGTCGAGACGTTTGCCGGCGCAACTCTCGGCCTGGCGGGCGCGGCGACCCTCGCGTCCCCGGCGTCGCCGCTGCGGCGCTGGTCGATGGCGATGGCCGGAGCAGGTTGTGTTCTGCTCGCCGCGGCGCTCGGGATCATGACGAGCGATCTCGTCTGAATCCCGCGCCGAGGCGCCTCGCGGCGCCGACCAGAGAGGGCGTGCGGGCTTTGCCCGTGCGCCCGTCTGTCTTCCGCTCCGCTCCTGCAGATCGGCGCCAGCCTGAAACCTCCGGCAAACCGAATCGGCATCATGAGCTACGTCGGGTCGTTACGTAGCTGCAAGCTCGCAACGTAAGCTCCTGAAGATGGAGCTGCTCGAGCGGCCGCTGGTGGATCTGTGCGCCGAAGCTCGGGCGCTTCGCGAGCAGGGACACGGCCGCCTCGTGACCTACTCGCCGAAGGTCTTCATCCCGCTGACGAAGCTCTGTCGCGACGTCTGTCACTACTGCACCTTCGCCCAGCCGCCGCGACGTGGGGAGCGCGCGTACCTGACGATCGAAGAGGTGCTCGACGTCGCGGTCGCCGGTGCCGCGGTCGGTTGTCGCGAAGCGCTGTTCACGCTCGGCGACAAACCGGAACGGCGGTACCGCGTGGCCCGCGAGGAGCTCGCGGCGCTCGGGTGCGCATCGACCCTCGAGTACGTGGCCCGCGCGGCCGAGGCTGTCCTCGACGAGACCGGACTGCTCCCGCATCTCAATCCGGGCGTGCTCGAGCACGAGGACTTGCGTGAGCTTCGCCGCGTCAGCGCGTCGATGGGCCTGATGCTGGAGACGACGTCCGAGCGGCTGTCCGCGCGCGGCGGTCCGCACTTCGGCTCGCCGGACAAGCTCCCGGCGCGCCGCCTCGAGACCCTCGAACGCGCCGGGCGCGAGCGGGTCCCGTTCACGACCGGAATCCTGATCGGGATCGGCGAGACGCGCCGGGAACGCATCGAGGCGCTGCTGGCGATCCGCGAGCTCGGCGAGCGGCACGGTCACGTCCAGGAGGTGATCGTCCAGAATTTCCGGGCCAAGGACGGGACGCGGATGGCCGCGTGGCCGGAGCCTCCGCTCGAGGAGCTGCTGTGGACGATCGCGGTCGCCCGCATTCTGCTGGGTGCCGACGCGCACCTGCAGGCGCCGCCCAATCTCTCGTACGAGGACTTCCCGCGCCTGCTCGACGCGGGGATCGACGACTGGGGCGGCGTCTCGCCCGTGACGATCGACCACGTGAATCCCGAAGCGCCCTGGCCTGCACTCGACCGGCTGCGCGCCGCGACCGAGAGCCGTGGCCTGGAGCTCGCTCCGCGCCTCCCGGTCTACCCGGAGTGGATCTCCGGGCAGTGGCTGGATCCGAAGGTGCTGCCGGCCGTGCTGCGTGCGTCGGACTCGCTCGGCCTGGCTCGTGAGGACGACTGGTCGCCGGGTGCGGACGTGCCGATTCCTTTCGTCCCCCGGGACGCGCTGCCGATCGCCACGCGCGCAGAGCTGGGCGAGGACGAGCTCGTGCGACTGTTCCGTGCGCGGGGCAACGAGCGCGACCGTGTGCTTGCCGCCGCCGACCGGCTCCGGCGCGACGTCTGCGGCGACGAGGTGACCTATGTCGTCACGCGCAACATCCAGTACACCAACGTCTGCTACTTCCGCTGCGGCTTCTGCGCGTTCTCGAAAGGCAAGTTGGCTGCGAACCTGCGCGGCGCGCCGTACCTCGTGCCGCATCGGGAAATCGTCCGGCGCTGTGAGGAGGCGTGGGGGCGCGGCGGGACCGAGGTCTGCCTCCAGGGCGGCATCCATCCGGCGTTCACCGGCGACTACTACCTCTCGGTCGTGCGCGCGATCAAGGATGCGGTTCCGGACTTGCACGTGCACGCCTTCTCCGCACTCGAGGTCTGGCAGGGCGCCGCCACCCTCGGCGTGCCGTTGCAGACGTACCTCACCGAGTTGCACGATGCCGGCCTCGGCTCGCTGCCCGGGACGGCGGCCGAGATCCTCGACGACGAGGTGCGTCGTGTGATCTGCCCGGACAAGGTCACGACCGCGCAGTGGCTCGAGGTACACGACGTCGCGCACCGTGTCGGCCTGCAGTCCAACATGACGATCATGTTCGGCCACGTCGAGGGACCGCGCAATCTGGCCCGCCATCTGCTGCACGCGCGCGAGCAGCAAGCGCGCAGTGGCGGCTTCACCGAGTTCGTCCCGCTGCCGTTCGTGCACATGGAGGCGCCGATGTGGCTGCGCGGGCAGGCGCGGTCCGGTCCGACCTTCGGCGAGACGCTCCTCGTGCACGCCGTGGCCCGGTTGGCGCTGCACCCATGGATCACGAACATCCAGGCGTCCTGGGTCAAGCTCGGAGTCGAAGGCGTCGGGGCGGCGCTGCGCGCCGGCGTCAACGACCTGGGTGGGACTCTGATGAACGAGTCGATCTCCCGCTCGGCCGGCGCCGAGCACGGTCAGGAGCTTCCGCCGGAAGCGATGGAAGAGTTGATCCGCTCGCACGGGCGCAGTCCTCGTCAGCGGACGACCCTGTACGGCGACGCGCCGGCCGAGCGCCGACATGCCTCCTTCGGTGCGGCCGCGCTCGCGGAGCCGTGGAACCCGCCCGTGAAGGACGCCCGCCTCACCGCGCCGCCGCGGCTCGTCCGGCCGGGCTTCGCGGCTGCTGGCTATTCCCAGTTGCCGTAGACGAGCGCGAGGAAAACCAAGCCGAAGAACCCGCCGACCAGAGTCGGCACCGCAGCCTTGAGCAGTCCGTGCCACGCGCCGCGGCGCTGTTCCCGTCTACGCGAGAAGATTCCGACGAGTCCACAGCCGATGGCCGACAGCGTCGTCAGCACGCACGCGATGACGGGAACCCAGGCGAGCGGGCCCAGCCCGATCGGGAAGAACGCCGCCGAGATCGGCAAGAAGACGAGCAGGAAGGTGATGAGCGACCAGGTCCCGAAGCGATCGCTTCGAACGCCCGCGCCGATGCCTGATTCGAACATAGCTTCAGCATCGGCGTAGAGACAGCCGCCGACCAGGGGGTTAACCCTGATTCGACGGCTCGGCTGACAGCAGGTCGTCCAGCGACTCGCGACGGCGGATGAGCTCCGCTTCTCCGTCGGCGACGAGGACTGCGGCCGGACGCGGCACACCGTTGTAGTTGGAGGCCATTGCGAGCGTGTAGGCGCCGGTGGCGGGGACTGCGAGGAGGTCGCCTCGTCGCGGCTCGGGAAGCTCGACGCTGTCGATGAGCACGTCTCCCGACTCGCAATGCTTGCCGGCGATCCGGTACGCGCCGCTGCTGGGCTCGTCGGCTCGATTCGCAAGCAGCGCCTCGTAGCGTGAGCCGTACAGCTGCGGCCGCGGGTTGTCCGACATGCCCCCGTCGATCGCTGCATACGCGACGCCCGCCGTGCGTTTCACGACACCGATGCGGTAGAGCGTGAACCCGGCCTGCCCGACGAGCGAGCGTCCCGGTTCGAAGATCGCCTGAGCGGGCTCGTGCCAGTGCCTTCGCAGACGGAGGAGCAGCTCGCGTGCGAACTCCTCGGCATCGGGCACGGTGTCCGCGAGCGAATGGCGCACGGCGAGGCCTCCGCCGAGGTCGAAGACCCGCGGCGACCAGCCGAGCTCTTCCCGGCAGCGCATTGCGACGTCGACGAGCCGTTCGACCGCGAGCAGACTCTCGGCCGCGCGTGTGAGCTGCGAGCCGATGTGCACGTGCAGCCCCGCGACGTCCAGGCCCGCTGCGAGCGCCTCACGCACGGCGGCCACCGCGTCACCGGCCACGAGGCCGAACTTCGATTCCGCGTGCGCTGTCCGGATCGCCCGATGGGTCTCCGCCTCGATTCCGGGCGTGACGCGGACGAGGACCGTCTGCACGCCGGCGGCGCGGGCGCGTGCCGCTTCGTCCAGTGCATCGAGCACGACGAACGCGCCCGCCGCGGCAGCCGCGCGCAGCTCCTCGTCCGACTTGTTGTTGCCGTGGAAAACGAGCCGGTCGCCCGGGACGCCGGCCCGCAACGCGAACTCCAGCTCGCCGCGCGTGGAGACATCGGCACCAAGCCCTTCCGCGGCGAGGAGTCGCATCAGTGCGATGTTCGGAAACGCCTTCGTCCCGTACACGACGAGCGCGTCAGGATCCACACGCGCGTACGCGTGCGCGCGCGCGAGGATCGTCTCGCGACAATAGACGACGAGGGGTGTCCCGAAGGCCTCGGCCAGTGTCGTCGCGCGCATCCCGCCCAGGTGGAGCTCGCCGCCGTCGACGACGGCCGTGGCGGGAAAGAGGTCGATCAGCCTCGGCGCGTCAGTCGCTCCACCAGTTGTGCTCGAGGTCCGCATCTCCAGACCCGGTTCTCGGCGCGCCGATGACGATCAGCTCGGCTCCCTCGGGGCCGGCTTCGTACCCTCGCATCGCCTCCTTCGCCACGCGAACCGCCGTGAAGGGCTGCATCTCGACGAGCTCGTCGTCGATCTTCATCCGGGCACTGCCGTTGACGAGGATGTAGATCTCTTCCTGGGTCTTGTGAGTGTGGCCCCACGGCACGCGCCAACCTGAGCCGATCTTCAGGTAAGAGACGCCACAGTGCTCGCAGTCGAGCGGCACCTTCGCAGACCGAAACTCCAGATCGCTCTCGTCCATCCCGAACTTCACGCCCTGGTTTTCGACCTCTTTCAGGTTCTGCACCGTGTATCCGGCCATGCAATCCTCCTTCGACGGGATGACGCCAAGCTATCGCTTTGTTACCCTTGGGACGCGATGAAAGAGCTGCTTCTGTAGGGAAGGGAGCGACCGCGGCGAAAGCCGTGCCGGCTCCCCACGGCCTCTCAGACGAGAGGCTTTTTCGTTCTTGAGGACGGTCATGGACAGATACGACCCGCAGACAATCGAGGCGAAGTGGCAGCGGATCTGGGAGGAGAGCCGCGCCTTCGAGGTGCCGAATCCCGAGCCGGGAGCGCCGCGGAACGAGCGCAAGAACTACGTCCTGGAGATGCTGCCGTATCCCTCCGGCAGGCTCCACATCGGCCATGTCCTGGTGTACACGCTGGGCGACGTCCTGGCGCATTTCTACCGTCGCAGCGGCTCCGAAGTGCTGCGTCCGATGGGTTACGACTCCTTCGGCCTGCCGGCCGAGAACGCCGCGATCAAGGCGGGTGAGCATCCCCGCGACATCGTCGAGCGCAACATCGAGGCGATCCGGCGAACGATGAAGCGCCTCGGCTGGGCGATCGACTGGTCGCGCGAGTTCTCGACCCACGACCCGGAGTACTACCGCTGGACGCAGTGGCTCTTCCTGAAGCTGTTCGAGGCCGGACACGCGTACCGCAAGGCTGCGCTGGTCAATTGGTGCCCGAACGACCAGACGGTGCTGGCGAACGAGCAGGTGAAAGACGGTCGTTGCGAGCGCTGCGGCTTCGAGGTGGAGGCACGCAAGCTCGACCAGTGGTTCTTCCGGACGACCGCCTACGCCGATCACCTCCTCGACGAGATGAAGGAGCTGGACTGGCCCGAGCGGGTCCTGGCGATGCAGCGCAACTGGATCGGCCGCTCCGAAGGCGCGGAGATCCTCTTCCGTGTCGACGAGCTCGATCTCGACATTCCGGTCTTCACGACGCGAGCCGACACGCTGTTCGGCGCCACGTTCTTCGTCCTCGCCCCCGAGCACCCGCTCGTCGACCGGCTCGCCGAGCGGTCTCCGAACGGCGACGAGATCCGAGCCTACGTACGCAAGGTCGGGGCCAGGCCCGTGGAGCAGCGCGCGGCCGGAACCGACAAGACAGGCGTCTTCACCGGCTTCTTCGCGACGAACCCGGTCGATGACGCAAAGATGCCCATCTGGATCGCCGATTACGTCCTGATGGACTACGGGACGGGCGCGATCATGGCGGTCCCTGCCCACGACGAACGGGACGGCGAGTTCGCGAAGCGCTTCGATCTGCCGATCAAGCTGGTCATCGACGAGGACGGAAAGCTCGTCGAGTCGGCGCAGTTCTCCGGAATGTCGCACGAAGAAGCTGTGAGGGCGATCGTCGAGTGGCTCGGCTCTCGAGGCCGCGGCCGCACGGCGGTGAGCTATCGCCTGCGCGACTGGGGGTTTTCGCGCCAGCGCTACTGGGGGTGTCCGATTCCGATCGTCTACTGCGACGAGTGCGGCATCGTTTCTGTTCCCGAGGAAGACCTTCCGGTGCTGCTGCCGGAGATCGAGGATTACAAGCCCAAGGGGATCCCGCCCCTGGCGCAGGCCGAAGACTGGGTTCGCGTCGCCTGCCCGCGCTGCGGCAAGGAGGGCAGTCGCGAGGTCGAGACGATGGACACCTTCGTCGACTCGTCGTGGTACTTCCTCCGTTACTGCGACCCGCTCAACGACCGAGCGCCCTACGACCGGGAGATCGCCGATTACTGGATGCCGGTGGATCACTACACCGGTGGCGTGGACCACGCGACCGTGCACATGATCTATGCGCGCTACTTCGTCAAGGCACTGAACGATCTCGACCTGCTCGGCCACCGAGAGCCCTTCCAGCGCTTCTTCGGCAACGGCTGGGTCACGCAGGGCGGCGCAAAGATCTCGAAACGCGTGGGCGGCGCGGCCACGCCTGACGAGCTGGTCGAGACCTACGGCGCGGATCCGACGCGTCTTTCGATCCTGTTCATCGGACCAGCCGACCAGGACATGGAGTGGACCCCGTCCGGCGTCGAGGGGATCCAACGCTTCCTGCGCCGTCTCTGGCGGGTCGTCGTCGAAGTAGCGGAGCTGCCGCGAGGCAGCGCCCCGGGAGCCGGTGCCTTGGCGCGGAAGACACACCAGACGATTGCGCGCGTCAGCGACGACCTCGGCCGGCGCCAGCAGTTCAACACCCCGATTGCCGCCGTGATGGAGCTGGTGAACGAGCTGGTGAAGGCGCCGGACGATCCCGCCGCGCCCTTCGCGGCGGAGACGGCCGTGTCACTGATCCAGCCGTACGCCCCGCACATCGCGGAGGAGTTGTGGGAGCGGCTCGGACACGAGCGGCTGTGGCTGCAGCCCTGGCCGGAGGCCGATCCGACCATGCTCGAGGAGGACACGTTCCAGCTCGTCGTCCAGGTGAACGGAAAGGTGCGCGACCGCCTCGAGGTTCCGGCCGACCTGCCTGAGGACGAGCTCGTCGCGCGGGCGAAAGCCTCGCCGAAGGTGCAGGCGCATCTGAACGGCGGCGAGATCAGGCAGACGATCGTCGTGCCGCGGAAGCTCGTCAACCTCGTCATCGGCTAAGTAGCTCGGCGCACTCTCGGCACGAGGCGGTTACGGATCTGTGACCGGCGTGTTGTCACAATTGGCGACATGCCCGAGGCCGTTCTCGATCGCCGGCGGATTCTCGTCGGTGCGATTCTGCTGGTGCTTCTGCTCGCCCTGGGCGGGAGGTTTCTACTGCGTTCCGGCACGCCGGGCGTGCCGCCGCCGGTTCGCGTCGCCGCGCCGGCGCGGACCACGGCTCCCGCGACCATCTTCGTGAATGTCGTGGGAGCGGTTCGCCGCCCCGGTCTCTACCGGCTGCCCGAGGGTTCGCGGGTCGCGAGTGCGGTCTCGCGTGCGGGTGGCGTGACGCGCCGCGCGCAACTGGAGCTCGTCAATCTGGCCGCGCGCGTCTCGGACGGAGAGCAGATCGTCGTGCCTCGTCGCGGAGGCGGCGGTGTCGCTGTGGGGTCGGGCGGCGCAATGGCGCCGAGTGGGCCGGTGCACCTGAATAGCGCCACGCCCGAGCAGCTCGATGCCTTGCCCGGGGTCGGGCCGGTGACGGCCCAGAAGATCCTCGACTACCGGCAGGAGCACGGCGCGTTCGGCTCGGTCGACGAGCTCGACGCGATTCCAGGTATCGGTCCGGCACGGCTCGAGCAGTTGCGGGGGCTCGTGGCGCCGTGACGGCGCTCGCGCTTCGGCGTTTTCCCCAGGTGCTGGCCGGCTCGTTGTGCGTCGGCCTGGCCGCTGCGAACGTTGTGCGTGCTCAAACGGGGTTGATCCTGATGCTGTCGGCCGTCGTCGGCTCGGTCGCGGTCTTCCTCGACGAGCCACGCCGTCTCGGGTTTCTCGGGCTGTCGCTCATCCTGTGCGGCTGGTGGTGGGGGAGTGCGCGGTTGAACGCAATCGACCGCAGCCCGCTGCGTTCCCGGCTCGAGACCGCCGACCGCGCACGCGTGGTCGTGACGGGTCCCGCCCAGCGAGGGCGGTACGACGTGCGCGCGCCTGCGGTTGCCGTTCGCTACGGCGACCTCGTTCTCCGCGAGCCGGTGCTGTTGAGGCTGCCACTCGGCCGGGCGCCTCCCCAAGGCGCGATCCTGGATGCGGTCGCTCAAGTGACCGAGCCACGCGGACGAAAGCACGGCTTCGACGAACGAACGTGGTTGCGTCGTCACGGGGTGCACGTCGTGCTGCGGATCCACAGCTGGCGGGACGTGGGTCGGCGACGCGGGCTCGGCGGTGTCGCAGACGCGGTGCGGCGCCGGCTGCGGAACTCCGTGGCACGCGGTCTCCGCGGCTCGCGGGCGGCGGTCGTCGAGGGCGTGGTGCTCGGCGAGGACACCGGCCTTTCGGCCGAGTTGCGACAGCGATTTCGCGCCGCGGGGCTATACCACCTGCTCGCCGTCTCGGGTCAGAACGTCGCACTCGTCGCGGGCAGCGCGCTCGTCTTCGCGTGGCTCGTCGGTGTGCCGCGCCTGCTCGCGGAGGTGGGCGCCCTGGCAGCCATCTTCGCCTATGTACTCGCGGTCGGCGCGCAGCCCTCGGTCGTCCGCGCCGGCGTCGCGGGAGCGCTCGGGTCCCTGGCGTGGCTCACGGCCCGTGCGGCGGATCGTTGGCACCTGCTCCTGGTCGGCGCAATCGTCCTGCTCGCCTCGAACCCGTACACGTTGCTCGATGCTGGATTTCAACTCTCGTTCGCGGCGGTCGGCGCGATCTTCCTACTGGTGCCCCGCTTCGACCGTGCCCTCCAGGGCTACCCGCTCGGGAGGCCGCTGCGGCTCGTGGTCGCGGTGTCTGCGGCGTGTGGCCTGGCGACCGCGCCGATCGCATGGCTGCAGTTCCACACCCTCCAGCTGTTGACCGTTCCCGCGAACGCGCTTGCCGCGCCCGTCGTGACGCCGTTGCTCGGTCTCGCCCTCGGCGCGGCGGTCCTAGCGCCACTCTCGCCCGGAGCAGCAGCCGCGCTTGCCTGGTTGAACGGCTGGTGTGCCGCCTATCTGGTCCTGGTGGCCCGCCTGATCGGCGGCCTGCCGATCGCGCAGATCACCTCGACCCGCAGCCTGGTGCTCTTGCTCGCCGGAGCCTTCATCCTTGCCGCCTATGCTGTCCCTTCGAAGTGGGATTCGACCGTCGAATAGCCCGGGAGTGGACACAAAACGGCCGCGCGGGCGAAGCCCGCATGGTCTCCATCCGGCGCCGCCGAGTCGGCGTCCAGGTCTAGCCCGATGGCAGCGGAGCTCAAGCCCGTCTATCTGATCACCGGCGCCGACCGCCCGAAGATCCAGCGAGCGCTGCGTCGACTGCGCAGCCGGATCGGCGAGGACGCGGTCGAAATGCTCTCGGCAAGCGAAGCGAGCGCGGGCGATGCGGTCGCCGCGTGCAACTCGATGGGACTACTCGGTGGCGGGCGACGTCTCGTCATCGTCGAGGACGTCGAACGCTGGAAGGCGCCGGACGCCAAGACGCTCGCCGAGTACCTCACCGATCCCGCGCCCGACACGGTCCTCGCGCTGGTCGCCGCGGAGCTGAAGAAGGACTCCGCGCTTGGCAAAGCCTGTGCCAAGGCCGGCGAGATCCTCACGTACGACGTTCCGAAGCGCCGGCTCGGCGACTGGGTGTCGACGCAGTTCAAGGAGCGTGGGGTGCAGGTCGATCCCGAAGCGGCGCGGGTGCTCGTCGAGATCGTCGGCGAGAACCCAGAAGAGCTTGCGAGCGAGGTGGACAAGATCACGACGTGGGCCGGCTCCGATCCGGTCGGCGTTGGTGAGATCGAGCAGCTCGCGGCGGGTTGCGCGGAAGTTCCCGGTTACGAGCTCACCGACGCGTGGGGCCGGCGCGACCTCGCCGGCGTGCTGACCTCCTGCCAGACGCTTCTCGAGCGTTCGGGCGACCCCGTTTCACGCACGGTGCCCGCCCTCATCGGCCTGCTCGTGGCGCACGTCGGGCGGGTCCGCGACTGCCAGGCCTTCGCCGCGGAAGGCCTGAGCTCGCGCGAAGCAGCTGCACGGCTGAAACGCCACCCCTTCTACGTCGAGAAGCTCTACACGCAGGCCCGGAACTACGGTCCCGACGAGTTGCGGGGCGCCGTCGTGCGGCTCGCGGCGCTCGACCACGCCGTCAAGGGCGGCTCTCGCCTCGCTGTCGATCTCGAGCTCGAGCGCGCCCTGATCGATATCACCCGCCCGCGTGAAGCTGCGCTGATCGCCTAGTACCTAGCGCTTGCCGGCGACGAGCTTGGCCGCCTGCGCCTTGCGGCGAGCGGCCGTGTTCCGGTGGAGCGCGCCCTTTGCCGCCGCGCGGTCGAGCCAGTGCACGAGCTCACGATGCTCGGCGTCCACGCGGGTCTGGTCGCCGGACTGGACGGCCGAGTCGAGACGCTTGGCGAGCGTCTTCGCCGTCGAGCGGTAGTGCAGGTTCTCCAGCCGCTCCTTGGCCGCCGTGCGAACGCGCTTCTTCTGCTGCTTGATGTTCGGCATCGCGTGAAAAGGCCCGCGGTGCGCGGGCGCGACGATGGTAGCAAAGCCGCTTGGCAGCCCAGGGAGCGCCGTTCAGCGCCCTCCCTATACTCGCCGCGTGGACGAGCGTTCCGGCCGCCGGCTCGCAAGGTCGACGGCGATCTTCTCGCTCGCCACCGGTGTCTCGCGCGTGATGGGGCTCATCCGCGAGATGGTCGCCTCCTACTACTTCGGAGTCGGCGGGAAGATCAACGCGTTCACGATCGCGTTCCAGGTCCCGAACCTGTTCAGGGCTCTCGTCGCGGACTTCGCCCTGTCCGCTGCATTCATCCCGGTCTTCACCGAGCTGCTCGAGCGGGGTGACCGGAAGCGCGCCTGGCGCGTCGCCTCGAGTCTCTTCTGGCTCGTGCTGCTCGTGCTGACCGGCCTGACAGCGCTCTTCGTCCTGCTCGCCCCGTGGATCATCAGCCTCTTCGGCAATCCGGGCGGCGATCGGCAGCTCGCGATCGGCCTTTCCCGAGTTCTCTTTCCGATCGTCGTCCTGCTCGGGGTCTCGGGAATCGTCGTGGGAGTTCTCAATAGCTACGAGCGCTTCACGGTTCCGGCACTCAGCCCGGTCTTCTGGAACCTCGCGATCATCCTCGGTCTCGTCATCGGGGTTCCGCACACGCACACGATCGACGCAAAGCTCTACGTGTACGCCGTTTCGATCCTCGTCGGGACCCTGTTGCAGGTCCTGCTGCCGCTGCCCTGGTTGCGGGGCCTGGACGGGAGCTTGCGGATCGTGATCGACTGGCGCGACCCGGCCGTCTGGCGTGTGCTACGGCTGATGGTGCCGGTCACTCTCGGGCTGGGCCTGATCAACTTCAACGCGGTCGTCGACTCGATCTTCGCGTCGCGGCTGATCGATCCAAAGCTCGCGCCGACGGCGATCGACAGAGCGTTCAGGCTCTACATGCTGCCGCAGGGGATCTTTTCGGTTGCGATCACGACCGTGCTGTTTCCCGCGCTCGCCCGTCTGGCGGCGCGCGACGACCGCGCCGGCTTCCGCAATACCGTCGCGCTGGGCCTACGCCAGATCGCGTTCCTGCTCATCCCGGCCGGGGCCGTGAGCGCCGTGCTGGCGGAGCCGATCACGCGGCTGATCTACGAACGCGGTGCGTTCCAGCCGTCGCAGACGCCGATAGTGGCCGGCGCGCTCGCAGCCTTCTCCGCAGGTCTCTTCTTCAACGGCGCGATGCTGCTGCTCAACCGAGCGTTCTTCAGTCTTCAGTCGAACTGGATCCCGACGACGGTCGCACTCGGGAACCTCGGCCTGAACGCAGCGTTCGACGCTGCGTTCTACCGGTTCGGCACGTGGGGCATCCCCCTCGCCACGTCGGTGGTGAACATCGCGGGCAGCGCGGTGCTGCTCGTGCTCATGCGCCGCCGTCTCGGCCGGATCGAGTTCGGTGAGATCGCCAACTCGATCGGGCGCATCGTCGTCGCGTCCGCCTTCGTCGCGGGCACCGCCTACGGCGCCTGGTACGGGCTCGACCGCGCCTTCGGCCGGTCCGTCGCCGCGCAGGTCCTCTCCGTGGGCGTGGCCCTGGTCGCGGCGACCGGCGTCTACCTGCTCGCGTCCAGGGCGCTGAAGGTTCGCGAGCTCGGCGCGTTGCTAGCGTTGCGAAGCCGTCTTCAGCGCGGCGAAACATGACTCAGGACCGCATTCGCAACTTCTCGATCATCGCCCACATCGACCATGGGAAGTCGACGCTGGCCGACCGGATCCTCGAGCTGACGCACGCCGTCTCGACGCGCGACATGCGCGCGCAGGTTCTCGACACGATGGAGCTCGAGCGCGAACGAGGCATCACGATCAAGGCGCAGGCGGTGCGTGTCGAGTGGAAGGGCCACCAGCTCAACCTCATCGACACCCCCGGACACGTGGACTTCACCTACGAGGTGTCCCGCTCTCTCCAGGCGTGTGAGGGAGCCCTGTTGGTTGTCGACGCCGCGCAGGGCACGCAGGCGCAGACGCTTGCGAACGCGTACCTCGCAATCGAGAACAGCCTCGAGATCGTGCCCGTCGTGAACAAGATCGACCTCCCGCAGGCAGATCCGGACGCCGCCGCACGCGAGCTCGCCGACCTGATCGGCGACGATCCCGGACACGTTCGGCGGATCTCCGCCAAGACCGGGGAGGGAGTCGAGGAGGTGCTCGACGCGATCGTCGCTCGAGTTCCGCCCCCTGCGGGCGACCCGAGCGCGCCGCCGCGCGCACTGATCTTCGACTCCTCGTACGACCAGTACCGCGGCGTCGTCGCGTTCGTCCGCGTGGTCGACGGCCGCTTCTCCACGCGGGAGCCGTTGCGTGCGATGGCGCTCGGCACTCTCTTCGAAGCCGAGGAGCTCGGCTTCTTCTCTCCGACGCGCAGTGAGTCCGGACTGCTCGAGGCCGGCGAGGTCGGCTATGTGATCACGGGCCTGAAGGACGTCTCGCGCCTGCGGGTCGGAGACACGATCACCTCCGAGCGGCAGCCGGCCTCCGAACCGCTGCCGGGCTACAAGGACGTCAAGCCGATGGTCTTCTCGGGGCTGTTCCCGACGGACTCGGACGACTATCCGGATCTTCGCGACGCGCTGGAGCGGCTCAAGCTGAACGACGCCGCGCTGTTCTACGAGCCGGAGACGTCGAAGGCACTCGGTTTCGGTTTCCGCTGCGGCTTTCTCGGCCTGTTGCACATGGAGATCGTGCGCGAGCGCCTCGAGCGAGAGTTCGATCTCGATCTGATCGTGACGGCGCCGAATGTCGCATATCGAGTGAAGCCGCCGAACGAAGACTGGGTGGAGGTTCACTCTCCGGCAGACATGCCGAATGAGATCGAGGAGGTAGAGGAGCCGTACATCAAGGCTTCGATCATCGTCCCGAAGGAATACGTCGGCGCGGTCATGGAGCTCAACAACGACCGCCGCGGCCGCTTCGATCACCTCGAGTATCTGTCGGAGGAGCGCGTTCACCTGACGTACGAGCTGCCCCTGGCCGAGATCGTCCTGGACTACTACGACCAGCTCAAGTCGCGAACCCGCGGCTATGCGAGCTTCGACTACGACATCACGGGCTTCAGGCCCGGGAAGCTCGTGCGCGTCGACGTGCTCGTGGGCGGCGAGCCCGTCGATGCCCTGTCCCTGATCGTCCATCGCGACTCGGCGTACGACCGGGGCCGGGCGCTCGTGGAACGCCTGCGCGAAGAGATTCCGCGGCAGCATTTCGACGTTGCGATCCAGGCGGCGATCGGTGCGCGCGTGATCGCCCGAGAGACCGTCAAGGCGCGGCGTAAGGACGTGCTCGCCAAGTGCTACGGCGGCGACATTACTCGCAAGCGCAAGCTGCTCGAACGCCAGAAGGCCGGGAAGAAGCGCATGAAGCAGGTTGGCATGGTCGAGGTCCCGCAGGAAGCTTTCCTCGCCGTCCTCAACCTGGACGGGGAGCGGAAATCTTGACGCGCGTGCGTCACCTTTACGTGCACTTGCCGTTCTGCGCCCAACGCTGCGGCTACTGCGACTTCGTCACGGTCGTCGGACGCGGCGCTCAGCACGGACCGTACGTCGACGCGCTGCTCCACGAGCTCGAGCTGGAGCGCGAGCTCTTGGCTCCGCAGCTCGAGACCGTCTTTCTCGGCGGCGGCACGCCGACCTTCACCGAGCCCCGTGCGCTCGCGCGGCTGCTCGGGGCCCTGCCGGACGCCGCCGAGGTGACGGTTGAGGCGAACCCCGAGACCGTGACGCAGGCGCTCGCGGCCTTGCTGCGCCGGTTCGGAGTGAACCGTGTCTCGCTCGGCGTACAGAGCTTCCAGCCGCACCTCCTCGACGTTCTCGACCGCGTTGCCAAACCGGACACCGTCCGGCGTGCCTTCTACGATCTTCGCGATGCCGGATTTGACAACATCTCACTCGACCTCATCTACGGGATTCCCGGCCAGAGCCCCGCCGACCTCGAGACGGACCTCGGCGCAGCTATCGAGCTCGGCCCCGAGCACCTGTCGTGCTACGAGCTCGAGGCCAAGCCGGGGACGCGCTTCAGCCATGCCCACGGCGGCGAGCTTCAACGCCAGGCCGAGACGATGGAGTCGTACTTCGAGCTCGTTGTCGACCGTCTGACCGCAGCCGGGTACCGCTGGTACGAGACCGCCAACTTCTGCCGGGAGGGCGACCTCGATCTGCGCTCACGTCACAACCTGGCCTACTGGCTCGGCCGCGACTATCTGGGCCTCGGGGTGGGCGCGGTGTCGACCGTGGACGGCCGTCGCTGGCGGAACACACCTCGGCTGGCCGCGTACATGGAGGCGCTCGAGGCGAGATCGCGACCACAGCGTGAGGTTGAGCCGCTCTCGGACGAGGTCCGCCGGCGCGAGCGTGTGATGCTGGGCCTGCGACTGGACGAGCCGTTGGTGCTCGGTGAGCTGGCACAGGTCGTCGACCAGGACGCGATGAAGAGGCTCGCGCACCTCGGGCTCGTACGCACCGACATGCGCACGCTCGCGCTGACCGCGCGCGGTCGCTTTCTGGGCGGTGGAGTCACGGCCGACCTGCTCGTCTAAGTCACGGCGCTAAAATTCCTGCAAATGGCGTCGGATCCTGCGACAGCTCTCACGGAGCGCCAACGCGAGCTGCTCGCGCTCGTGGTGGAGGAGTACGTGGCGAGCGGCCAGCCGGTCGGCTCCAGGCACCTCGTCGAGCGCGGTGGGCTGCGCGTCTCTCCTTCGACCGTGCGCAACGAGCTGGCGGAGCTCGAGAGCCAGGGGTTGCTGACGCATCCGCACACTTCGGCCGGCCGGATTCCGACCGAGCAGGGCTACAAGCTCTACGCGGCGGAGCTGCTGGCCCGCCAGGACTCGCGGCCGGGCTTGTTCCCGCTCGACCTGTCCGAGCTTCGGCGCGAGATCGATTCCGTCCTCGAGGCGACGACGGAGATGCTCTCGCGGCTCACCAGTCAGCTCGCCCTCGTCTCGGCGCCGGCGCTCGAGACGACGACCGTGCGTCATGTCGAGGTGCTCCTCCTCAATCCGCGCACCGTCATGGCGGTGGTGATCACGTCGACGGGAGGCGTGGCCAAGCGGGTCGTCACCTTCGATCGACCCGTCGATCCGGGACTTGCGAAGTGGGCGGGCGAGTATCTGAACGAGCGGGTCGCGGGGCTGCAGCTCGGGACCAGCCGCCTGCGGCGCCGGTTGGAGGATCCCGGCCACTCGAGCGCCGAGCGGGAGTTTCTCGCGGCCCTCAGGCCGGCTTTCACCGATCTGCTCCAGGCCGAGCAGCGGCTGTACGTCGGCGGGGCGGCAGGCGTGCTCGATTCCGCGCGTGAGGACGACCTCGGCATGTACCGGCACGTTCTCGTCACGCTCGAGCGGCGTGCAGCGCTGCTGGAGATCCTCGGACAAGCGCTCGACCCCCGTCTGGCCTTCGTCCGGGTCGGCGGTGAGCTCGAGCATCCTGCTTTCCAGGATGCGGCCCTCGTCGGCGCGAGCTATGGGTTGACGAACCGCGCACTCGGGGCCGTCGGGTTGCTCGGACCTGCGCGCATGGACTACGACAAGGCCATTCGCTCCGTGCGCGGTGCCGCTCGGGTGCTGTCGCGCTTCGTCGAGGAGGTCTACGAGGACGACTGAGCGCGGCGCTACGCTTGTGCGTCAGATGTTCTCGAGGACTGCAATCGGGTCGACCCGTCAAGCCAGACGGCCGCACGGAGAGAGCACGGCCCGCCTGAGGACGGCACCACAAGCGGTGCTGTAGATGGCGACCGCAGAGCGCGACTACTACGAGCTCCTCGGAGTGACGCGGGACGCGAGCGCCGACGAGATCAAGCGCGCCTTCCGTCGGCTTGCCCGCGAGCTGCATCCCGACGTCTCCGAGGCGCCTGACGCCGAGCATCGATTCCGCGAGGTCGTCGAAGCGTACGAGGTGCTCTCCAATTCCGAGCGGCGAGAGCTGTACGACCGGTTCGGCCACGCAGGACTGCGCAGCGGCGGCTTCCAGCCCTCCGCTTTCGATCTCGGCAGCCTCTCCGATCTCTTCTCGGCCTTCTTCGGCGACGACCTGTTCGGGGTCGGCGGCCGCGGCGGCCGCGGGCGAGGCGCCGACATCGCAGCCCACGTCGAGATCGATCTCGGGGAGGTCGCGACGGGGACCAAGCGGGAGGTCCCATTCGGCGTTGCGGTGCCCTGTGGCCGCTGCGGCGGGAACGGGGCGGAGCCCGATACGCAGATCAGGTCATGTCCGACGTGCGGCGGCAGCGGTCGCGTGCGTCAGGTGTCGCGCAGCGTCTTCGGCGAGTTCGTCCGGACCGGCGCGTGTCCGACGTGCTCCGGATCGGGCCACCTGATCGAGCAGCCGTGCGAGCAGTGTCGAGGAGCCGGCCGCGTGATCCAGGAGCGGACGCTCGAGGTCGAGATTCCCCCCGGCATCCACGACGGCCAGCGGATCCGGCTGAGCGGCGAGGGACATGCCGGCGCAACGGGAGGACGCGCGGGCGACGCCTACGTCGAGGTGCATGTTCGTCACGACGACCGCTTCGTGCGCGAGGGGAACGACGTCTACACGACGGTCGACCTCACGGTGACAGAGGCCGCGCTCGGCACGACCCTGCCGGTGCCGACCCTCGAAGGGGACGTGGACATCACGTTCGAGCCGGGAACGCAACCGGGCGAGGTGCGCGTTTTGCGCGGACGTGGCCTGCCCGTGCTGCAAGGGTTCGGTCGCGGCAACCAGCGAGTGCTGGTCAACGTGTCTGTCCCGCGGCACCTGACAGAAGAACAGCGCCGTTTGCTCGCGCAGTTCGAGCAGCTGTCGACCGAGGAGACCTACCAGCCGAGCGAGGGGTTCTTCGACAAGCTGAAGAGCGCTTTCCGCTGAACGTCCTGCGGCGCGTCTCGGTCGCAGTTCCTGTAGAGCGCGTCGAAGAAGCGCGGGCACAGATGCTCGAGCTCTTTCCCGACGGCTTCGAAGAGGTCGATCGAGCGGACGGGATCGAGCTCGTGGCCTACACGGACTCCAGCGGTGAGGAACGTCTCTGGCACTCGTTCGGAGGGGTGCGTGGAGAGGATGTCGCCGCCGACTGGCGCGATCGGTGGAAGTCGTTCCACCATCCGGTCCGGGTCGGGCCGCTCTGGGTTGGTCCCCCCTGGCACGACCCCCCTGCGGACGCGACCGCGATCGTGATCGACCCCGGGCGTGCCTTTGGTACCGGCGCGCATCCCACTACGCAGCTTTGCATCGAGCTCTTGCTGGACCTCGAGCCCGCGAGCGCCGTGGACATCGGGTGTGGGTCAGGCGTGCTCGCGATCGTCGCAGCCAAACTGGGTTTCGCGCCTGTTGTGGCGCTCGACGCCGATGCCAACGCAGTCGAGGCGACTCGCCTCAACGCTGCGGCAAATGGGGTTGCCATTGACGTACGTCTCGCAGACGCTCTGGCCGATGCACCCCCCGCCGGCGAGGTCGCGCTCGCAAACATCACTCGGCCGGCGGCGGCGGCGCTTGCGCCGCGCCTGCGATCGCGCCGCGTCGTCGCCTCGGGCTACCTCCCGACCGACGAGCCGTCGCTCCCACCTTTCAGGCATGTCCGGCGCGTGACGCGCGACGGTTGGGCCGCGGATCTCCACGAAGCGATGTGACGAATCTCGCATCGCGGCCGAGTAGCATCCGGCCGGTGGCGACGTTCTCCGTCCGCTTTCTCGGCTGCAAGGTCTCCCACACCGACGCTCACGAGGTACGCGAGCGCCTGCTTCGCGAAGGCCACACCGAACAGCCTCACGACGACGCTGGGGAGGTCGCGATCGTGAACACGTGTTGTGTCACGAACGAGGCGGTGCGCAAGTCCCGGCAAGCTGCAGCTCGTGCGTCCCGCACGCATCGCCGCGTCTACGTGACCGGCTGCGCGGCGAACCTCGCGGGCGATGCTTTCGCGGGTCTGCCTGCCAACGTCACGGTGGTGGCGCGACGGAGCGAGGAGACGCCTGGATTCGTGGCCGGGGACGTCGGCGCGATCGGTTGCGTGCAGGGCGACGCGCGCCTCGACCGGGTCCGAGCGTTCGTCAAGGTCCAGGATGGTTGCAGCTTCTCGTGCAACTTCTGCGTCATCCCGCTCGTGCGAGGCCGTTCCCGCAGCCGGGAGGCTGCCGCCGTGCTGGACGAAGTGCGACGTCGGGTTGCACAGGGTCATCGCGAAATCGTGCTCACCGGCATCAACCTGGGGTGCTACAGGGACCGCACCTCGGGCTATGCATTGCCGAGGCTCGTGCGCGAGGTGGGCGCGGTCTCCGGCCTCGAACGCCTGCGCCTTTCCTCGATCGAGGTGAACCACGTCGGCCGGGAGCTGGAGGCAGCCCTGCGGGAGACGCCGACAGTCAGCCGCCATCTGCATGTTCCGTTGCAGTCCGGAGACGACGGCGTGCTCCGCGACATGGCACGTCGCTACACCGCGGCGACCTATCTGCGCCGGCTCGAGGCGTTCGGGGACTTCAACCTGACGACGGACGTCATCGTCGGTTTTCCGACGGAGACCGAGCCGGCCTTCCTGCGCACGCTGGACGTGGTCGAGGCCGCCGGGATCACCAAGGTCCACGTCTTCCCTTATTCGCCGAGGCCGGGCACCGAGACGGCCACCCTCGACTCCGTTCCGCCGGAGATCAAGAAGGCGCGGAGCGCCCGGCTTCGTGACGTCTCGCAGCGCGCCTGCCTGGCGCATTGGCATGAGAAGATCGGCGCCGATGACGTCGTCCTCGTCGATCGACCCGGGCGCGGCTACGGGGACGACTATTCGCCGTGGCTCGTCGATGCCCCGGTGGGGCAATTCGTCCCGGTTCGGGGGGCAGCGGTTTCCGAGGAGGGGATCCTCGCTGCCTGAAGACTGTCTGTTCTGCCGACTCGTCGAGGAAGGCGATCACGTGGCGAAGGCGGATGGGTTCGTCGCCGTCCGCGACATCAATCCCCGGGCGGATACCCATCTCCTCGTCCTGCCCGAGCGGCACGTGCCAAGCTTCCGAGAGGTGGACGAATTCCCGCCCGAAGAGGCGAAGCGGATGCTCGACTTCGTCGCCGAGACCGCGCGGAAGGCCGGTCTCGAGGACTATCGGGTCGTGGTCAACGTGGGCGAGGGCGGCGGCCAGACGATCTTCCATCTCCACTGGCACGTCCTCGGCGGCCGCGTGCAGGGGCTACCGAATTGAGCCTGATCGTGCGCATGGAGGAGGAGGTCAAGCAGGCGACGCTGTCACGTGACGCAGAACGCCGTGATGCCCTCCGGCTGATCCTGGCCAGCCTGCGCTCCGCGGAAAAGGAACTGCAGCGACCCCTCTCGGACGAGGAGGAGCTCCAGGTCCTTCAGCGTGAGCGCAAGCGCAGGATCGAAGCCGCCGAGGCATTCCGGAACGGCGGTCGCGAGGAGCAGGCGGCGGCAGAGGAGGAGGAGCTCTCGGTGCTCGAGGAGTTCATGCCCGAGCCGCTCTCGGAAGAGGAGCTCGAGGAGATCGTCGATGACGCAATCGCCGAGAACGGCGCGACCAGCATGCGCGACTTCGGGCGGGTCATGGCCGATGTGATGCCCCAGGTCTCCGGGCGCGCCGACGGTTCCGTGGTGAGTCAGCTCGTCAAGGAGAAGCTCGCGTAACGGCAAGCCTGAAACCGAGCCGCGGGCAGAGCCGGCACCTCCTCCAGGACCGTGCCAACCAGCGTTGGCGCGCGTCTGACGTCCCGAGGCCGCGCCTACACTGAGCCCGTGCAGGAAGTGAAACAGACGGTCGACGTCTCCAACGACGTCGCAGCCGAGCTCGCGTCAATCGGAGACGGCGTGCTCGACGCCTTGCGCGACCGGCTGGCGTGCACGATCCTTCTTCGCGGCAACCGGTTGACGATCGCCGGCGACGACATCCACGTCGCCGAGGCCCGCGCAGTGGTCGACGAGCTGGTCGAGCTCGTCGAGACGGGCCAGGAGATCGGACCTGCGACGGTCGACGCCGTCCTGAACGCGATCGACCAGGCGGAGAACGTCCAGGACGTCTTCGGCGACGTCGTCTGGCGCCATCGCGGCAAGCAGATCACTCCGAAGACCGTGACCCAGAAGCGCTATGTCGACGCGATCCGGAACTGCACGGTCACCTTCGGGATCGGGCCCGCGGGAACGGGCAAGACGTACCTGGCGATGGCGCTGGCCGTGGCCGCGCTACAGGAGCGGCAGGTCGCACGCGTGATCCTCACCCGCCCCGCGGTGGAAGCCGGCGAGCGGCTCGGCTTCCTGCCCGGCGACATGCTCGCCAAGGTCGACCCCTACCTGCGTCCCCTTTTCGACGCGCTCTACGACATGCTCGACGCCGAGCGGCTGAACACGTACATGGAGCGCGGCACGATCGAGGTCGCCCCGCTCGCCTTCATGCGCGGCCGCACGCTCAACGACTCCTTCATCATCCTCGACGAGGCGCAGAACACGAGTCCCGAGCAGATGCAGATGTTCCTCACGCGCCTCGGGTTCGGCTCCAAGGTCGTCGTCACGGGTGATGTCACCCAGGTCGATCTGCCGCGTGAACAGGCCTCCGGGCTGATCCAGGTGCAGGACATCCTCGGTGCGATCGACGGCATCGCGTTCATTCGCTTCGGCCACGAAGACGTCGTTCGTCACAAGCTCGTGCAGCGGATCGTCGAGGCGTACAAGTTGCACGCGGAGGAGACGGGGACACAGCGGCGGAAGTAGCGATGATGGTGGAGATCGAGGTTGCCAACCGTTCTGGCGCGGAGCTCGACCTCGGAGCCGCGGCGGATCTCATCCGTGAGGTGCTGGCTGCGGAAGGCGTCGCTGAGGGGGAAGTCGGCCTCCAGCTCGTCGGCGCCGAGGAGATCCGCGCCCTGAAGCGCGATCATCTGGGGGTCGACGAGGAGACCGACGCACTCGCGTTCCCGATCGACGGCCGGGATGCTCTGCCCGAAGGAGTTCCGAGGCAGTTGGGCGACGTCGTCCTCTGCCCGCAGGTGGTGGGCGAGGCGTGGCGCGCGCCGCTCGTGCACGCCCTACTGCACCTGCTCGGGTACGACCACGGGGCCGAGATGGAAATGCGGGAACAGGCGTACGCATGAAGTCGCGGCCGTCGGTGATCGAGAGCTTCAACTTCGCGATCGAAGGAGTCATCCACGTGCTGCGCACGCACCGCAACATGCGGATCCACTTCGGCGCGGCCGTCGTGGTGATCGTGGTGTCCGTCGCGGTCGGCGTCTCGAAGATCGAGCTGATCGTGCTCTTGCTGTCGATCGCCTTCGTCCTCATCGCCGAGATGATCAACACGGCCATCGAGGGGACGATCGATGCGGCCACGACGTCTTTCGATCCGATGGCGAAGCTGGCCAAGGACATCGCCGCCGGGGCCGTGCTGATCGCGTCGGTCAACGCCATCGCGGTCGGGTATCTCGTCTTCGCGGGCAAGGCGGCCGACAAGACCGCCGACGTCCTCGACCGGGTTCGCAACGCACCTGCCGAGATCAGCCTGGTCGCCCTCGTCCTGACTGTGATCATCGTCATCGCAACCAAGGCCTGGACCGGGCGTGGCACACCGCTCCGGGGCGGCCTTCCATCGGGACATGCGGCCGTGGCGTTCGCCGGTTGGATGGCCGCCACCTATATCGTCGGCGACTCGCACCGCTTCGTCGTCAGCGCGCTGACGTTCATCATGGCCCTGCTCGTCGCTCAGACTCGCGTGGAGTCCGGCGTCCACTCGACGCTCGAGGTCGCCTACGGTGGGGCTCTCGGCGCCCTCGTCACCCTCGCTGTGTTCCAGCTGCTGTGAGCAAGGAGCTGTATGAGCATGCCGTCGCGATCTCGGAGCGCGCCTACGCGCCCTACTCGAAGTACCTCGTCGGCGCGGCGGTGCGAACCCGTGACGGCAAGGTCTTCGAGGGCGTGAACGTGGAGAACGCCGCCTATCCGCTCGGCGTGTGTGCTGAGAAGAGCGCGCTCGTCAAGGCGGTCAGCGAGGGCTACAAGCCGGGTGACATCGAGGCGATCGGGATCACCGCCTCACCATGCGGCGGCTGCAGGCAATGGCTCTACGAGTTCCGGATCGGCGAGGTCACGTTTCTGAACTCCGCGGGCGAGCTGGCCACGTATTCGGCGGCCGAGCTGCTGCCGGATACCTGGGACCTGCCGGCTTGAAGTCCGGGTTCGTCGCCGTCGCCGGCCGTCCGAACGTCGGCAAGTCGACACTCGTGAATGCCCTGAGCGGCGGCAAGGTCGCGATCGTCTCCGACAAGCCGCAGACGACGCGCCGGCGCATTTTCGGAATCGCGAACGGCGACGACTACCAGCTCGTGCTCGCAGACCTCCCGGGCTTTCAGCGACCGCTCGACCCACTGACCGAACACATGCAGCGCACGGTCGACGCCTCGTTCGAAGACGTCGAGGCCGTGCTGCTCGTCCTCTCGACGCGCGAGCGCATCGGTGCGGGCGATCGCTTCGTCGCGCGACGCGTCTTCGAACTCCACGTCCCGGTCGTGATCGCGCTGAACAAGGTCGACCGCCTCAAGGGCGCGCACATCGCGACGCAGATGGAGGCGGCGTCGCGCCTCGGCGACTTCCACGCGCTCCATCCCGTGAGCGCGAAGACGGGCGACGGCGTCGCGGCATTGCGTGAAGAGCTCGTCGCCCTCTTGCCCGAGGGGCCGCTCTACTTCCCGCAAGAGCAGCGGACCGATCTGCCCGTGGAGGTGCAAATTGCCGAGCTGGTGCGCGAGCAGGCGCTCCGTCTGACGAAGGACGAGGTCCCGCACGCCATCACGGTCGAGGTTCAGGAACTGGGCGAACGAGTGATCGAGGCCGAGGTGCTCGTCGAAACCGAGTCGCAGAAGCAGATCGTCGTCGGCAAGGGCGGCTCGATGGTGCGGGAGATCGGTCGCCGCGCGCGCCCGGAGATCGAAGCGCTCCTCGGGCATCCGGTTTATCTCGAGCTGCGCGTCAAGGTGAAGCCCCGCTGGCGACGGGACGAGGCGTTGCTCGAACGGCTCGGCCTGTGACCGCCTCCCGAAGATTCACGCCTCCGCTTCACTTCCGGAGCGGACACGCCACACATCTCTTCCTAGGCTGTTGGTGGGCGGGTGCGGTGGGACCCTGTTTCGCGCGTGTACCTCTTAGCGCTAGCCGTCGCGCCCTCGAGGCGCGTAGTAGCGGGCGACCCAGCGTGACAGGCCATCGAGGCCCGGGAATAGAACTCGCTCCGTGATGTTCGCCTGGTCGAGCTTGTCGCGAATCTCCCACTTCAGCGCGGCCGGTATCACGATGCGCCGCACGAGCTCGGGGTGCCCTGCCAGCAACCGGTCGAGGGACGAATCGACGCCGGCCATCAGCGAGAACAACGCGTACTGGTTGACGATGCGCTCGTCGAAGGACGGCGGCTCGACGAAGACGACGAAGTCCTCGCCGATACGGTCGAATCCGGCGAGATCGTCGGCAACGGTTCCGAGCATCTCGGCACTGAAGACGTTCGCGCCTTCGGACTCGAGGCATTGGCGCAAGCTGCTCGGCGCTTCCTGGTGCGCGCGCACATAGTCGACCATCCACACCGCGCCGTCCCGCTCGAACGCTTCTCGCTTGGCCGTTGCAAAATGCAGCGCGACGTACGGCGAGTACGTCCAGTCGAGCAGACGACTGGGCAGGCCATGGTGCTGGGCCAGGGCGAGCCAGTTCCAGGCCGAGTCGATGGGAACTTCATCGCGCGCCGCGTACTTTCGGAAGTTGCGGAGCAGATGGCGCTCGAGGACTGCCGAGTCTCCGCCAAGCCGGGTCAGACTCGTTACGAGGCTCTCCGAAGCGTCCCAGCGACCGCGAAACGCGAAGTCGGAGCGGTGGCGGCCGAGCGCCTCGTTCCACGACTCTGCGAACAGCTGCTCCTGCAGCTCGATCCAGGTCCGCACACGAAGCTCCTCCATCGGCCTGACTTTCCGCAGATTGCCGGGAGCTACACTCATTTCATGGCGAAGGCGCCCGCACTCCCGCGCGGTTTTGAGCTTCCGCTCGAGCCGCGACTATCGCGAATCGGCTCCGTCGACGCGGTCGCGCTCGAAGAGCGCGCAGCCTCGCTCGCGAAACGCTCGATCAAGCGCGAGGCCAAGGTGTTCGCGCTCGAGCTCGCGGTGCGGATGATGGATCTCACGACGCTCGAGGGCCAGGACACACCAGGGAAGGTCGCGGCGCTGGCGTCGAAGGCGATCCGGCCCGATCCGAGCGCCGCGGGCGTGCCGTCCGTGGCAGCGATCTGCGTCTATCCGAACCTCGTTCCGACTGCTGTCGCGCGCGTCGAAGGGACGAGCGTCAAGGTCGCCTCCGTCGCGACCGCATTTCCCTCCGGGCAGTCGCCGCTGGAGCCCAAGCTCGAAGAGGTGCGCTGGGTCGTCGAGCACGGGGCGGACGAGGTCGACATGGTCATCGACCGCGGCGCCTTCCTCTCGGGCCGCTACGCCAAGGTCTATGACGAGATCGTGCGCGTGAAGGAGGCCTCGGGCGAGGCCCACCTCAAGGTGATTCTCGAGGTTGCGGAGCTCGGCACGTACGACAACGTGCGCCGCGCCTCGCTGCTCGCGATGGCGGCCGGCGCGGATTTCATCAAAACGTCTACCGGCAAGCTCCCGGGAGCAGCCACGCTGCCGGTCACACTCTGCATGCTCGAGGCGATCCGCGATGTCTACGAAGAGACCGGCCGGATGATCGGCATGAAGCCGGCCGGCGGAATCCGTCAGGCGAAGCAGGCGGTGCAGTATCTCGTCCAGCTGCATGAGACGCTGGGGCCCGAGTGGCTGACGCCCGATCGCTATCGCCTCGGCGCCTCGTCGCTCCTGAACGACGTGCTCATGCAACTGCGGAAGGAGAAGACCGGCGCGTACCAAAGCCCGGATTACTTCACCGTTGACTGAGCTCGAGCGAAAGCAGGATCGCACCCCCGTTCCGAAGGAGTGGGCATACGCGCCCGCGCCGGAGGCACGCGACATCGTCTCGCTGCGCGAGCGCTACGGACACTTCGTCGGCGGCGGCTGGCTCGACCCCGCCGAGTCGTACACCACCATCTCGCCGGCCACCGAGGAACCGCTCGCCGAGGTCGGCCAGGCAACTGCCGAGGAAGTACAGGCCGCGGTCCTGGCGGCGCGGGAGGCCTTCGAGAACGGGTGGTCCGGCATCTCGGCATCCGAGCGCGCGAAGTACCTCTTCCGCATTGCGCGGATCCTGCAGGAGCGATCCCGGGAATTCGCCGTGCTCGAGACCCTGAACGGGGGCAAGCCGATCAAGGAGTCTCGCGACGTCGACCTGCCGCTCGCGGCCGCGCACTTCTTCTACTACGCGGGCTGGGCCGACAAGCTCGAGTACGCATTTCCCAACCGCCGGCCCCGCCCCGTCGGTGTCGCCGGTCAGATCATCCCGTGGAACTTCCCGCTGTTGATGCTGGCCTGGAAGATCGCGCCCGCGCTGGCCGCAGGAAACACCGTCGTCCTGAAGCCCGCGGAGACCACGCCGCTCTCGGCGCTGCTCTTCGCCGACGTGCTGCGCCAGGCCGAGCTACCCGCCGGCGTCGTGAACATCGTCACCGGAGACGGGCGAACGGGCGCGGCGATCGTGCAGGCGGAAGGCGTCGACAAGATCGCGTTCACGGGCTCGACCGAAGTCGGCAAGGCGATTCAGCGCGAGCTCGCCGGCACCGGGAAGAAGCTCACGCTCGAGCTCGGCGGCAAAGCGGCGAACATCATCTTCGACGACGCCGCGCTCGACCAGGCGGTCGAGGGAATCGTCAACGGCATCTACTTCAACCAGGGGCACGTTTGCTGCGCCGGCTCGCGTCTCCTCGTCCAGGAGTCGATCTACGAGCCCGTCGTCGAGAAGCTGAAGCGGCGCCTGACCACGCTGCGGGTCGGCGATCCGCTCGACAAGAACACCGACGTCGGCGCGATCAACTCGAAAGAACAGCTGGCGCGGATCCAGGAGCTCGTCGCCTCCGGCGAACAGGAAGGCGCGGAGATCTACCAGCCGCCTTGTCGCCTGGAAGGGCTACTGGTTCGCGCCGACGGTTTTCACGAACGTCGCGCAGAGCTATCGCATAGCGCAGGAAGAGATCTTCGGGCCGGTGCTCTCGATCCTCACCTTCCGCACTCCCGAGGAGGCGGTCGAAAAGGCGAACAACACGCCGTACGGCCTGAGCGCCGGTGTCTGGACCGAGAAGGGCTCGCGCATTCTGTGGATGGCCGAGCGCCTGCGCGCCGGCGTCGTGTGGGCGAACACCTACAACCGCTTCGACCCGAGCTCGCCGTTCGGGGGCTACAAGGAATCCGGCTTCGGCCGGGAAGGCGGCCGGCACGGCCTCGAGCCGTATCTGCAGTTCGACGGAAGCGAATGAAAAGACTCCCTGTCAGGAAGACCTACAAGCTCTTCATCGGGGGGGCGTTCCCGCGCTCGGAGTCCGGGCGGACCTACGAAGCGGAAGGACAGAACGTCGCCCGCGCGTCGCGCAAGGACGTGCGCGACGCCGTCCGTGCCGCGCGTGCGGCCCTGCCGAAATGGGCCGGGATGACGGCGTACAACCGAGGCCAGGTTCTCTACCGACTCGCCGAGATGATCGAAACCCGCAGCTCGGAGTTCGCCGACCTGAGCAGCGGTCGCGAGGAAGTCGAGCGCACCGTCGACCGCGTCGTCTGGTACGCAGGGTGGGCGGACAAGCTCGCACAGGTGCTCGGCTCGTCCAATCCCGTGTCCGGGCCGTACTTCAACTTCACGGTCCCCGAGCCGACGGGAGTGGTCGCGGTCCTTGCTCCTGAGGAGCCGCCGCTCCTCGGCCTCGTCTCACGCCTCGTTCCGGTGCTCACCGGCGGCAACACGGTCGTGGCCGTCGCCTCGGAGACCCATCCACTCGCGGCGATCGAGCTCGCCGAAGCCCTGGCGACCTCGGATGTTCCAGGGGGCGCGGTGAACCTCCTGACGGGGCACGCCGACGAGCTCGCCCCGTGGCTCGCCTCGCACATGGACGTGAATGCCCTCGACGTCACCGGGGCGGACGGCGCCGCGGCCGACCTCGAACGCGCGGCGGCCGACAACGTCAAGCGCATCGTGCGAGGAGAGCCGGACACACAGAGCCCGTGGGACATCGCGTCGTTTCTCGAGTTCAAGACCGTCTGGCACCCGGTCGGCCAGTAGATACTTGCGGCGTGAGGAGCGAGCGCCGGTTCAGTCAGGCCATCGCGGAGGGCGACGGGATCTCCGTGATCGTCGACGTGGTCGATCCGGACGGTGCACGGCAGGCGGCCGCACAGGGCGCTGAGGCTCTCGCGGTCCGCGGGCCGGTCGGCGACCTGCGCTCCGTGACGGAGCTGCCGATTCTCTGGCGCGGGTCGGGATCGCCGAGCGAGGCGGCGTTCGCCGGAGCCGACGCATGGCTGGTCGTGGTCGAGGACGCAGGCGAGGACGGGGACTGGCTCGCACGTCAGCATGCGGAGGCGCTGGAGCTCGGGCTCGATTGCGTGGTCGAGGTGCGAAGCGAAGAACAGCTCGAGCTCGCGCTCGAGCGCCTCGACCCGGAGATCTTCCTGCTGGCAGCGCCGGATGGGGAAGATCACGAAGGGTTGGGTCGCGCGCTCGAGCTCCTGCCGGACATTCCGGCGGGCAAGCTCGCAGTTGCGGACGTACCGCTCTCGAGTCGAGAGCAGGTCGACGAGCTCGAGCGAGCGGGAGTCGATGCAGTCATCGTCGGCGCGAGAGACGTCGCCGAGCTCGTCGGTGACGGCCCGCCGCAGGTCTAGCTTCACGCGCGCGGTCGACCGCTGGGCGGAGAGCCAGTGGGGCGGCCGCGGGACCGCGCTTCTGGGGATTCTTGCCGGCGCGGCGGCGTTGCGCTTCGTCGGTGTCCAGTACGGACTCCCGTTCGGGAATCTGCTGAATCCAGACGAGCAATCGATCGTGCCGCGCGCCTGGAAGCTCGTTCACGGGGGTGGCGGCGATCCACACTGGTTCGACTACCCCTCCTTGCTCATGTACGTCAACGCGCCCTTTCAGTGGTGGCAGGACGAGCCGTCGTATCTGACTGCGCGCATCGTCGGCGTGGTGCTCGGCCTCGCGGCGATTGCGGCGACGTGGTGGCTCGGGCGCCGCGCTTTCGGAACGTCCGCAGGGGTCGTCGCTGCGACGGCCACGGCCGTCTGCACGATTCACGTCGCCTATTCACGGGCCGCCGTGACCGACGTTCCCCTGACGTTGGGCGTCGCGCTGGCTCTGGCGCTGATGGTGAAGGGACGTCTCGAGCTAGCCGGGCTCGCCGTGGGCCTGGCAATGGGCTTCAAGTATCCGGGCATCTTCCTGCTCGTCCCGCTCGTGGTTGCCGGCTGGAAGCAGTGGCCCCGCCTGGCGGCTTCGATCGCGCTCGCGGTCATGGCGTTTTTCGCCTCGAGCCCGTTCATCCTCGTCCACAGACACCAGGCCTGGCACGAGGCCTTCAGGGTGCAACGGCTCGCGCGCGAGGGGTGGCTCGGCTTCGAACACGACCACATCGCGCTGATCGCCTTCGTCGATCGCCTCTGGCAGGGGCTCGGGCCGGCGTTGATCGTGTGCGTGATCGGCCTCGTCGTGGCACTCGTGCGCCGCACGAAAGTGGACTTGATCCTCGCCCTCTTCGTACTCGCCTACTTCATTGACCTGATGACGCTGCAGGCGCACTTCGACCGCTATGTGCTGCCGCTCGTGCCGCCGCTCGGAGCGCTCGCGGGGCGCATGCGCTCGCTCGCACCGGTCACGCTCCTGCTGTTGATCGTGCCTCTGACGTGGTCCGTGCGTGACACGAAGGAGCTCACGCGCACCGACACGCGGGTGATCGCGCAGCGCTGGGTCGAGCGCCACATCTCGCCCGGCACCCAGATCGCCGCCGACCCTTCGACGCCGAGCTTCGAAGGGCTGCGAGTGCTGGCGCTCCGCCTGCCGGGGCCGAAGCGCGCGTTCGACGAGAATCGCAGCATCGTCCGTCTGCGCCGGCTGGGCGTCGAAGACGTCGTGGTCACGGGGGCAGTTACAGACCGCGTCCTCGACGCGCGCTCGGATTACCCGCGCGAGGCGCGGTTCTACGACCAGCTGGGCGCTCGCGCCAAGCGGATCTACTACCTCCAGCCCGGCGACGATCGCGCCGGGCCGTGGGTCGCCGTCTACCGGTTACCCGCGTAGGAGCGGACGTGTGAGGCAAGTCGGCCCGCCGTCGCCCTTGCGCGAGATCTCATCGCCGCGATAGACACCGACCGCAACGCCGGCGCGTTCGAGGCGGCGTCTCGTCTCGTCGTTCCCTTCGAGGGCAAGGGCGACACGAGGTCCGAGCGCCAGCACGTTGGGCCCCATCGTCTCGAACTCGTTGTCTGGAACCTCGACGAGCTGAATGTCGAGCTCGCGCAAGAGCTGCACCAGCCGGACCGGCATGAGCGGGAGGTACCCGACGGCGAGATCCTCGTCGAGAGGGCTGAGCAGCGAGAGCAGGTGCAGGACGACCTGCGAGCCGTGCAGGTGGGGGAGATCGAAGGCGAGAACGGCGACCTCGGGGAGCGCCGCCTGCAGCGCGTGGATGCCGTCGTCGTTCGTGCGGTAGCCCCGGCCCACGATCAGCGTGTCCTCGTCGAGCCAGATCGTGTCCCCACCGTCGACGAGCTGAGGTTCCACGAGCCTTGCGGCGATCGGAACTCCCGCACGCTCGAGGTCGGTGGCGATCGCGGCGCTCTCGACGAGCCGGCCTTCCTTACCGGATCGCAGCACGATCGCCCCGCGGTCGGCGACGATCGCCGGGTCGAAGACATAGATCGAGTCGGGATCGTCCTCGAGCTTCGTTTCCGCCAGAACCACCTCGGCGCCTCCCACGCGCAAGGCCTCGCAGAACGCCTCGTGTTCCTCGGCGAGCTTCGCCGCGTCGGGCCGCGCGCGCCAGCCGAACTCGCGCCAGGCTCGGAACCCGGCGGCGCGGGGTGGACGGACGAGAACGCGCCGAAGTGTCTGCGTCATCGTCTGGCCGCCGAACAGACGTATCGCGGGCGCAGACATCAGCCGAAGAACGCCTGGGCCACCGACCACCAATCCGGCGGCACGGTCTTGAGCCGCGCGGTGGCTTCCGCGAGCGGCACGTCGACGATCTCGTCGCCGTGCAGCGCGGCCATGCGGCCGAACTTCCGTTCTTCGACGAGGTCCGCCGCTTTCAGCCCGTAACGCGTGGCGAGTACGCGGTCGCGCGGCGTCGGCGACCCTCCGCGCTGAACGTGTCCGAGCACCGTGACACGCGTCTCGTAGCCGGTTCGGGCTTCGATCTCCCTGGCCAGCGCCGCGCCGACGCCACGCTCGGAGAGGCGCGCGTGGCCGAACTGGTCGACGTCGTCAGCCTCGGCGAGGCCTTCGAGCTCGTAGCCCTCCGAGACGACCACGATGGAGAAGTCCTTGCCGCGCTCGTGGCGGCGGCGAAGCTCCTTACACGCGTCCTCGATCGAGACCGGTTGCTCTGGGATCAGGATCATGTCGGCGCCGCCGGCGATGCCGCTGACGACTGCGATCCAGCCCGTATGGCGGCCCATCACCTCGACGACCATGACGCGGTTGTGCGACTCCGCCGTCGTGTGGAGCCGGTCGATCGCCTCGGTCGCGACCGAGACCGCGGTGTCGAAGCCGAAGGTGTAGTCCGTTGCGGACAGGTCGTTGTCGATCGTCTTCGGAACGCCTACCACCGGAAAATCGTGTTCGGCATGAAGGCGGGCCGCTACACCGAGCGTGTCCTCGCCGCCGATGGCGACCAGCGCGTCGAAACCTTCGCGCTCGAAGGTCGCGAGCACCTTCTCGACCCCGCCCTCCAGCTTGAACGGGTTCGTCCGGGTCGTGCCCAGGATCGTGCCCCCGCGCGGCAGGAGGCCGGAGATCTCCCGCGGGCCCAGCGGCTCGAAGAGTCCTTCGACGAGGCCCTTCCAACCCTCGCGCACGCCGACGACCTCGCCACCGCGAGTCATCACGCGGCGGCCCGCGGCCCTGATGACGGCGTTCAGACCCGGACAGTCGCCGCCGCCGGTGAGGATTCCTACCCGCATCGGCCGATCGTAAAGAACGACCGGACCAGGGCTACGATTGTCCTCCGGGCCGAAGTGGCGGAACTGGTAGACGCGCCGGACTCAAAATCCGGTGGGGGAAACCTCGTGTGGGTTCGAGTCCCACCTTCGGCACTGCCTCGAAGGGGGTTGCGACTTACGCGCTATAAAGGGGCCATCGCGCGCGCCGTCCCTCCGCTTCTCCTACTGCTGCTGCTCCTCGTCACGGGGTGTGGATCGACGAACGCAGGAGGCGGAGTTGCAGACGCGGCTGCCGCACGGTCGTGCCCGGCGGCCTGGCGAACGGGTTGGCAGAGGCTCGCAACCCACATTCGCGCGCCGGTCTATTGCCCGACCTGGATGCCGGACCCGTTGGACGCCCGCATCGGCGGAAGCTACGGCAACGGCGAGTCCGTAAGTCGCGATCGCAGCTATCTCGTCAGCTTCGTCTGGCTCGAGCCGGGGACCGGCGAGGTGCACGTGAACTTCCGCGGCTATCCCGGCAACACGAAGATTCCGACCTGCAGCGACCTCACCACCGACAAGCCGGTTCCGTGCTTCTCGGATCCCAAGGGACTCGTGCGCGCGGGTGACATCACGGCGCGCGTCTACACCGCGAACCAGGGCGCCGACCAGTGGCACGTGCTCTACGCGTGGCGTCACCGACGCTCGCTCTACTCCATCAGCGAGCACGTCGCGCCGCCGTACACGTATGCGCAGGTGATCCAGAACCTTAAGCGGATGCTCGGCGGCCTCGTCATCGTCTCTCCGAAGTCGTAGATGCGTCTCACTCGCCGGCAGGTACTCGTTGGAGCGGCGACGAGCGGCCTCGGCGCGGCCGGTCTGTACGAGCTCGTCGACCGCCTGACGGGGTCGCCGGCCGACCGCGGTCACGGCCGGCTTCAGCCCGAGCAGCATCTGCTCGACGGCGTCGCAGTCATGCAGGACAACGGCGTCGCGGTCGTGGTCCCGCCGCTCCATCACGCCGTCGTCACGGCGAAAGTGGTCGCAGCCGATCTGCCTAGCGCGCAGCGGGAACTCGAGGACGCGCTCGTGGATCTCGAAGATCGCTATCCGCCGACGCCTGCCGGGCTCGGCGTCACGGTGGCCTGGGGCCTCCCGTACTTTCGGCGTCATGTGCCGAAACAGGCTCAGCTCCATCTTCCCGTCGACCTGCGCGCGTCCCGGACGACACGCGCCAGAGTCCGTGCGCTGTCGGACGCGATCCGCTTCCCCAGCGATCCCTCGGACACGATCCTCGAAGCCAACGACGTCGCCGTCCTCCTACGCAGCGACGTCCGAGCGCACATCGAGGACGGAGAGCGAACGCTGTTCCGCGGGTCGAAGATCCTCCAGGCGACGAGCATTCGCCGTGGTTTCGTCGGCAGCGACTTTCGCTCCGGGCGGAGCCTGGCGAAGCGAATGGCGCAGGCGGCCGGCGTCGAGGCGGCGGACTTGATTCCGGACGACGCGCAGCTCTTTCTCGGGTTCACCTCCACTCAGCAAGCCGCACTCGGTCCGCGCAGGATCGCGAACTTCGAGACGCTCGGCTTCGTCGACCTCGGTCCGCGGCGTTACTTCCTCAACGGGACGCACATGCACCTCTCGCACGTGTTCGAGGACCTCGCTTCGTGGTATCAGACCTTCGACTTCCAGGAACGCGTCGACACCGCATTCAAGCCGGGCCTCAGGCCGAAGCCCGGGATCGTCACGGTCTCGCAGGAGCCCGGGGACGCTGCATCGGCCGCATCGGTTCGCCGCGATTTCCGCCGGGACGGCCGGATCGGTCACAGCAGCTCGATCCAATCGTCGTCTCGGCTCGAACGCGACATCCTCGCCGACGACGGCACGCTCTACAAGCGCGGGACCGCGGTGCCGCAACGCGCCGACTTCAACACGCTCGACAACCCCTTTGCCTGGAGCGCAAGCCCGGGACGCGACGGGACGAAGGATCTCCCGGCTGCGGGGATCCACTTCGTCGTCTTCAACCCGACGAGCGACGACTTTCGCCGAAACCGGCTCGCGATGGACGGCGTCTTGCCCGACGGCACCCGCCTGGCTTTCGGCCGTCGCGACCGCAACCAGGGCTTCAACGCGGTGCTGAGCACCTCGCACCGCCAGAACTTCCTGGTGCCCCCGCGCCGGCACCGCTCGTTTCCTCTCGCAGAGCTCTGACGGCCTGAGTTTCCCGCGTCGAGCGCCTCGGATTCGCGCCGATCCCTTGCGGCCCGCCCGGGAGCGCGAAATACTTCCGCGCAACCTAACTCCTTCCGCGAAAGCGACCTGGCTGGAAGACTGGAGGGAAGAGCGTGAGAAAACTCTTGTTGCTGGTGCTCGTCGGCGTGGTTGCGGCTGTGGCCGCCATCGTCGGGTATTCGAGCAGCGCGAACGCGACGAGTGCAGCAGCGACACCCCTGCCCTCGTCGGCCTGCGGACCCGTGTTCTACAAGGGGAAGGGCAAGCCGCAGTTCCTGATCGCCTCTGACCTGCCGCTGCAGGGGGCAGGCCGTGCGCAGAACATCGACATGCAGAAGGCGATCCAGTACGTGCTCGACAAGCAGTACCACTTCAAGGTCGGCAAGTACACGGTCGGCTACCAGGGTTGCGACGACTCGACGGCCGAGACCGGCGGTTGGGATGCCGGTAAGTGCACGTCGAACGGTCGGGCCTACGCGTCGAACACCTCGGTGATGGGCGTTCTCGGGACGTTCAACTCGGGTTGCGCGAAGCTGATCGTCCCGCTTGCGAACCGGGCTCCCGGCGGCCCGCTCGGGATGCTCAGCGTTGCGAACACGAACGTCGGCCTGACGCACAACGCGCCCTGGAACAACCCGGGCGAACCCGGCATCTACTACCCGACCGGGAAGCGCAACTACGTCCGCGTCGCCGCGAGCGACGACTACCAAGGACCGGCGGCGGCAGACCTGCTCCTGAGCAAGGCCTTCAAGCTTTCTCAGGGCAAGAAGTTCGCGCCGATCAAGGACGTCTATGTCCTGCACGACAACCAGACGTTCGGGAAAGGCGTCGCCGAGGCGTTCCGCATCCGGGCCCAGAGCCTGGGGATCAAAGTGCTCGGCTTCGAGCCCTGGGACGCGAAGGCGACTAGCTACGAAGCGATCGCGAATCGCATCAAGGGGACGAACGCCGACGCCGTGTATCTGGGCGGGATCGTCTGCAACAACGGAGCGAAGCTGCTGAAGGACCTGCGTGCGGTGCTGGGTTCCGGCCCCGTATTCGTCGGCCCCGACGGCTGGACGCCATACTCGGCGACGCTCGCCGCCGGATCTGCGGCGCAGAGCATGTACGTCAGCTATGCCGGTCAGCCGCTCGAGAAGCTTCCGCCGACCGGCAAGAAGTTCATCAAGGCGTTCAAGAAGTATCTGGGCAGCAAGACCCTTCCGCCCCCGTACGCCGTGTATCAGGCGCAGGGTGCCCAGATCATGCTCGCGGCCATCAAGAGGTCGAACGGGACGCGCGCCTCGGTGACGGCACAGCTGTTCAAGACGAAAGTCAAGAACGGCATCATGGGGACGTTCCACTTCGACAAGAACGGCGACATCGCACCGCTGAAGTGGATCAGCTTCGACCAGCTGCGCGGCAACAGCGGCGTCCCGGTGTTCGCGGTGCTTCGGAAGGTCAAGAGCTAGAAGCTGGACTAGTCCAGCTGGAATCGACTGGGGAAGGGCTCTAGGGTCCTTCCCCAGTCGCGTCAAGGAGGGCGGATCTGGTCACCGAGGCGTACGCTCAGCCCGTCAAGGCCCGGCGGGATCTCGGCGCGATCGCGAGCCGGATCTTTGGGATCCTCCTCGTCCTGCTCGTGGTTGTCTGGCTGGTAGTCAATCTGGTCAAGACTCCCAGTGACTTCGGCCGGATCCTGCTCATCGGGATCTCGCAGGGAGCGCTCTACGCGCTGGTCGCGCTCGGTTACACGCTTGTCTACGGCATCCTAGAGTTGATCAACTTCGCGCACGGCGACGTGTTCATGCTCGGCGGCATGATCTCGGCCACGATCGCCTTGCAGGGCTTCGGGCTCAGCGCTCAGGAGACGCCGGCCCTCGGGATCCTGGTCGCCGCGATGCTCGTCTCGCTCATCGGCGCGATGGCCGGCTGCGGCCTGCTCAACATGGCCATCGAGCGGATCGCCTACAAGCCGTTACGCAATGCGCCTCGGCTAGCTCCGTTGATCACCGCGATCGGGATGTCGTTCATCCTCGAGAACATCGCGATCGTCTGGAAGGGAACGCGACCGGTAAATCTCCCTCCGAACGAGTTCTCGGCGGGCAACGGCGGTCAGATCTTCAGGATCGGCGACGTCGTCTACACGTGGGACCGGCTGTTCGTGCTCCTCGTCACGGTCCCGGTGCTGCTCGGACTGGTCTGGCTTGTGCAGTTCACGCGGCGCGGCAAGGCGATGCGAGCGACGGCACAAGACAAAGACGCCGCCGCGATGATGGGCATCGACGTCGACAGGACAATTTCCTTCACCTTCCTCGTCGCCGGCGCGCTCGCCGGGGCGGGCGGGGTGCTATTCGCCTTCTACGCGACGACGATCAGCTTCTACACCGGCTTCCAGCTCGGGCTGTTTGCATTCACCGCTGCAGTGCTCGGCGGGATCGGCAACCTCCCCGGAGCGGTTCTCGGCGCCCTCCTGATCGGTCTGATCCAGAACTTCAACGAGGGTCTCGCCTGGCACAGCCCCGGGCCGAAGTGGACGGAGTCGATCGTGTTCGCGATCCTGATCACGATCCTGGTGTTCCGTCCCCAGGGACTGCTCGGGGAACGGACGCCGGAGGGCGGGTAGCTGAGCAGGCTCAACGTCTTGGCGGCGTGGCGGCAGTGGCCGCCAGCTATGCGGCGCGTCGTGCCGGCCCTGCTCGTCGCAGGGCTTCTGCTCGGACTCGCGTGGGCGGGCATCTTCCACCGCAGCCCCGAGCTGTACTTGATGGCCGCGGTCGTGCTCGTGGTGTTCCTGTCGGGGATCGTCCGTGCGTCGTTCTGGACCGGCCTGGAGCGCGCGGGCGTGCGTGACCCGCAGCGGCGCTGGCTCGGGCAGCGGCCGCTTGTGCAACGGGCGGTTCCACCGCTCGTGATCGCGGGTTTGGTGATCCTGCTCGCCTGGGCGGCCGGCGTGGCCCCCGATTCCGCATTGCTCGTTCTGCTCGCGATCACAATCACATACGTCCTTTACCTGCTGCCGCGGCGTGTTCGCCGCTTCGCCGTGCCACTGACGGTATTCGCGCTGGTCGTCGCCTACCCATTCTTCATCCAGCAAACGGACTATCAACGCTTCCTGTTCAACGTCCCCGTGTTCAACGCGTTTCCGTCGATGGACACGATGCTCTCGATGATCATCTTCGCGATGATGGCCATCGGCCTGAACATGGTCGTTGGCTACGCCGGCCTGCTCGATCTCGGTTACGTCGCTTTCTACGCGATCGGCGCGTACACGGCCGCGTGGCTTGCCTCGCCGCACTTCGCTGCATACGGGATCAGCTTCGACGTCGGCTCCGTGGCATAGAAGCCGATCCTGCAGGTCGGCGGCATCCATCTCACGATCTGGCTGGTGCTGATCGCGGCAGGAATCCTGACCGCGCTTGTCGGCGTGATCATCGGACTGCCGACACTTCGTTTGCGCGGTCAGGATTCCTGNNNNGTGAGATCCTCCCGCAGGTCGCGCGTAACGGCGACAGAGACGGTCTCGGTTTCGACCTGACCGGGGGCCCGCCCGGAATCAACCCGGTGGATCCGCCGGGCTTCGGCCACTGGCTGAATGCGCACGTGGGGCTGCCCGCCAGCTATCTGCGCGAGCAGGGGACGTACGTGAACTTCGTCACCCTGATGTTCTGGACTGCACTCGCACTCCTTCTTCTCACGATCTTCTGCAGCATCCGCCTGCGCGACTCGCGTCTCGGACGTGCCTGGATCGCCATCCGCGAGGACGAGACGGCGGCAGCCGCGATGGGGATCCCGTTGATGCGGACGAAGACATGGGCCTACGCGTCGGGTGCGTTCTTCGGCGGCATCGCCGGCGCGTGGTTCGCGACGATCAAGACGGGCGTATTCCCCGACGACTTCTTCTTCAACATTTCCATCCTCGTCCTTTCGATGGTCATCCTTGGCGGGATGGGCAACGTCTGGGGCGTCATCGCAGGGGCTGCGTTCATCGAGTACCTCAATCTCGAAGGGATCACGAACTTCAACGGCTGGATGAACGACCACGTCCTCGTGTGCGATCCCAACAAGCAGAATCCGTCCTCCGTCATCAGCGGTGGCTGTCTCAACGCGCCACTCGTGACCTTCGGAATCTACGGGGCGATCATCGTGCTCGTAATGCTGCTACGGCCGCAGGGGCTTTTCCCCGAACGGCGGCGCAAGCTCGAGTTCGAGACGGGCGTGCATGACACACCGATTCAGGACGAAACGGCGTGAACCCGATGAGGGACGACATCCTTGTCACGCGGCGGTTGCGCAAAGAGTTCGGGGGGCTTCTGGCGGTCGACGACATCGACTTCACGATTCCGCGTGACTCGACGATCAGCCTGATCGGTCCGAACGGAGCGGGCAAGACGACGTTCTTCAACATGCTGACCGGCGTGTACAAGCCGACGAGCGGGCAGGTCGTCCTCGACGGCGAGGACATCACCGGACTGCCTCCGCACGCGATCACCGAGCGTGGGGCGGGCCGAACCTTTCAGAACATCCGCCTCTTCCAGCAGATGTCCGCTCTCGAGAACGTGCTCGTCGGCATGCACGCACGACTGAAAGGTGGGATCTTGGCGAGCATCCTCCGCACGCCGCGGCTCAGGCGCGAGGAAGAGCGGGCGCGCGAACATGCGCGTGAGCTGCTTGCGTACTGCGGCCTTGCGGGCCGCGACGAGCTGTATGCGCGCAGCCTGTCGTACGGCGACCAGCGGCGCCTCGAGGTCGCGCGGGCTCTGGCAACCGAGCCCAAGCTGCTGTTGCTCGACGAGCCGACCGCCGGCATGAATCCGCAGGAGACAATCGAGTTCATCGGCTTCGTGCACAAGCTGCGCGAGGAACGCGGTCTCACAGTTCTGCTGATCGAACACGACATGCGTGTCGTCATGGGCGTCTCGGACCGCGTGACGGTGCTCGACTACGGGGCCAAGATCGCCGAGGGGGCGCCGACCGAGGTGCGCGCAGACCCGCATGTGATCGAGGCGTACCTCGGCACGGGAGCAGTGTCGAGTGGTTGATCGGCGCGTCCTCGAGGTGGACGGCATCCACACCTACTACGGCGCGATCCAGGCGCTGAAGGGCGTCTCGCTCGAAGTCGGCGAGGGCGAAATCGTCACGTTGCTTGGATCGAACGGCGCCGGGAAGACGACGACGTTGCGTTCGATCAACGGGCTCAATCATCCACGGCGAGGCCGGATCGTGTTTCAGGGCGACGACGTGACGAGAACGCCGCCGCACGACATCGTGAAACGGGGCATCTCCCAATCGCCCGAAGGACGCAAGCTCTTTCCCCGCATGTCGGTGATGGAGAACCTCGAGATGGGCGCCTTTCAACGGAACGACCGCGGCCAGATCAGTGAGGACATCGACCGGGTGTTCTCGCTCTTCCCGCGTCTCGCAGAGCGGAAGAGCCAGAAGGCCGGAACGCTCTCGGGCGGCGAGCAGCAGATGTGCGCGATCGGGCGCGCCTTGATGGCTCGGCCGAAGCTGCTCTTGCTCGACGAGCCCTCAATGGGACTTGCGCCGATCTTGGTGGAGAAGATCTTCGGGATCGTGAAGGAGATCAACGAGCAGGGAACGCCGATCCTGCTCGTGGAGCAGAACGCCCTGATGGCGCTCGAAATCGCAGACCGGGGCTACGTCCTCGAGACGGGCAAGGTCGCCCTCGCGAACGACGCCGCTGCGCTTCGTCGGGACGAGCAGGTCCGGAAAACGTATCTCGGTGAGACCGATTAGAGAGGGATCGGGTGGAGCGAACCAAGCGGTTCCTCTCGAAGATCCTTTAACGATCTGCTCGAGCCGACGGCGCTTGCGCCTGGTGTCCCGTTCGGGGGCCTCAGTGGGGCCTCAGAACCTGCCGAGACGAGCCGAGATGGAGCGGCCTGGGCTGGGGGTGATCGCCCGTTCCACCGTTGTTCGTCTCGGTCGGACTCGGTCGGTCTCGTATGCGGGTGGGACTCAAAATCCGGTTCCCTTCGGGGAGTGTGGGTTCGAGTCCCACCTTCGGCATCGCCTCACGACCGGTTTCAGGCGGTTGGGGTTAACACTGGCTGAGATGCCTCGATGCTCCCCCTCTTCCGGCTGACCGCAAGGGCCCCTGCTCACCGACGCGGTGGGTTAGATTCCGCACCGATGCGAACGTTCTCAAGGAGGTCGCTGTGATCAAGGCAATCATGCTCGCGCTCGTCGTCGGGCTGGCCACCACGACGGCGGCCGTTGCCGGGAGTTCGTCGGTTCCGACGAAGAAGGCCGGCACCTTGACGGTGGGCTTCGACGTCCCCGCCCCCGGCTTCTGGAACGGTCACGTTTCAGGGACGTCGATCAAGAATCCGAACGGCTTCGAAGCGGGGTTGTCCCGGGCGATCGCGAAGAAGCTGGGACTCACGAAGATCGTCTACAAGCGTGCGCCGTTCGGCACGCTCTTCTCGCCGGCGCCGAAGCCCTTCGACTATGCGATGGAGGAGGCGACGATCACGGCCGCACGTTCGAAAGTCGTGGCTTTTTCGGCTCCCTACTTCAACGCGAACCAGGGCGTGCTGATCCGCAAGGGACTGGCGAAGCCCAAGAGCATCGCGGACCTGAAGAAGCTCCAGCTCTGCGCGCAGGCGACCACAACCGGGCTCGCCTACATCCAGCACACGATCAGGCCGAAGAAGAAGCCGCTCGTCTACTCCGCCTCGTCGACGGCGGCCTTCGACGCGGTCGAGGCCAAGAAGTGCGACGCATTGATCCTCGACGTCCCGATCGTCGCGACGCAGAGCAGGAAGAAGCCGGGCGCATACGGCGGCGTCGCCGGTCAGATCGTCACCCACGAGTTCTATGGGGCGGTGATGGACAAGGGCAGCAAGTTCAAGCCGTTCCTCGACTCCGCGATCAAGGCGCTCAAGGCAAACGGGACGATCACGCGTCTGGTGAAGAAGTGGCTTCTCAACCCGATCCCGCCCGTCTTGAAGTAATGGTCTAGGTCGGCGGCCGACGGAGGTCGAGTGGGCAAATTCCTCCATGCGTTCTTCAGCCCGCTCGGCCTCCGACGCGCGGTTCCCCAGGTCTGGGACGGCTTCCAGACCAACATCAAGATGATGGTGATCGCCGAAGCGCTCGTGCTCGTCCTCGCGCTGGTCGTGGCGATCGTGCGGGGGCTTCCGGGCCGGTCCACACTCCCCCTCCGGGCGATTGCGGTCGCGTACACCGACTTCTTCCGGGGCACGCCGCTGATCCTCGTCGCTTACGTCTTCGCGCTCGGCCTTCCCTCCCTTCAGCTCGCCGTCGTCTCACACCAGTCGCTCATCACCTACGGGATCCTCTCACTGACGATCGTGTACACGGCGTACGTCACCGAGGTCTACCGCGCTGGGATCGAGTCCGTCCATCCGAGTCAGCGGATGGCCTCGCGGTCGCTCGGGCTGACCTACGCCCAGACGATGCGGTACGTGATCCTGCCGCAAGCGATCAGACGAGTCGTCCCGCCGCTCCTGAACGACTTCATCGGCCTTCAGAAGGACACCGCGATCATCACGGTGATCGGGGTGACCGATGCATTGGCCCAGGCGGGGTTCTACTCGAACGACTTCTTCTCCTATGCCGGCTACACGCTAGCCGCCGTCTTCTTTGTCATTCTCACGATCCCGTTCGCTCGCTTCACCGACCACCTGATCAAGCAGCGCGAGCAACTCGAGCGGGGGCAGCTCGTGTGACCGAGACCGACCACTTCGTCGCCGTCAGGGGCGTCATCAAGCGCTTCGGCGACAACGAGGTGTTGCGGGAGATCGACCTGACCGTCGACCTCCACCAGGTCGTGTGCTTGATCGGCGCCTCGGGCTCGGGCAAGTCGACACTGCTCCGTTGCCTCAACCTCCTCGAGCCGGTGGACGAGGGGACGATCGTGATCGATGGCCAGGCGATCACGAACGGACAAGTGGACGTGAACGTCCTGCGGCGAAAGATCGGAATCGTCTTCCAGGCGTTCAACCTCTTTCCGCACATGACCGTCATGCAAAACATCACGCTCGCTCCGCGCAAGGCCCGCGGTCTCTCCAAAGACGAGGCAGACTCCGCGGCACGCGACCTGCTCCAACGCATCGGACTCGACGACAAGGCGGACGAGTTCCCGGATCGGCTCTCAGGCGGTCAACAGCAACGCGTCGCAATCGCACGTGCGCTCGCGATGAACCCCACGCTGATGCTCCTCGACGAGATCACGAGCGCTCTCGACCCTCAGCTTGTGGGCGAGGTCCTCAATCTCGTGCGACAGCTCGCGGACACCGGAATGACGATGGTCCTCGCGACGCACGAGATGGGCTTTGCGCGCGAGGTCGCCGACAAGGTCTGCTTCCTCGACGGCGGCGTCATCCTCGAGGAGGGCCCTCCAGACCAGATCTTCTCGTCCCCGCGCGAGGAGCGGACACGTGAGTTCCTTGCGCGAATCATCGAGGCCGGACGGCTCCTGGCGTGAGGGGGCTTCGCAAGGCACCAAGGACGCCGGTCGCCGTGGCGGGCATCTTGGCGACGCCTCTGTTCTTCGTCGCGCTGATGGCGATGTCGCTCGCGCTCGAAAAGCCGGCCGTCCACCACGTGCTGAAGCACGGGAAGGCCGTTGCGAAGCTCGCCGATCCGTCCGGAACGACGGAAGCGACGATCTGGCTGCTCGCACTCCTGCCGGCAGCGGCGCTCGTGCTCGTCGGTACGGGCGCGATGCTGATCGGACGCTCGGGCGTTATCGTCTCGACGCTCGCGGCCATCGCAGGGGCGGTCGGGCTCATGGTCCCGCTCCGAACCTGGGAGAGGCACCATACCGCGCGATTTCCCGACGGCGTCGACCTCATTCCGCACTCCGCCGGTTCGCAGGACATCTATCTGCGCGGTGAGTGGGAAGAAACGGCGCGGCACACGGCAGTGCAGCTGGGGATCGCCACGATTGTGATAGCCGCGGTGGCGATCGCGATCTTCCTCTTGTTCGAGATCAGGCGGCGGCGCGGTCTCACAGCTCCGGTGCCTCAGCCGCCGCCCGAGATCGCGACCGCCGAGGCACAGCTCACCCGCGGGAGGTCGGGAGAACCGCGTTTGTAGCGATAGGATCGCGGCACGGAACAACCTGTGACTCAGTCGCTCGCGACGCGCAGCGGGAAGTAGGGGGGAGAGAGCAGAAAGCCGACCCGCGGCGGCCGTTCCGTCCAGCCGCGGGCCATCGTCAGCGCGGGACCGATTCCGTGCGTCGGGACGAAACCGAGCTGCCGTGCCGCGGCGTGGTCGCGGCAACCGGCGATGATCACGTGGCCGAGCCGGCCCAGGGCGGGCTGGCAGCCGTCCCAGTCGACGAAGGGCAAGAGCGGGTGGCACGTGCGGGCGGCCCGATACGCCTCGAGCGCGCGCACGTCCGCGCCGGCAGCCGCCTCGGCCGCTGCGAGTGCGCTCGCCTCCGGACCTCCCGTCCGGCTCGCGGCGAAGAACGCGCGGTACGGCTGTTGCGTGGGGTGGCTGAAGTGACGCTGGAAACGATGGAGCAGGATTGCGGTGCCGCCCTCCGCAAGAGGAAAGGAGTTGCGCCAGAGGCGCAGCGCGATACCGAGGCCGAGGTAGGCGCCGAGCAACGGGTTCGGCCGCTCGCGGGGCAGGTAGGGAGTCGTACGCGGGACGCCGACGAAGACCGCGTCGAGCTCGCGGTCGAGCGTGATGCCGCGAAGCTCCACGCCGCGGAGCAGCGCTTCGGTGTGCGCGACCGACGGCGGGCCTGCGAACGCGGCCGCGACCGAACGCTCGAGCGGCAGCGAGCGCAGCACGTAGGCGCGCAGTGCGCCCGGCAGCATCCGAAAGAGATGTCGAAAGGGCGAGCGCACGATCCGTTCGAGCGCCTGCTCCTCGTACGGGTAGCCGCTCAGGGTCCCGCTGAAGCGGGGATGGTTCAGGACGAGCGATGCGCCGATCAAAGGCACGCGGCGAACGAGCGCGCGTTCCAGCTCGAGCCCGAGGCGCCAGCCCTGCGAGGCCGAGGTCTCGAGGAGTGAATACGCCCCGGCTGCTCGCAGCACCTCTCGGCTCGCAGCCCCCACGAGCGCGGCCGGCCCTCCGTGCAGAACCGTCTCCGCGGCCGAGACGACCACGACCGCATCCGTGCGCACGAGCGACGGGTGAACTCGGAGCGGAATCGAGTTCGACGTGCCGATCTCGACCAGGTCTTCCCGCTCGACGTCGTGCACCTCGACATGGCCGTGGAAGCGCCGCGCGAACTCCGGCGAGACGAGCGTCTCCAGCTGCTCGCCACCCGCGCGCCGGGCCAGGCCTCCGGCGACGAGCAACGTCTGGTAGCCGGTCGGGATACCGAGCCGCTCGAGCTCGTCGACAGCCGCGGCGATGGCGGCTTGCCGCGGATCCTGTTCGGTTCCCGGCAACGGCAGCTGCGGCGGTTCGACCACGATCGTGACGCGTGCGCCCCGCGACACGAGCGCCTCGAGCGGCTCGCCGGCGAGCGGGAAGCGCAGCGCATCGCGAACCGCCGCGCCGACGTCCGCGACCGCGTCGCCGGGTGGCGGCGGCCGGAGCACGAGCGCGTCGTCTGCCGCAGTCACGACGACGAGGCGTGACCCGGCGAGCAGCGGGACCCGGGTCACGGCAGGTGCCGGTAGAGGCGCAGAAAGGTCGGCCGAAAGCCCCGGCGCGGCCAGAAGCGCGACGCGTAGAGGTTCGTCATGCGCCAGTCGATCACCATCACGGGGATGCCGGCCGCGTGCGCCCAAGCGAGCACGTGCTCCGTCAACGCCCGGCCGACGCCCGAGCCTCGCGCCTCCGGCTCGGTCGAGGCCGCCGCGAGGTCGATCGAGTTCGCAGGAACACGCAGGTCGGGGGGTCGCCGGTAAAGGACGATGTGTCCGACGATGCGTCCATCTCGTTCCGCGACGAAATGCTCGAACTGCTCGTCGTCCCACGTGTCGCGCCATTCCTCCTCTGCCTCTGTCGTCGACGGGGTTGTCGACGGAGAGAAACTCGGCGAGGAGATCATCGACTCGGTCATCAACCGGTCGAGCCGGGCTGCAGCCACGAGGTCGTCGGACGTGCCGTGCCTGATCCGAAGACCTGCGTCGAACGGCTGCTCGGGTGTCGTCTCGCGTATGGCGAGCGCGCCGCTCGCACCGAAGGAGAGCCGGAACCACGCGTCGACGAGCGACGCATCGGCAGACGGGACGAATGCGGCATGTCGTGTGTGGCCGGCGTCCGCCCACGCCGCAGCAGCCGCGGCATAGAGGTCGCGGACGAGCTCGGCGTCCGCGGCGACCGCGTGCCCGGCGATTCCGACCACCATCCAGGTGTCCCTGGCGCTGCCGAAGCGCCGTGGGGACGCGACGAGGTAGCCGACGAGCTCGCCCCCCGACAGCGCCGCGACCCCGGAGGCACCCTCGACTCGCCACTCACGCTCGATCTCCGTGCGGAAGTCTGCCGACTGCGGAAGGAGCGGTTCGGTCTCACGATGGCGCCCGTGGCGGGCGGCGAGGAGCCCCGCCGCGTCGTCCAGGTGCTCGTCGGAAAATGGGCGAATCTGCAGGTCCGGCATCAGGCGCCGGACGATAGCGTTGCAGTGCATGCCGAAGACACTCACCGGTGCCGAGCTCCAGCTCGACGACGGACCCGCCCGCGATGCCGAGCTCTTCCTCGTCGACGGGAACAACCTCGCCTATCGGGCCTTCTTCGCGCTGCCGGAGGAGCTTGCGACGACCGAAGGCTTTCCGACCAACGCCCTGCTCGGCTTCACGAACATGCTCTTCAAGCTCCTGTCCGACTACAAGCCGAAGGGCGTCGCGGTGGCGTGGGACACGCGCGCGGTGCACCGCCACGAGATGTCCGAGGAGTACAAGTCGGAGCGGCGGCCGATGCCGGACCTGCTCGGCGAGCAGTTCCCGTTCTTCCGGCCGATCGTCGAGGCGTTCGGCTACCGCAACCTCGAGTTCGAGGGCTGGGAGGCGGACGACGTGATCGCGACGCTGGCGACGCGAGCCGACGACGCCGGCATCAGAACCTGCATCGTCTCGACCGACCGCGACGCCTTCCAGCTCGTCTCGGACAACGTCAGCCTGATGATGACGCCTCGAGGCGTCTCTGACGTGAACGTCTACACGCCGGACCGCGTCGAGGCGCGTTACGGCATCAAGCCCGAGCAGATCCCCGACTTCATCGGACTGAAGGGCGACACCTCCGACAACATCCCCGGCATCCCCGGCATCGGCGACAAGACGGCCGGACAGCTGATCGCGCAGTACGGGTCGCTCGAAGACGTGATCGAGCACGCAACCGAGCTTTCGCCGGCCCGGCGCAAGAACATCTCGGAGCACGCGGAACAGGCACGTCAGTCCAAGGAGCTCGCGACCATGCGACGCGACCTCGATCTGGACTGCGATCCGGCGGAGCTCGTGCTTCTGCCACCGGATCGCTCGGAGCTACGGGAGATGTTCCGCCGCTTCGAGTTCCGCAACCTGCTCGGGCGCGTGGACATCCTGGACGAGGCCGTGCCGGCGCAGCCGATGCGCGTGGACGGAACACAGGTCGAATGGCGTGAGGGCGAGCTGCCCGAGGTGAACGCTCGTGCAGCCCTTGCGATCCGGGACGGACACTTCGCGCTTGCACAGGATCACGGCGTCATCGTCGGCGACTGGGAGCCGGGTCTCGAGCGGCGTCTCGATCGGGCTCAGTTGATCGCGCACGATTTCAAGGCGCTGCCGCGCCTGACGATGGAGCCCGCCGAGGACACGATGCTGCTCGCCTATCTGATCGAGCCGGGGCGCGCGGGCTACGAGCTCGACGATCTCGCGCAGGAATACGGAGTCGAACCGATCCCGACCCCCGCCACCGACGAGGAGACGGCCGCGCTCGTTCGGCATGCGGAGATTCCGCGCCGGCTCGCCCCGACCATGCTCGAGCGCGTGCGCGAACGCGGTGCCGAGGAGCTGTACCGGACGATCGAGCTGCCGCTCACCGCTGTGCTCGCGGCGATGGAGGACGCGGGAGTGCGGATCGACACCTACAGGATGGGCGAGATCACGGCGCGCCTCGCCGATCGGCTCGAGGAGCTCGAGGCCAGGGCTTACGAGCTGGCGGGCGAGGAGTTCATGCTCGGGTCGACACAGCAGGTCGCGCGCATCCTGTTCGAGAAGCTGCAGCTGACGCCGGGACGAAAGGGGAAGACCGGCTACTCGACGGACACCCGGGTTCTGCGAACGATCCGCGGCGAGCACGAGCTCGTCGGTGTGATCGAGGAGTGGCGTGAGTATTCGAAGCTGTTGAACACGTACCTCGGCCCGCTGCCGTCGCTCATCTCGGAGTCGGACGGCCGCCTGCACACGACCTTCAACCAGACGGTCGCCTCCACCGGACGCCTGTCGACTTCCAACCCGAACCTGCAGGCGATCCCGATCAGGACGGAGCTCGGCAAGGAGATCCGTTCGGCGTTCGTCGCGGAAACGGGGAGCAGACTGCTCTCGGCTGACTACTCGCAGATCGAGCTGCGAATCCTCGCGCACGTGTCGGGCGAGCCGAAGCTGCGTGAGGCGTTCGCCCGCGGCGACGACATTCACACCGCGACCGCTGTCGAGGTGCTCGGCAAGGAGCCGGCCGAGCTCACCTCCGGTGACCGGTCGATCGCGAAGATGATCAACTTCGGCATTGTCTACGGCATCTCCGCCTTCGGCCTCTCGGAGAACCTCGAGATCCCGCGCGAGCAGGCGCAGGAGTACATCGACGCCTATCTTGCCCGCTTTCCGTACGTGCAGGATTTCATCCAGCGCACGATCGAGCAGGCGACTCGCGACGGCTATGCGACAAGCCTGCTGGGCCGGCGGCGGCCGACGCCGGAGATCCGCGCCTCCAACAGGCAGACGCGCTCACTCGGCGAGCGCCTCGCGGTCAACTTCGTCATGCAGGGCTCGAACGCGGACATCATCAAGAAGGCGATGATCGCCATCCATCGCCGTCTCCGCGAGGAAGGCCGGGGCGCCCGGCTCGTGCTGCAGGTGCACGACGAGCTGCTCCTCGAAGTTCCGGAGGCCGAGATCGGGCCGGTCCGAGAGCTCGTGCGCGAGGAGATGTGCCGCGCGTACCCGCTCGACCCGCCCCTGGCCGTCGAGATCGGTGTCGGCGACGACTGGAGCGAAGCGAAGTCGTAGCCTCGCGGCGAAAGCTGCGCTTTCGCCGCGATTTGAGGGACGCCGCTTTCGCGGGAAACGTGCGCGGGCGGAGCCCGCGCACTCTTTTGGTGTGGGTGCTGGGGGGTTGTTCACTTCCGTGCGGGCACGGGCGCCGGAGGCGTCCGCGCCCGCATCTCTACGCCTCCCGCTAAGCCCGGCTCCGCCTGGTCTTAGCGTCCGGCCTTGGTGGTTCTGCTTAGACCGCGCTTCCACTCTCACGACCGAGGGAAGTACGGGTCACCGCTGTACCTCTGCGGCACGCCGCGGCGATGAAGTACGGGGTCAGGTCTTGCATTCGTTCATGCGGCGGTGTGGGCGGCTTCCCTCCGCGCGTGGTCCGCCCTGATGGTTGAGTAGCTGCAGCCGAGGGGCTTGGCGATTGGCGATTGGCCAAGGGTGTAACAGTGACGGGGCTGGGCGCGCGCGATTGTGACCGGCACCCCGTTGGCGAAGAAGCTCGTTGGATCTGACGCTCGGGCGGAGTGGCGGCGCCCCCTTGACGGCATTTGTCTGCCCATCAGGATGTGAGTGATTGACGCTTCTATGAGTGTCAAGTTGGGGTCGTCGTTGTCTC
>VAWR01000020.1 GCA_005885245.1 Actinomycetota bacterium | reverse complement strand
GACGCGCCGGAGATGCTGGACGCGCGACGGCTTCAATACGAAGAGCTGAAACTCGCCGAATCGTTGCGTGTTGTGCGGACGCGCCCGCAGCGACGTCACCTCGAGCGTCGAGGCAGCCGCGAACCGGACGAGCGGCAGCCCCGTGTGGCTGCGGAATGCGCGCTGCGCTTCCGAAACCGTGAAGTCGTGCCCGCGTGGGACGAGCGCGACGACGAGCGCAGCGACCGCGAACGCCTTAATCACTAGACGACGTGCGCGCGTAGAGCCATGCGAGGGCGAGGATGATCGCGCCGTACAGCATCTGCTTCACGGCCGGCGCCGCGTTGAGGATCGTGAGCAGCGAATCCAGCACGGTCAGGATGAGCGCGCCGAGGATCGTCCCGCCGTAGCCGCCGCTTCCCCCGAGGATCGACGTGCCGCCGATGACGACGGCTGCAACCGAGGGAAGCAGGAACGGTGCCGCGATCCCGAGGTCCGCGGCATCGTTGAAGCCGACGAGCAGGATCCCTGCCACAGCGCTGAACGCGCCGCAAAGCGCGTAGACGAGCAGCAGCACCTGCCACACCCGCACCCCGGCGAGGCGGCACGCGACAGGGTTGTCGCCGACGGCAAAGATCATCCGGCCGAAGCCGCTGTGGCGGAGACCGAGGATGATCAACGCGGCGATCGGCGCCCAGACGAGCAGGTCGTACGGGACGTACTTGAAGAACCTCGAGGAGCCAAGCGTGTTGACGATGTTCGGGACCAGCGCGACGAAACGCGTCTGGCTGTAGATCGTTAACGCTCCGAGCGTCACCGAGCTGATCCCGAGCGTCATGATCAGCGGGTTGACGCGGAAGATCGCGACGCCGATTCCGTTCACGAGCCCGATCCCGAAGCCCAAGCCGAGGGCGAGGAGCAGCGCGGCCCCCGTGCCGTGGTCGTGCGCGGTACCCGAGGTGACGAACGCCGCCGTGGTCGCGGTCGTCGCCACGGAGAGATCGACGCCGCCGGTCAGCATCACGAGTGTCTGTCCGGCGCCGAGGAGGGCGAGCGGCGCGGCGTAAAGGAACGTCGTCGAGACCTGTGTCGGAGTCAGGAACGCCTTCCCAGACTGTGCGCGATTGACGATGTCGGTAACGACGAAGAGCGCGACGAAGATGAAGGTCAGCGCGATCGCGGGGTTGTCGGAGAGGATGCGCTGAGCGGCCCGCAGGCGCGCCGTCTGCGTCGCGACTTGCGGGGACCCCGCGGTCACGTGCGCCCGCGCCGCCGGATCGCGAGGCCGCCGATCATCACCACCACGATGATCAGTGAACCCTGGATCACCTGCGCCCAGTTCTGGTCGACGCCTTTCAGGATCAGCATCGTCTTCACGAGCGTGACCACGAAGGCGGCCGCGATCGGCCCGATGAGGCCGCCGACGCCGCCGACGAGCGCGACACCGCCGAGCACCGCCGCAGCGACCGAGTTCAGCGTGTAGTACTGCCCCGCGTTCGGGTCACCGATTCCGGACGTTGCAGTGAGGGCAAGTCCCGCGAGCCCTGCGAAGAGGCCGCCGAGCGCATACGCGAGGATTCGCGTGCGGGCAACGCCCACGCCCGAGAGGTATGCGGCGCTCCGGTTACTCCCGACCGAGTACAGCGCGAGCCCGGGTCGCGCCCACCGCAGCGGGAGCCAGAAGATCGCGAAGCCGAGCAGCAGGATCACGAGCCCGGACGGGATCCACTGGGACCACCAGTGTCCGGTGCCGAGCTGGAGGTACGGCGGCGGCGCGCCGCCGCCCGGGATCTGGAGAATCTCGAGCGCGACGCCGGCCCAGACGAACAGCATCGCAAGCGTGACGACGATGTCGGGGACCCGCGAGAGCACGGTCAGCGAGCCCGTGAACGCTCCCGCGGCCGCTGATCCCGCCAGGAGCAGCGCGCCGAAGAGAAGCGCGTTGCGGAAGCTCATGTCGACCATGTACTTCGCCGACAGCACGTTCACGAGGCTGATCAGCGAACCGACCGAGAGATCGATCCCGCCGGAGATGATCACGACCGACTGCGCCATCGCGGCGAATGCGAGTGGCAGGGCGTCGATTGCCAACGACTGGACGTCGAACGAGCCCCAGTTCGCCGGAATCGTCCGCCAGAAGAGGACAAGTACGAGCAGGAGGACGTAGACGCCAACCGTCCACCCGTGCCGGCGCACGAGTCGCCCGGCATTCAAGCCGCCGCGCGGCCGCACTCCTACTGCGGCGGAGTTCACACCGCCACCTCCCTCGCCTTTGGTTCGGTCGCGCGGGGAAAACCATGTTTCCCCCGCGGGCCCCCTTCTTCTGGAATGAACGCTTCGGCGCGCGCGCCGCTGAGATCGCCGCGCGCGTCGAAGAGTCGGAGCGGGGAAACCTCCCGGTTTCCCCCTTCCCCTTCCACGTGGCGGCGCGACCACTTCGTGTTCACACCGCCACCTCTTCCACGAGCCCGTGCATCGCCCGCAGCAGCGAAGCCTCGTCGGCGCCCTCACCCGCGAGCTCGCCGGTGATCCGCCCGCCGAAAAGAGTCAGCACGCGGTCGCAGACGAGTGGGAACTCCGAGAGCTCGCTCGAGAAGAACAGGATCGCGGCGCCGTCGTCCGCGAGCCGACGCAACAGCGCGTAGATCTGGCGCTTCGTGCCGACGTCGATGCCGCGCGTGGGATCGAAGCACAGGAGCGTCTGGAAGCCGGACGCGAGCCAGCGCGCAATCGTCACCTTTTGCTGATTGCCGCCGGAGAGTCGTCGCACCTGGCGCTGCGCGCGAGTGTCGATCTGGAGCGCCTCGATCGCTTTCGCGACGCGCCGGCGTTCCTCGCGAGGGTTGATCGGCCCCCAGCGTGTGACTCGGTTGTAACGCGGAGCCGCGATGTTCTCACGGACGGACCGCTGCGGGAGCAGCGCGAGCAGCCGATCGGCGGGAACGAGTACCAGCCCCGACCGGATCGCGTCGTACGGATGGCGCGGCCGTAACGCTTTCCCGGCCACGCTCATCTCTCCGCCCTCAGCACGCCGCTCGCCCGCGAGCACGGCGAAGAGGTCGTCTTGCCCCTGTCCTTCGAGCGCAGCGATCCCGAGGATCTCGCCCCCACGCAGCGAGAAGGACACGCCGGCGAGGCTCCCGACCCGGAGATCCGAGACCCCGAGCGTCGTGGCGCCTGCGTCCGCCGCCCCGCGGTCTTCGGCGGCGGCCTTCTCGTCGACCTCGGCCGCCCGCGCCTCGGCCTTCGCCGCCTCGGGCCCGAGCATGTGCTCGACGATCTGGCGCTCGCCGCCCCCTCGCGGGACGAGGGTTCCGACATCGCGGCCGTCCCGCAGCACGGTGGCGCGATCGCACATGGCGATCACCTCGGCCAGCCGGTGCGTGATGAAGAGGACCGACCGTCCGCGGCGGCGCCACTCCTCCATCACCGCGAAGACTCGTTCCGCGAGATCGGACGGCAACGCAGCGGTGATCTCGTCGAGAAGCAGAAGCTGCGGGTCGCGCGCCATCGCTCGGGCGAGATCGATCATCCGCAGGAGCGGCAGCGGCACGTCGCCCGCCTGCTCGGTGAAGTCGATGTCGATGTCCAGCTCGCGGAGCCGCTGCTGGACTTTCTCGACCGCGACCCCGGTGAGGCGAATGTTCTGCGCGACCGTCAGGTCCGGGACGAGCGCCGGGTCCTGGAAGACCGGCGCTAGACCGATCCGCGCCGCCTGCGACGGAGACGAGACCCGAACCGGCTCCCCGCGCAGCTCGACGCTGCCGCCGTCGCGCTGGATGACGCCCGTCAGGATCTTCACGAACGTGCTCTTGCCGGCGCCGTTGGCGCCGAGGAGAGCGTGCACCTCGCCGGCGTCCACGGAGAGGTTCGCGGACTCGAGCGCGACGACCGGCCCGTAGCGCTTTCCGACCTCGCGTGCCTCGAGCAGGCTCACGCCGCACCCCCCGGACAGTCGGGAGGGGCGCCGAGACGACGCCCCTCCCGCACGCTCTTGTGACCTACGGCCCCTTGCAGCTGAAGAGCTGCTTCGTCGAGTAGGTCGTCCACGGCTTCACCTGAAGCCGTGCGCTGTACGTCGGCGGACGACTCGATGAATAGTTCGCCTTGATCTGCTTCTTGCCGAACGCTGTCTTGTTGTCCCACACCTGAGGGGTCAGCTTGACCCACTTCGGAACGGACTGGCCGCTGAGCAGCTTGATCGCCATCGCCGTGCCGACGCCGCCGATCGTGGCCGGGTTCGTCACGGCCGCGCCGCGGAACCCCTTGATCGTCATCAGCTGCTTGAGGAACTGGTTGTTGTCCGCACCCACGACTGGCACGAGCTTCTTGTGGGCGGTCCGGAACGCGTTCACGATCGTGTAGTCGATTCCCGAGGTCCAGACTCCGTCGACCTTCACGCCGGAGTTGAGGATGTCGAGGATCTGCTTGCCACCGGTCGCGAACTGCCAGCCGGTGAACGTCTGCTTCACGACCTTGATGCCCGGATACTTCTTGAGCGCTTGCCGGAAGCCCGTGTGGCGGTCGGTATCCGCCGGAACGCCGGCGATTCCCCGCATCTCGACCACGTTGCCCTTGCCGCCGAGCTGCTTGAACAGCCAGGTCGCGCCAAGGCGGCCGTACGCGACCTGGTCGTTCGTCGCGTTGTAGGCCTGTGGCGCAGTCACACGCTGGTCGACGGACACGACCTTGACGCCACGTGAGGCAGCCTGTGCGATCACCGCGTTCAGCGCACTCGGGCTGGACGGGTTGACGACGATCGCGTTCGCGCCGGCCGAGATCAGATTACGTAGATCCGCGTTCTGCTCGGCAGGGCCTCCGTTTCGGTTCGCGACCTTGACCGAGCTGACCTTGCCGCTCGCGAGTGCCTGCGCCTTGACGGAGCAGATCATCTCCTCGCGCCAGCCGTTTCCAACGAGTGTGTTCGAGACGCCGATGACGTAGCTCGCCTGCTTCTTCGCCGGCTGCGCTGTGGCGGTCACCGCGGCGACAACCGAGACGGCGGCGAGGGCCAACAGCAAGACGGCCCATCGTGCGCCGGGTGAACGGAACTTCATTCGCTTCCTCCTCATCTTGTGAACTGCCCGGCTTTGCCCCGCTCAAGCCTAAGGCACCGAAGGCGCTTCTCCTAGGCGGGACAATGTGCTATTCGCGACGAAGTGCGCGGCTCGCCCGGCGGGCGTGCTCCGCATACGCGGCGTCGAAGAGCTCGGCCGAGCGCTCGGCGCCCACGAGCGCCGCACTCGTGAGGACGGGCGGGAGCAGCCCCCGCTCCGCGAGCGCGGCGGCCGTGCGCGCCTTGATCTCGTTCGCGATCGCCACCGCAGCGACGGTCGAGCCGGGCGACACCGGGGTGTCCACCCCGTCAACGTGGATGAGCGCATCGCCTGGCGGCGTGCAGAGGTCGACAACAACGTCCGCATGGTCGAGGAGCCGCGTGCCCGAGGAATGCGAGGGCGTCCCAGCCGACGCGCTCGCGACGGAGGTGACCGCGACCACGGGCAGCCCCCGCTCGCGCGCCCCCATCGCCATCTCGATCGGAACGGCGGTCACGCCGCTTGCACTGAAGACGAGCATCGCATCGGGCGGACCGAGGTCGTAGCTCGCGAGGATCTGCCCTGCGAGGCCCTCCACGCGCTCGATGAACATCGCCTGCCGCTGGCCGTTGGCGCCGACGACCTGCGTGTGGAAAGTCATCGAGAGCTCGACGATCGGGTTGAACCCCGGGAAAGAGCCATAGCGCGGGAAGAGCTCCTCGACCGGGATCCGCGAGTGGCCCGTGCCGAACGCGTGCGCAAGCCCCCCTGCAGCGATGGCGTCGGTGCAGATCCGGCTCGCCCGTTCGAGCACGTCGTCCTGCGTCGCCGCTATCCGCTCGAGGAGCTCGCGAGCAGCCGGGAGGAAGCCACCTTTGGCCGTGCCGTGCACTCCGAGTAGTCTCGCACCCGTGCGCGACCATCGAGTGACGATGCTGGGGACGGGGCTGATCGGCCTCTTCTACACGGTGACGCTGCACGGACAGCGAAACCGCGACCGTGTCGAGGTCGTCTACTCCCGCTCGCAGGAGCGCGCCGACGCCTTCGCCACCGAGCAGGGCATCCCGCACCGCTCGACCGACCTCGAGGAGGCGATTGCGCATCCGGACTCCGACACGATCGTGATCGGTCTGCCGAACCATCTGCACGAAGAGGCCGTCGAGCTGGCAGCGCGACACGGCAAGGCGATCCTGTGCACGAAGCCACTCGGGCGCAACGCCGAGGAGGCGAAGCGGATGCTCGACACCGTCGAGCGCGCAGGCGTCTTCGGGGGCTATCTCGAGGACCTCTGCTACACGCCGAAGACGCTGAAGGCGCTCCGCATGGTGCAGTCAGGCCAGCTCGGCGACGTCACGTGGGCGCGGTCGCGAGAGACGCATCCGGGACCGCACAGCGCGTGGTTCTGGGACGACAACCAGGCCGGAGGCGGCGCGATCGTCGACCTCGGGTGCCACTGCATCGAGATCGTCCGGAACTTCGTCGGCAAGGACAACCGACCGGTCGAGGTCATGTGCTGGACGGATACGCTCGTGCACCCGATCGAGGCCGAGGACAACGGCATCGCGCTGATCAGGTTCGAGAGCGGTGCAATCGGCCAGTTCGAGGTCAGCTGGACATTCCGCGGCGGCATGGATCTGCGCGACGAGGTCGCCGGAACCGAGGGCACGCTCTGGCTCAACCACTTCCTTCGAACCGGCTTCGAGGTGTTCACGTCGGGCGCCGGTGGTGACTATGTCGCGGAGAAGGCGGAGACGGTGAGCGGTTGGCTCTTCCCGGTGGGTGACGAGGTCAGCGAGCTCGGCTACGTCGACATGTTCACCGACATGTTCAAGGCGATGGACGAGGGCCGCCAGCCGATGGAGACGTTCTACGACGGCTACGTCGTCAACGCGATCATCGACGCCTGCTACCGGTCGGCGGCGAGCCGCACGTGGGAGCCCGTGCGTCTCGACGACTGGCGCGGGAGGGGAGTGCCGCGGATCGCGCGCAGCGTGCGGGCACACGACGGCAAGACGGTGATCAAAGAGGAGAAGATGCCGGACGGCCGCCGGAAGCTGATCCTCAAGGACGAGGAAAGCGGCGAGTTCAGCGACGTCGTCGGGTGAGCGACCATCCGGCTCAGCCGTCTCGTAAGGAGTTCGATCGTGTCGACCGGTCATTTCGGACGCCCTGAAGGCGGCGCCGCCGAGTCGGCGCCTCAGACGATGTAGGGACGCAGCGCGTTCCTCGCGATCAGGAACCCCCGCTTGACGAGATCGACGTCGCCCTCGAAGGCCCGGTCCTCGTGCTCGATCGAGACGAACGAGTCGTAGCCGATCGCGTAGAGCGCTGCGACGAACCGGTCCCAGCGCACCTCCCCGAGGCCCGGTAGCCGCGGCGTCTGCCATCCCATCCCGAGCGACATCACGCCGCGTCGGTAGAGTCCCTCGCGCCGCACCTCCATGTCCTTCGCGTGTATGTGGAAGATCCGGTCGGCATAGTCGTAGACCACCCGCTCGTAGTCGATCAGCTGCCAGACGAGGTGCGACGGGTCGAGGTTGAGGCCGAAGCTCGCGCTCGGGATCGCCTCGAACATGTCGTCCCACGCCGTGGGCGCCGCGGCCAGGTTGGTACCGCCCGGCCACTCGTCCCAGCTGAAGATCATCGGGCAGTTCTCGATCGCCATGCGCACGCCGTGTTCCTCGGCATGCGCGACGAGCGGCGGCCAGATCTGCTTGAACCGCTCGAGGTTTTCCGGATACGGGCGATCCTTGTCGTTGCCCACGAAGGTGCCAACCGTGCGCACGCCGAGTGCCTGCGCCGCATCGACCACCTTGAGCAGGTGCGCATTCGCAGCCTCGCGTTGATCGTCGTCGGGGTGCAGGTTGTTCGGGTAGTAGGCGAGGGACGAGATCTCGAGCCCGTGGCTCGTGAGGAGCTCGCGCACCGCCGCCGCGTCGAAGGAGTCGACATCGATGTGGGAGACCCCTGCGTAGCGCCGCCGCTCGCCTTCCGCGGAGGGCCAACACGCGATCTCGAGTGTCTCGAAGCCTTCCGACGCCGCCCACGCGGCGATCTCCTCGAGCGACAGGTCCGGAAACGCCGCGGTGAGGAAGCCGAGCTTCACGCCGGCACCTCGACCCACTGCCGATCACGCGCGCTCGCTGCGACGGCGTCGCCCAGCACATTCGCGCGGTGGCCGTCGGCGAAGCTGGGGAAGTCGGGTTCGTCGGGCATCGCTCGAGTAAGCGCCCGCTCCGGCGAGGAGCCGACAACCCCGAGAACCTGCACGCCGGGCCGGCGGAGCGCGTCCACGTGCACGACTCCGATAAAGCCGGTGCCGACCACCGACGCACGCAGATCGGTTACGTCACGCATCCGCTGCCGATCGTACGAGGTTGCGCGCTGCGGCCGTAATGTCGCCTGGGCTCATGAGCGCCGAGCCCACACCCACGGCCGCCGCACCTGCACGGAGGAAGGCGAGCGCGTTCGAGGTGTCGATGCCGCCGGTGACGAGCAGCGGGATGTCTCCGAGCGGCCCGCGGAGATCCCGGACGAACTCCGGGCCGAGATGTGCAGCAGGGAACAGCTTCACCATCTCAGCTCCCAGCTGCCACGCCGTCTCGACTTCGGTCGGCGTCATCGTGCCCGGAATCGCCGGGAGGCCAGCTTCCCGGCACGCGTCGAGCACGTCGGGCACGAGCGTCGGGCCGACGCAGGCCTGGGCCCCCGCCTCGGCGGCTGCCCACACGTCGTCGCGCGTGCGCACCGTTCCCGCGAGGACAACGACGTGAGCATCGTCGCGGAAGCTCGCGATCGTCTCGAGGGCGCCGGGCGAGTCGAGCGTGATCTCCACGACGCCGATCCCCCCGTCGCGCAGCGCCTGCACGACGGCCGCCGGCTCCGCGACGCGCCGCAGGATCGCAACGATTCGTCGGCTCCGGATGGCGTCGATCGCCGCACTCACCATGTGAGACTCTACGGCGATGGGGCCCGTTCTCGAGGGCAAGGCTGCGCTTGTGACGGGTGCGGCGGGCGGGATCGGGGGCGCAGTCGCGCGCGCGTTCGCCGACGCGGGAGCGCGCCTTTTCTGCGTCGACCGGGTCGACGTCGAGTTCGTGTGCGACCTTTCCCGAGCTGACGAAGCCGAGCGCGCCGTGGCGACTGCCGAGGAGCGGCTTGGAGGGCTCGACGTTGTCTTCAACGGCGCCGGCATCAGCGGCCGCAGCCTCGGCGACGGCCCGGTCGACGCGTGTACCGAGGAAGCGTGGAACGCGGTGCTGGACACGAACCTGAAGAGCGTCTTCCTGTGTTCGAAGTACTCGATCCCTGCTCTGCGCCGGTCCGGTGGCGGTGCCGTGATCAACCTGAGCTCAGTGCTCGGCCTCGTCGGCTCGGAGCTCTTCGACACGCATGCCTACGCCGCGAGCAAGGGCGCGATCGTGACGCTGACGCGCGCGATGGCCGTCGCCTATGCCGCCGATGGGATTCGCGTCAACGCAATCTGCCCGGGCTTGATCGACACGCCGATGAGCGAGCGGGCGCGGAGCGACGCCGAGACGATGGCTCGGCTGCGCCAGCTGCAGCCCCTGACGGGCGAGCCCGGCCGGCCCGAGGACGTGGCCGGCGCGGCCGTCTACCTCGCGACCGCGCCGTTCGTGACGGGCGCCGTGCTCACGGTTGACGGCGGTTGGACTGCGCAGTGACGGGTTGTCGAGTGCGTCTAGCCGACTGCGGCGGGCTCGAGCGCCGCTTTGCGCGCCTTGAAATCCTCGAGAATCGTTTCGGTCGCGGTCGCGCCGATCCGCGTGACGCCGACCGCCATGACCTCGAGCAGCGCATCGAGGGTGCGGACGCCGCCGGCGGCCTTGACCTGCACGTGCGGACCGACGCAGCGGCGCATCAGCTTCAGGTCCTCGATCGTCGCGCCGCCAGGCGCAAACCCGGTCGACGTCTTCACGAACGCTGCGCCTGCCTCCTCCGAGAGTCCGCACGCGAGCTCCTTCTGTGCGTCGTCGAGGTACGCGTTCTCGAAGATCACCTTGACGATTGCGCCCTTCGCGTGAGCAACCGCGACGACGGCGGCAATGTCCTCCCGAACTTCGTCCGCCCGACCCGAGCGCAGGCGGCCGATGTTCAGGACCATGTCGACCTCTCGGGCGCCGAGCTCGACGGCGCGTTCCGCCTCGAAGGCCTTCGTCTCGGTCGCCGAGCTTCCGTGCGGGAAGCCGACCACGGTCGACACGAACACGTCGGAACCCTCCAACAGCTCGACTGCGAAGGCGACGTCAGCCGGTCGCACGGTTGCGGAGGCGACGCCGTACCGACGCGCGAGCTCGACACCGTCGCGGACGAACTCGAGGTCGAGCTCAGGTCGCAGGAGCGAGTGGTCGATCGTCTTCGCGACCTGCTCATAGCTGAGGTTCGCCACCGTCGGCTCGGGCACCGGGCGAGGATAGCCGCGTGAAGGAGCGCCCGCTTCGCACGACGGTCGTCGGCAGCTACCCGTTCCCGGGTTGGCTCGAGCACGCGAGCTCCCACCTGGACGACTTCGGCCCCGACGACCTCGCCGAGCTCGTCGACGACGCCGTCCTCTGCGCGATCCACGACCAGGTCGAGGCGGGCCTCGACGTGATCACGGACGGCGAGCAGACGCGGCTCGACTTCAACCTCTCGTTCTACGGCTACCTCGAGGGCATCGAGCGCGAGTCGGCGCCGGCCCGGCGGCTCGGCCCGCCGGCGCACGACCAGCGAGCGCGCCACACAATCGTCGGCGAGCTCGCGGCTCCGCGCGGCCTCGGCGTCGTCGAGGAGTGGGAGCGTCTTCGCCGTCTCGCGCCTCCCGGCCCGGCGCTGAAGGCCAGCGTGCCCGGCCCCTACACGCTGAGCGGCCGGCTCGTCCCGAACGAGCGGTATCCCAACCGCGACGCCGTCGCGGAGGCGTTGTGGCCGATCGTCGCCGCCGAGCTCGAGGCGCTCGTCGCAGCCGGCTGCGGCGAGATCACGGTGGACGAGCCGTCCATGAGCTGTTACGCGTACCGGGCGGACACGTCGCGCCTGGTCGATCTCTTCAACAGGACGACTGCCCCGGTCCGCGGCCGCGCGCGGCTGTCGACGCACCTCTGCTTCGGGAACTACAAGGGACGCGCGGTGGGCCCGCGGCGCTACGCGCCGATGTTTCCCGCGTTTCTCGAGCTGGACGTCGACGAGATCCACGTCGAGATGGCGAGCCGCGAGCTCGCCGAAAGCGAGATCGTCGGAACGATCGCCGAGCGCCTCGACGTCGCGGTTGGCATCGTCGACGTGAAGAGCTACTGGATCGAGCCTCCAGAGGAGGTCGCGCGCCGCGTGCGTCACTTCCTGCGGTTCGCGCCCTCGGACCGGCTGTCATTCGCGCCCGACTGCGGACTGAGCCAAACGGCACGGTGGGCTGCGCGTCAGAAGCTCGCGAACCTCGTCCGTGGGGTCGCCATCGTGCGCGAGGAGGTCGGCGCCTGATCGAGCCGGCGCTCGCGGACGACGCCTTCCTGCGCGACGTCGAGGAGGCGCCCGCGAGTGCGCTGCATCTCTGGTGGCTCGGCCAAAGCGGCTTCCTCGTCAAGCTCGACGACCGCTATCTCCTGCTCGACCCGTACCTATCGGACTCGCTGACCGAGAAGTACGAAGGTACGCCGACCCCGCACGTGCGGATGACGCGACGCGTCGTCGACCCCGCGCGGCTCGCGTTCGTCGACGTCGTCACCGCCAGCCACGGTCATACCGACCATCTCGATCCGCTCACGCTGCGCGCGCTGCGGCCCCGCGCGCTCGTCTGTCCAACGGGCCTGCAGGCGCTCGCGGTCGAGCGCGCAGACGTCTTTCCCCATGTCGTCGATGTCGACCAGACTGTCGCCGTCGAGGGCTTCCGTTTCACCGCTGTCCGCGCGGAGCACGACGTCCCCGGAGGAGCCGTCGGCTTCGTCGTCGAGAGCGGCCCGTGGACGCTCTACCACTCCGGCGACACAACGGCGTACGTCGGGCTCGGCGAGCGGCTGCGCCGGTTCACACCTGACGTTGCCCTGCTGCCGATCAACGGCAAGCTCGGGAACATGGACGGCCGTGACGCGGCGCGGGTCGCGAACGAGGCGCGAGCGGGACTCGCCATTCCCTGCCACTTCGAGATGTTCGAGTTCAACTCGGCGTCTCCAGACGTCTTCGTCGAGGCGTGCGCGAGGCTCGGGCAGCCGTGCCGGGTCCTGCGCGCCGGTGAGCGTCTGACGCTCGCGGCCCCCCGTCAAGGCCGATAAGGGTCGAGCTCCGTCGGGGTTTCCAGACGCTGAGTTGAGGGAACCTCCGATTGCTGCGCCCCTTGTGTATCGCCCACCGCTAGGAGGAGATTGAGGTGAAGCCACGTGTCTGGCCTCGGAGTGGTTCGGGGCTCGTTTCGGTGCGCCTGGCCAGAGGGCTGGCGCTCGGGGTTGTCGTCGTGGGGCTCGTCCTCGCGCTGGCCGCGGGGTCCGCGGTCACGTCGGCTGGGGCGGCAAGCCCCGGGCTCGCGTTCGGGCATGCGGTGGTCGTCGATCACCAGCGGGTCACCGGCGAGCCGAGCCTCTCGATCTCGCCGACGCTGAACACTCGCCGGCGAGCTTCATCTGGAAGTCTGAGGACGGTGGGCAGACCTTCCATCTGGTCGGTGACGAGGCACCACCGCTCGGCAAGCCGGCGATGACGTGCGCCGGCGGCGGGGACAGCAGCATCGTCAACGACAGCGCCGGCAATCTCTACTTCGCCGACCTGCAGGGCTTGACCAACGTCAGCGATGCGGTTTCGGTGGACGGTGGCAACACGTTCGTGTCGACCTGCAATAGCGCGAACGACGCCGGGGTCGACCGGCCGTGGCTGGCCGTCTACGGCAATCCGCTCACCGGCGGCAGGGAGTACATGACGGTCGACCAGATCGGCCAGTGCGATCCCGACAATTGCGGGCTCGGCCAGGTTGGCGCGAACATGCTCGAGCTGACACAGGCCTCGGGCGCGCAGGCGCTCACCCAAACGTTCTCGCCGCTACCGGCGCAGCAGATCGAACCCGACGGGATCGTCGGGGGCGCCGTCGTCGACCAGCGCAACGGTGACCTCTACATCGTCCACACCGCGATGACGGACGCAAGTGGGAACCTGACCGGCGGCGGTGACGCGAACGGGAATACCAACGCCATCGTTGTCGACCGCTTCCCCGGCGGGTACGCGCAGTCGGTCGCGACCCCGGTTCCGCCTGGATCGATCTCGCTCTGCACCCCGTACAACGCGGGCGGCCCCTGCCGCAGCGAGACCGTCGTGCATTCACCGCTCAATGCGAACGGCAACAGCACCGTCAACAACGGCCAGGATTTCGCGCCGCTTGCAATCGACAGCTCCGGCAACCTCTACGTTGTCTGGGCGCAGTCTCCGGTGGACGCCTCGTCCGGCAACATCAACGGGCCGACGACGATCTATCTGGCGACCTCCACGGACGGCGGCGCCACCTGGAGCAAGCCGATCGACGTCGGCAGCCGCGTCTCCGGGTTGAAGACGAACGTCTTTCCGTGGGTCGCCGCCGGCTCCGCGGGACGCGTGGACATCGTCTGGTACGGGACTCCCACGCTCGGCTCTTGCCCGAACGAGCCTTGCGGTGCCGGCTTCATCCAGGGCTCCTGGAACGTGTACATGGCGCAGACGCTGAATGCGGTCACGAACGGGAAGCCGAACCCGAGCCCCAGCTTCGCGACGACCAAGGTGAGCGAGTACCCGGCCCATTACGGAACGATCTGCGAGTTCGGAATCGCGTGCACCACCGGTGGGGACCGCGGCCTGCTCGACTTCATCCAGGTGCAGGTCGACCCGAGCGGGGCGGCCAACGTGGTTTGGGCCGACGGCGCGAACGACGACTTCAACGGCGGTGAGACCTCGGCCGTAGTCGACTTCGCCCAGCAGATCGGCGGCCCCAGCCTCTATGGCGGCAGCGTCAGCGGCAGCGCGCTCTCGGGCTCCGCACCCGGCTCGCCCGCGGCCTACTACGCCGCGAACGGAACGGAAACCGCGGCGTCGCCTGGGAGCAACCTACGGATCGTCACCTCCTCTGTCGCGAAACAAGGGCAGTACTACAACGTGACGATGCAAGTCGGGAGCCTTGCCAGCCTCGCACCCGACCCGACGCTCGGCGGCGACGACATCATCTGGCTGACCCGCTGGGAGCTGCCGAACTCGCACCCGACTACCGCCAGCCAGGGGCATTTCTTCTACGCCGCGATGGAATCGAACGCCGGTGGCCCGCCCACCTTCTACGACGGCGACAGCGTCTGCGGCGTTGCCAGCACGCACTGCAAGTTCCTCACCTACCCGCCCGCGCACACCGTGACAGGCAGCTACACGGCCTCTGGCACGATCACGATCAAAGTGCCGATTGCCGACGTCGGCGGCTCCGGATCGCTGTACAGCGTCACCGGCCTGACTGCCACCCAGACCCAGCCGAGCACTACCGGAACATCGATCTTCAACGTCATCGACTCAACACCGCCTTACAACGTGCTCGTGAGGTGAACGGTTAGCCGCGTGGAGACGTAAGCGCGGCCGTGAGCATTGCCGAAGCCGCATCTAGTTACCCAGGCACGCGAGTGGGGGGCCGGCTCGTTCGTGCCGGCCCCCTTTGGTGCGGTTAATCGAGAGCCGCGCAGACGTTCGGGAAGAGCGTCTCCGAGTGTTGGCCGGCTGAGAAGACGACACCCTCGACCGTCGTGATCGTCCGACCGAGGTCTGCGTAGACCGGGCCGACGCCTGGGGCGATGAACCTGGCGTTGTTGCCGTTGATCACGACCGTCCCGTCCGGGTAGACGATGGCCGGGCCGCCGAGTGGCGTGCTGGCCACCTTTCCTGTCTCGAGGTTGGTCCACTCGATGTGGAAGTCCTGGAGGATCGTCTTCACGGTGCCGTCCGCATATGCCCAGGTGTGGATCGTCCCGGTGCTGTGCACCTGGATCGCGAATGGGCAGCTTTCAGCGCTCGCGTCGATCACGCGAGTGCGATCCCACGGGGTCGAGCTCTGCACTGGACCGGCCGCGTGGGCAAGCGGCACGAGCACGAGGGCCAGCACTGCGGCCACGAAGACTTGCTTCATCTCTTACCTCCCCGCTCGAAGTCTGGTCAGGATCATAAGACGACTTTGATCCTTACTAGTTAGCATGCCTGCATGTTCCAGAAGGACGACGATCCGGTCAGGCTCGCGGTCGACCTCGTGAACACCTGGGACCTTCTGGAGGATGACCCGGAGCTTCTCCGCGATGCTGCCTCGCTCAGGCGGTTCCTGGCGCGACGAGGGTACGGCGAGGCGCTGCGCACCAGCAGCCGAGATGTGGCCGAGGTTCGCGCGTTGCGCGATTCTCTGCGAGTGGCGTTCACCGCGCGCGCCGAGGAAGCAGCTGTACGGGAGCTCAACGGTGTTCTCCGCAGAAGCGCCGCCAGGCCCCAGTTCGAGCGGGCCGGAAAGCAGTGGCGTGTCGAATGGGTCGGGGGACTGGCGGACCGAATCGGCTCGGTAACGGCGATGTCGCTGCTCGAGGCGATCCGTGACGACGGCTGGGAGCGCTTCGGCATCTGCGCGGGAGCGCCGTGCTGCTGTGTCTTCGTCGATCGGTCCAGGAACAGGTCCCGCCGCTTCTGCTCGCAGCTCTGCGCCGACCGCGTGGCGCAGGCGCTCCATCGCGAGCGGCGCCGGGCCAACCGGTGATCGCAGCCGGCCAACCCGCCGGGAGCGTCCCCTAGCTCAAGAACGACGCCGCCGTCGCCGATAGCGCAAGGCGGAATGACCCGGCGCTTCCTTTACGTCGTACTGCCGCTGACGGTGATCGCACTTGTCGCCGCTGGTCTCGCGCAGGCCATGGGGAGTGCTCGAGTGGCAGCTCTGCAGGTTGGCCTCGTTCGGCAGGGCCTGTATGTGGGCCCGGTCGACGGACTCGAAGGGCCGGCCACCGAGCAAGCAGTGGCCGGTCTGCAGAAGAGCGCCGGGATGCAGCCCAAGCCGGTAGCCGGCCGGAAGGCTCGCGCCGCTCTCGGCACCTGGGGGAAGTACGAGCTCGGCGCCCGCACGCTACGCGTCGGGGACTCGGGTTGGGATGTGGCTGAGCTGCAGTTCCTGCTTGCCTGGCACGGCTTCCCTTCCGCACTGTTCACGGGCGTTTTCGAGTCGCACGTCAAGGCTGCCCTCGTCCGGTACCAGCGCTGGGCCGGCGGCGCACCCGACGGCGTCGCCGGACCGCAGACGATCGGCTCGCTCGAGTCGACGCAGCTCCCGGAATGCCCGATCAGGCTCGCGTGGCCGGTTCGCGCTCCTGTCACCTCGCCGTTCGGGCCTCGCGGGTTCGGCTTCCACAGCGGAATCGACCTCGCCGCCGGGCGGGGTACACCCGTCACGGCCGCGGCGTCCGGTCGAGTCGCCTGGGCCGGAGTCATGGCAGGTGGCTGGGGGAAGCTCGTCGTCATCGCCCACGGGCGTGGAGTTCGATCGATGTATGCACACCTCTCTCGAATCGACGTCCAGGTCGGCGAGTCTGTTCGGACCGGAGACGAGGTCGGACGTGTCGGCGCGACAGGCGACGCGACCGGGCCGCATCTGCACTTCGAGGTGCGCGTCCGCGGGGCC
>VAWR01000019.1 GCA_005885245.1 Actinomycetota bacterium | reverse complement strand
CCTCGGATGCGAGGCTGGAACGATGCCCACGAATGACGCCACGTAACGGCCCGTGGCGTAGCCGCCGTGCGAGTCGGGCTTCTGCGCGGTCCCCGTCTTGCCCGCGACCTGGTAACCGGGGATCGCGGCGTACTGGCCGGTGCCTTCGGCGACGACGTCCTTCAGCATCGCCATCAGCTGCCTGGCGATGCGTGCGGACACGAGTCGGCGTCGGTTGAGTGACGGCCTGCCTCCGCCCGCGACGTGGTCGACGAGGTGCGGTCGCGACCAGACGCCGCGATTGGCGATCGCCGCATAGGCTGCGGCCATCTGCACCGGGGTGACCGCGATGCCCTGGCCGATCGGGACGTTCCCGATCGTGGAGCCGGACCACTTGTCGGGCGGGAGGACGATTCCCGGGCTCTCGCCCGGGAAGTCGATGCCGGTGGTGCGCCCGAAGCCGAACCGCGTGATCCATGACGAGAGCCGCGTCCGCCCGAGCATCTCTGCGAGCGTGATCGCACCGATGTTGGACGAGTGCGCGAGGATCTGGGCAACCGAGTAGTTGACCGTGCCGCGTTGCTCCGCGTCGTGGATGACTCGGTCGGCAACGTGCAATGAGTAGGGCAGCGTGAAGCGTGTCGAGGGAGACACGATCCGGTCCGACAGCGCGCCCGCGACCGTGATCAGCTTGAAGGTCGAGCCCGGCTCGTATGTGTCCGTGACTGTGCGATTCCGCTGGAGGTCACTTGGCACGCTGGGAAAACGGTTCGCGTCGTACCCCGGCTGGACTGCCATGGCGAGGATCGCCCCGGTTCGCGGGTCGAGCACGATCGCGCTCGCGCTCTTCGCGCTCCATTTGCGTACCGTTTCACGCAGGACTTCCTCGGCATTCGCCTGGATCGTGTGATCGAGGGTGAGATAGACATCCTTGCCCGGGACCTCCGCGCGGACCGTCTGCGTGTCGATGACGCGCCCGCTCGGATCCTTGACGATCGTCTCCCTTCCCGTGCGACCTGCGAGCGACCGATCGAAACGGAGCTCGGTACCGTCGAGCCCGTTGCCGTCCACCCCGACGTAGCCCAGAACCTGTGCGGCGACGGACCGCTGGGGGTAGTTACGGCTTTCCTCGGGATAGAAACCGAAGCCCGGCAGCTTGAGCCGTTTGAGGGCCGCAGCCTGCGCGGGATCCGCCTGGCGGGCGACGTAGACGAACCCGTGCGAGCGGTCCGCGAGCAGCGGGTAGATGCGGTCGGCATTGACGCCGAGGGTTCGCTCGACTGCGAGCGCGGCTCGACGTGGATTCGGAATCTGCTTCGGGTTCGCGAAGACCGTCGTCGCGGGCTCTCCCAGGGCCAGCTCGACCCCTCTGCGGTCGTAGATCGTCCCCCGGCCCGCCGGGACGGCGACGGACTCGCGATGCTGCGTGAGCCCGAGACTCGAGAGCGATTCCGCCCGTACCGCTTGCAGCCAGGTCGCCCGGAGGAGCAGGCCCGCGAAGGCGAGCGCGAGCGCGGCGAGAAAGAGCCGGATCCGCCGATTGACGAGGCGGTTCAACGCACCTCCACTAGCGCGGAAGCAGCTTGAAGTAGCTCGTCTGGTCGGAGGTCGCCTGCACCCAGCCGAGTTGCTTCGCGGCGAGTCGCTGGATGCGCGGTGCCGATGCAGCGCTCGAGAGCTGCGACGACAGCTCCGCATTCTGCGCCCGCAGGTCGGCGCGCTCGCGACCGAGGCGGTCGAGCTTCATGTTCAGGCGCAAGACGGCGACGTTCGTCGCGACCACGCCTGCGAGCAGTGCAGCGACGACTGCGATCCAGAGCACGCCGCCGGTGACCCGGCGCTCGCGCCGGACGGCGCGAGGCCTGGAACGCGTCGGAACAACAACTCGTTCCTCGGCGCGGGCGGCGGCCCAGGTGGCCACTAGTGGTCCTTCCGGTCGAATGTGGCCGGGAGGGCCACTAGCTCTTGATCCCCACACGGAGACGTGCGGACGAGGAACGCGGATTCGCAGCCGTCTCCCGCGCGCTCGGACGGATCGCCTTGCGCGAGGTCGACCGCAGCTCAGGCTGCTTGCCGCACACGCAGATCGGGAAGTCGGGCGGACATTCGCAACCCCGTTCGAGGTCGCGCATGAAGCGCTTCACGAGCCGGTCCTCGAGCGAATGGAAGCTGATCACGGCGAGCCTTCCGCCCGGACGGAGCATCGAGAAGGCGGCCGGTAGAGCAGCCTCGAGCGATCCGAGCTCGTCGTTGACGGCGATACGCAAGGCCTGGAAGACGCGCTTCGCGGGATGACCGTCGCCGAACCGGGCCGGCGCTGGAATCGCAGCCTTGATCGTCTCCACCAGATCGCTCGTCCGTTCGAACGGCTGCTCCTTCCGGCGGCGCACGATCGCTTTCGCGATCTGGCGGGCGTAGCGTTCCTCGCCGTAGCGCTTGAAGATCGTCGCGAGATCACGCTCGTCTGCTTCGTTCACGATGCCGGCCGCGCTGACGTCGGCCGACGGATCCATGCGCATGTCGAGTGGCGCGTCCGCGGTATACGAGAAACCTCGCTCGGGACGGTCGATCTGCATCGAGGAGACGCCGAGGTCGAGCAGGATGGCATCGGCCTCCACCCCATTCTGCGCGAGCTGCTCGAGCACGGCGGCGAAGTCGCCCCGGAGAAACCGGGTCTGGATGCCGGCGCGCCTGGCGAACCGGTCGAAGTACTCACGTGCGCCGGGATCGCGGTCGATCCCGATCAGCTTCCCGCTTCCTTGCAAGGACACCGCGAGCAGCGCCGCGTGGCCACCGGCGCCGAAGGTCGCGTCGACGACAGTCTCTCCCGGTTGGACCGCGAGGAGCTCGCGCACCTCGTCGGCGAGAACGGGGACGTGGTCAGTCGCGCTTGGCTGCAAGACGTTCGGCAACATCCTCCGCACTCCCTTCGACCTCTGCCAGCTCTTTGCGCCAGGCGGCGCGATCCCAGATCTCGAGCCGGTCGTTGACACCCGCGACGACGACTTCCTTGCCCAGCTTCGCGTGCTCGATCAGCTGGGCAGGGATCATCACGCGGCCCTGTTTGTCGAGCTCGGCCTCGGACGCCCCCGAGAAGAAGTGCCGCTGGAGCCGCCGCCCCTCCGGGCTGAGCGGATCCAGCGTGGAGAGTCGAGAGTCGACGAGTCGATCCCAATCCGGACGACGGAAGGCGTACAGGCAGCCGTCGAGGCCCCGGGTGACGACAACACCGTCCTTGAAGGCTTCTCGGAACCTGGCCGGAAGAGTGAGACGGTTCTTGTCATCGAGTGTGTGGTCGTGTGCGCCTAGAAGCATCCTGGGGCTGGTTGGAGCTTACCACTCCGCCCCACAATAAACCACACCCCCCCACATGTCCACCCCGGAAGGGGGATTTTCGAGGCGCCTAGGGCGCGGCCGATCTGCCGTCCAGCTGGACCGAGTAGGGCCCGCGCCCGGTCATCACCGCCGCCCCGCAGCGGGCAGCCAGCGCGACGGCGTCCTCGATCGGGTCGCCCTGGGCGAGGCCGAAGGTCAGCCCCGCTGCGAAGCAATCCCCGCAGCCATAGGCGTCCACGATCGGTCCGGGCAGCGGAGCGGGTCGGAAGGGGCCCCCGGGCTGCAGCCAGCCGCCGAGGCCCCCGGACGTCGTCACGACCGCCCGTGGCGGCGGGTCGAGGTCCCCCGGGTGGTAAAGCTCGCCTTCGTCCTCCCCGCTCCCCACGAGGACGTCGAGCTCCACGCCCGCTTCCCGCAACGTCGCGAGCTCGCGGGCCGTGGCCACGAGGACGCGCGCCAGCCGGGCGTGGTGCAGCGCTTGGACGTCCCCGCTGACGAAATAGACCGCGTCCAGGCCCCTCAGCTCGTGCCATGGAAGCCGACTGTCTCCACCTCTCGGCCGCAACTTGTCGCCGAGGGCCGTGATCGTGCGCTCGCCCTGGTCGTCGACGAAGGTGAAGGCCCGCCTTGTCGTCTCGGCCTCCGGGATTGCGCGCACGTCGACGCCCAGGCGGGTCAGCTCGGTCCGAGAGCGGCGTCCGAGCTCGTCCGACCCGAAGGCCGTGAGGAGAACGCACGACCCAGCAAGGCGAGCCAGCTGCACGGCGGCGACCGCCCCTCCTCCCGCAGGCTCCTCCCAGGTCTCGAACGCGTGGGCGATCTCGCCGGGCTTCGGCACCGCCTCCACCCTGGCGAACTCCACCCACTCCACGTGACCCACGACTGCGACCCGCATTACGGGATCCTCACACCTGGACCCCCTCCTTCGTTTCAAGATGTCGACGTGACGCTGCCGCCCTTCGAGCGCTTCTACGAGGAGCACCGCGACGAGATCTTCGGATTCCTCGTCCGCCGTCTCGGGCGCGACCGCGCCGAGGACGCCTTTCAGGAGACGTTTCTCCGCGCGCTGCGCGCCTACCCCAGGTTGCGCCACGGCGAGCACCTGCGCGCATGGGCGTACACGATCGCCGGCCGGATCGCGATCGACGAGCACCGCCGCCCGCGCGCAGACGCCGACCTGCCCGAGCTCGCGTCCCTCGACGGACGACCGGCTTTCGCGCAACTCGAGCACCTCGCCGACGAGCTGCCTCCAACCGAGCGGGCCGCCGTCGTGCTCCGGTACGGCTACGACCTCGACTACGCCGAGATCGGGGCCGCACTCGGCTCGAACGCCACCGCGGCGCGCCAGGCCGCCTCTGCCGGCATCCGCAGATTACGACGGAAGGAGCCACAGTGAACATCGTTTCCCCCGACCTCGACCGCCGCTTTCGCGACGCCGCAGCGCAGGAGGGCCTGCTCGACGCGGCCTACGATCTGGTCGACACGCCGATCGGCAAACTGCTCGTCGCGACGACTGAACGCGGCCTCTGCCGGATCGCGTACGACGCCGAGCCCGATCGGGAGATCGAGCTGCTCGCCAGGACCTTCGGTGTCCGCGTCCTGCGCTCGGCGAAGCCGATCGACCCGGCGCGTCGCGAGCTGGACGAGTACTTCGACGGGAGGCGACGGACGTTCGACCTTCCAGTCGATGTTGCTCTCCTGGCGGAGTTCAACCGCCGCGTACTCGGAGAGCTCGCGCGCGTCCCGTACGGCGAAGTCGTGACGTACGGCGAGCTGGCAGCTCGCGCTGAGCGGCCGCGCGCAGCTCGTGCGGTGGGCACGGTCATGAACCGCAATCCGCTCCCGATCGTCTTGCCGTGCCACCGCGTGATCGGCGCGAACGGGAGCCTCACCGGCTACGGGGGCGGCCTCGATCGCAAGGAGATGCTCCTGCGGCTGGAAGGCGCGATTCTCTAACGAGGCCAGCGCAGGCTGCGAGTGTCTCCGATCGGGGCGTCGCGCCAATCGTCCCGAGGCGGCACGAACACGTCGATCACGACCGCGCCGTCCGGGCCGACTTGCACCTCGTGCGGGACGTTGGCCGGGATCGACCACGTCGCTCCGGGCGCGAGCTCACGGCTCTCGTCGCCAACCCGAAACACGAGCGACCCGTTCAGGCAGATCCCCAGCTGCTCGTTCTCGTGCCGATGCTCGGGAACGACGCTGTCGGGATCGAGCTCGATCACGCCGAGGGTGATCTGTTGGCCGTGAATGACGCGGCCGTGCACGCCGTCCCAGATCCGCTGGAGGTCGAGCGAGGAAAGGTGATTGAACGCGCTCACCGACCCGAGCCTAGCCGTCGAGCAGCCCGTAGCCCACCCCCCAGACGTTGATCACAAAGGCCCCGGGCGCCGCGGCCGAGAGCTTGCGGCGCAGCCGCGATGCATGCGAGTCCAGCGTGCGCGTCCGTCCGAGTGACCTGAACCCCCACACGTCCCGTAGCAGGCTCTCCTTCGTGAAGACCCGGGTCGGATCGCTCATCAGCTTGACGAGGAGTTCGTACTCCTTCCCGGCCAGGGCGACCGAAAGGCCGTCCACCTTCACGCACCTTGTGGCCAGGTCGGCGGTGATCGGACCGGCGCGGAGCGTCTCGTGCGCGGCCGGCATGGTCCGGCGCAGAACGGCGCGGATGCGGGCCAGCAGCTCTTCGTAGTCGAACGGCCTGACCAGGAAGTCGTCGCAGCCGCGGTCGAGCGCACGGACGCGATCGACAGCGTCGGACTCGGCCTCGCCGAGCACGATCACCGGTACATCGCCGTGACGGGCGCGGTATTCGTCCAGGGCGTCGGTGTCGCCGAGCAGCACGAGATCCGGCTGCGCCTGCCCGTCCACGACCCGGAAGCCGTCGTTCTTCAGGTGCCGCTCGAGAAAGACACGAGTGTCGAGCTCAGGCTCGGCGAGCAGTAACGCGGTCGACATGCGAACGAAAGTAACGCGGCGATCACCGCCTCACCAGATGTCCTTTAACGCGAAAGCGTGACGAACGATCTACAAGCGACCGCTTTGGACGACGACCGAAACGTTCAGCGGGCCGCCGTAACGGCCGAACGGACCGCTGCCTGCATCGCGGACGTATTCAAACCATGCGTCGAACCTCGCTGGCGTTCGGCTTGCTCGCGGCGACCGCTGCCATCGCGAGCGGCAGCCTCACGGCGGCCCGCGCCGGCGGGGCGCCGGTGGCCCTGGTAACGGCCGAGACCGAGAATGCCCTGCTCGCGATCTCACTCCCCGACGGCAAGGTTCTGCGCCGCGTCACGCTGCCGGCCGATCCGGAGAACGTCGTCGCCGATGTCGGCCACACGGCCGTCGTCGTCAGTGCCCGTGGGCATGCCGTCTCGCTGCTCGACTCGCGCTCACTCAGGGTGATCAAGGTGCTCCGCGACTTCGGCGCCCCACATCTCGCCGCCGTGACACCCGACGGTGAGTGGGCCTACGTCACCGACGACACCCGCGGCCAGCTGGTGACGATCGAGCTCGCCTCAAAACGCGTCGTCGACCGTCTCGCCGTCGGGGCCGGCGCCCATCACCTGACGATTTCGCCGAACAGGCGACGACTCTGGCTGGCCCTCGGCGAGCACGCGCGGACGGTGGTCATCATCGACACGACGCAACCGAACCGCCCGCGCATCCTCCGTCGCTTCGACCCCGGTATCGCCGTCCACGACCTCGGCTTCAGCCCGGACGGCCGCCAGGTCTGGCTGACCTCCGCCAACTCGCGGTCGGTCACCGTCGTGGAGGCCCACAGCGCCCGGCGCCTGTTCGCCGTCCCGGCCGGACCGCCGCCGCAGCACGTCGCCTTCAACCATGCCGTCTCGAACCTGAGCCACTTCGCGTACGTCACAAGCGGCAACAGCGGGCGCATCGAGAAGGTCGACGCCCGCAACGGCCATGTCCTCCGGGTCGCGCCCGTGCCCTACGGCTCCTTCAACCTGACCACCGCCGGCGGTCTCGTCGTCACCTCGTCGCTCACGAACGGCACACTGACGGAGCTAACCGACCAGCTGCGTGTCATGCGCAACCTCAAGGTCGCGCCGGCGGCCCGTGACGTCGGCGTCGTCATCTGGTGAGGCCGCGCCTTTCCCGACGACCGGGACGCTACAGGCGGCCGCTTCGGACGACGCCCCAAAGGAGCCATACCCCGAGCAGGCCGGAGAGTGCGAAGCCCAGCACGGAGATGACGTTGATGCCAAGGAGATGCGGGCCGGCCTTGGCAAAGATTCCGATCAGACTGGAGCCGATCAGGCCGCCGGCCACGATCATCGCCACCACGAGCCGGTTGAAGACGACGTCCATCCTGTTGAGCAGGTCCTCGAGTCCCTTGTGGACGAAGCCGACCTCGATCTGGCCGTCTCGAACCTGTTCCAGCGTGTCGTGGAGCTGGTAGGGCAGCTCGAGCGCCATCGCCCCCAACCGCAGCGACTCCTTCCGCGCCCGGGCGGCCACGCGATGCGGACTGAAGCGTTCGATCAGCAGGCTGCGCGCGTAGGGCCGCGCGACCTCGAACACGTTGAAGTCGGGATAGAGATCGACGCCGACGGAGCCGAGCGTCGCGATCGCCTTGTCCAGCAGCAGGAAGCGCGTCGGCAGGCGCAGATTCATCGAGTAGATCAGCTGGAAGGCCTCACGGATCACCTGCAGCGGGTCGATCTCGGCGAGGCTCGCGCCGTAGTAGCGGTAGTACATCTCGCGGAGCTCGCCGAGGAACTCCTCCTCGCGTTCCTTCGGATAACGGACCCCGAGCTCGGCGAGGCGGCGCGGAAGTGCGTCGACGTTCTCCGAGGCGGCATCGATGAAGATGCGCGTCAGCTTCGACATGTCGTCGTCGGTCAGCTTTCCGACGGCGCCGAAGTCGACGAGCCCGATCTGCTCGCCGTGCCCGAGCACGAGGATGTTCGCCGGGTGCGGATCGCCGTGGAAGAACCCGTGCCGGAAGATCATCGTCATCCACGTCTCGGTCATCAAATAGGCGATGTCCCGCCGCTCCTCGAGCGACCACGCGTTCGGGTCCAGGTCCGCGACCTGCGTGCCGTCGATCCACTCCAGCGTCAGGACGCGGCTGCGGGTGTAGCTCCAGAAGACCCGCGGAACGCGCACGTGCGGATGCCCGGCGAAGTTGCGGTGGAAGGTATCCGCATTGCGGGCCTCGAGCCGGTAGTCGAGCTCCTGCCGGATCGAGCGTGCGAACTCGTCCACGAGCTGGTGGGCGTCGATGAAGTCGAGCGCCCTGACACGCTCCTTGGCGATCCGCGCCGCCTGGTAGAGCAGTGCGACGTCGGCCTCGATCTGCCGCGGCGCGCCGGGACGCTGGACCTTCACTGCGACCCTTTTCCCGTTCGGCAGCGTTGCACGGTGCACCTGACCGATCGACGCGGCCGCGATCGGCCTGGGGTCGAACTCGGCGAAGAGCTTGTCGACAGAGAGCCCGAGGTCGTCCTCGATCACGTTCTCGACGTCGGCGAGCGGGAACGGACGGACGTCGTCTTGCAGACCGCGTAGTTCGGCGATGATGTCCGGCGGGAGGACGTCGGGACGCGTCGAGAGCAGCTGCCCGAACTTCACGAAGGTCGGGCCGAGCTCGTCGAGCATCTCCCGGAGATGCTGGCCGCGCTGTGAAGGCTGGCCGTCTACCTCCATGCGGGGCCCACGCCGCGGGAACAGATCGGTCAGACGATGAGTTTCGAACCAGTAGCCGAAGCCGTGGCGAACGGCGACCTGGGCGATCTCTGAGAGCCGTCCGAGGTTGCGAGTTGCGGGCTGCGCCACCGGATCAGTGTTGCACGGAGATAGGCTGGTCGTATGGCCAGGCCTGAGCGGCTCAGGTCCGTCCTGATCTTCGCCGCGAAGCTGGCCGGCGCAATCGGTGTTGTCGTGCTGATCGTGGTGGTGAGGCCCTTCGTTCGATCCGGCCAGCCCTCCACAAACTCCAATCTCGAGCCCTACGTCTCCGGTCTGCGCAGTCCCACGTTCGTCGCAACCGCGCCCGGCGAGCCTGACCGGCTCTATGTCGTGGAGCAAGCCGGAACGATTCGGTACGTGGAGGGACGCCGCATCGCGGGAACGTTCCTCGACATTCGCTCGGAGGTCGGAAGCGGCGGCGAGCGCGGTCTGCTGTCCGTGGCCTTCAGCCCGACCTACGAGAGTGACCACCGGTTCTACGTCGACTACACGGACAGGGCCGGCGATACGCGCGTCGTGGAGTTTCGCTCGCGGGACGGGAGGGCGCTGGTCAGCAGCGCGCGACAGCTGCTCTTCGTCGACCAGCCATATCCCAATCACAACGGCGGCCAGCTGCAATTCGGCCCGGACGGGCTGCTCTACGTCGGCATGGGCGACGGCGGATCCGAGGGCGATCCGCAGAACCGCGCGCAGAACCTCGAGGAGCGTCTGGGCAAGCTGCTGCGCATCGATCCGTCACGACCAGGTGCACGCTGGCAGATCATCGGCTACGGCCTGCGCAACCCCTGGCGTTTCTCGTTCGACCGCGCGAACGGGGACCTCTACATCGCAGACGTGGGTCAACAGGCCTGGGAGGAGATCGACTATCGGCCGCACACTCAGCTCGACACGCTCGCGAATTACGGGTGGCGCGTGTACGAGGGACGGACACGCTACGCATCGGGAACACCGGCCGGCCACGGTCAGCTCGTCGGTCCGGTGAGCGTGTACGGACACGACCAGGGCTGCTCGGTTACGGGCGGCTACGTCTATCGCGGCCGCAAGGTGGCCGGGGCCGTCGGCCGCTACTTCTTCGGCGACTTCTGCTCGGGAACGATCTGGAGCCTTCGCGTCGACCACGGCCGGGCCGTCGATCTCCGCAAGGAACGGCCGCGGATCGGACAGCTGGCCAGCTTTGGCGAAGGCCCCGACGGGGCGCTGTATGCCGTATCCACAGGCGGCGGCCGGCTCTACCGGCTCGTCGGGTAGGCCCTCAGCGGCGGACGTCGTGCCCAGGGCCCGGGAGGCGTGAGCAGCGACTCCACCCGGAGATACGCGACGCCGACGAGCGGTAGGTCGCTCATCCGCTCCACGCACAGATAGCGAGGGCGCCATTCCGGCGCGAACTTGCGGCTGAAGACGAGCAGGCGCTCGAGCTGGAAGATGCGATCGCCCGCGTGCAGTGCCGCACGCGCAACGGTGGCGAGCCGATTACGCGGCTCGGCCTCGAGCAGATCTGCGAAGGCGCAGAAGTTGAGCGAGATCTCCTCCGCACCACGCTCGCGAGCCCAGGCCAGGAGCTGCACGATCAGGTACTCCATCAGGCCGTTGGGTGTCTCGGGGTCGCGTCGCATCGCACCGAGCGAGTAACCACGCCCGCTCGGGACGAGGTGCAGGTAGCCGCCGACCCAATCGCCTCGTTCGGCGATCGCAAAGAACGTATCGGGCTCGCCGAACGGATCGTCCATGCACATCGAAAACCCGCGCTCGACATTCGAGCCGCGCCACACGTCCGAGACGCGCTCGAGCTCCGAGCGCAACTCCCCGTCGACCGTTCCTGCTTCGACTACGCGAAAGCGATAACCCTCACGCTCGAGACGCGTGACCGACTGGCGGACCTTGCGGATTGCGCGACCTTCCAGGGAAAACGCCTGTGGCCGTACGACGGCTTCGTCGCCGATCTTGATCGAGCGCAGCCCGAGCCGGCGCGTGACGGGAAGCAGCTCGCCTCGAACACTCAGCAGTGCCAGGCGCCAACCACGAGCGTGGCAGACGCGGCGGAACTCTGCCAGCAGGTCGTGGAACTCGGCGAACACGCCGACGGGATCGCCGCTCACGAGCGCTGCACCGCCGACGACCTTGTACGCGAGGAAGCTGCGTCCGGTCGGCGAGAAGAAGTAGCTCTTGTCGCGGCGAAGGCTGAAGAAGGCGAGGCTGTCGTCCCCGTGGCTGTGCACGAGGCCGCGGACGAGCCGCCGCTGTTCGCCGGACTGGCGAACGCGTTCGGAGAGCGGACGCAGCCAGAGCTGCAGGGCGCGAAAGCCGAGCAGAAGACTGGCTGCCGCCAGCAGGTCCTGCGCCCGATCGCCGTCGAGGCCACGGAGCTCGAGGGCCACGGTGAGACCCACGACCGCAGCGATCGCCAGACCCGTCACGACCAGCGGGCGCACCGACAGGGGATCGCCGGGAACGTCGAACCGGCGCCGGAACCGGAACAGCGCGACCAAGAGGAGCACGCCCAGCAACGCCTCTTCGAAATCGAGTCCCTTGGCCAGATGCGCGATCGAGATCCCGACGACCAATGCGACGGCGAGCTGCCACGCGCGTCGGCGCCGGCCCGCGAGCGAGCGCGACAGCCACAGGAGCGCCAGCCCGAAGGCCAGAACGGCGATCCGGGCCGCACCGGGGACGCCCGGCGGAAGAATGCCGCGCACAATGTTGGAGCGATTCGCGAACTCAGGCGTCAGCCCCGACGCGATCCCCACTGCTCCGACCGCCGCCGCAGCCCAGCCGAGCAAGAGCTCGCCGCGCAATCTCCGAAGCCGCACGCCGCCAGACTAGCCCGGCTGCCCGCGTATTGCCCGCCCTGGACGCGGAAAGGGCTCAGTCAGGTGCGGTCGGCGGCACGGCGCGCGGGCGTGACTCGACCAGCCTCAGGCGGTGTTCGAGCTGAGCGATCCGCAGCTCGAGCTCGTCCCACTCGTCCCTGGTCACGAGGCCGAGCTCTCGCAGCGCGCCGTGGAGCGTCGCCCCCGCGCGCTCGCCGACGCGCACGGCGTCGCCCCGCCAGCGGGCGGTCGCGTCGTCGATCCAGCCGCGCACTTCGTCTCTGCTCAGACCGCCGCGTTCGGCGAGCGTGTCGGCGAGCTCGTCCGTGCGATCCGCGGTCAGCGCCACAGCACCGACGACCGCGAGGGCGAGGCGCTTCAACGACTCGAGTTGCCCGCTTTGACTCTGATCGGCTCGACTGGTCATTTCAGACGGCTACGCGGGCGAAGCCCGCGCGGCCTGAAAGACGGCACGCAAGCGGCGCCTTAGCGGGCTCGTCCATGTGGCCGGGCACGTCGCCGCTGCCTGCGGCGTTCGCGTTTCGCCTGAGCCGCGGCGGGGCCGGCGCCGTCGATGGTCTCGACGAGGGGGACGGGGGCGAGTGCAGGCGCCGGTTCCTCTGCCGCCTGCTCGGTCGCCTGCTCGAAGGCCGTCTCGAGCTCGCCCTTGCTGAGGATCTGGTCCTTGCGCCTCGCGTACTCGGGCTCGCGCTCCTTCAGGATCGTCAGGAGCGGTGCGGCAACGAAGATCGAGGAGTACGCACCGGACGCGATGCCGACCATCAGCGCGAACGCGAAGTCCTTCAACGTGTCACCGCCGAACAGGAACAGCGCGCCGACCGGCAGCAGCGTGATGAACGAGGTCGCCAGTGAGCGCCTGATCGTCTCCCAGAGCGACACGTTCGCAATCGTCGCGAACGAGGCACGCCGCATCGTCGGAACGTTCTCCCGGATCCGGTCGAAGATGATGATCGTGTCGTAGATCGAGTAGCCGAGCACCGTCAGGATCGCGGCCACGGTGGAGCTCGTCACCTCACGTC
>VAWR01000018.1 GCA_005885245.1 Actinomycetota bacterium | reverse complement strand
CCGCGCACTGCAGCCGGTTGAAGAAGTGGGGAGCCCGCCGCTCGGTGGGCTCCCATTCGGGTTCACGCTTTGGAAATCGAACAAGGGGACACTCATGCACGAAACATTGACAACTCCGCTGCCCGCCTCTTGGCTTGCTTCGCGGCTTCGGCTCGATGGGGCCGAGATCGAAAGGCTGCGCGAGCGTGGCGAGTTGATTGCCGTCCGGCAAGGTGATCAGGGCGAATGGCTCTATCCAGCCTGGCAGTTCGGGCCGCGGGGAGCAGTGCCGCAGGGCGTTCGCGATGCTGTCCGCGCCGCGCATGCAGCCGGGCTTGCCGATGATCGCCTGATCGCTCTGCTCCGCAGGCGGGTCGGCCTGATGGGTGGTGGGCGCTTCCTCGACCTGCTGTTCGAGGGACGTTCGGATGCTGTGATCGATGCGATCAAGGCAAGCGCTGCAACGGCCTCTTAATCACCGGTTAACTGCTCCGCGGCTACGATGCCGCCGAAATCTCGACCGGGGAGGAGCTTCATGAACCGCATCACGCTCGCGCTCGGGGTCGCGCTGGCGGCGCTCGTAGTGGCCGCTCCCGTGGCCGCTCGAGGGTCCGCGGCGACGGCTACGACCGTCACCGTGACGATGAAGGAGTTCAGGTTCGTCCTGTCCAAGAAGACCGTCCCGCACGGCACGGTCACGTTCAAGCTCGTCAACAAAGGCAAGCTGAAGCACGATTTCAAGATCTCCGGCAAGAAGAGCAAGCTGATCTCGCCAGGTAAGAGTGGAAAGCTCATCGTGACGCTGAAGAAGGGCAAGCTCGCCTACGTGTGCACCGTCGACGCTCATGCCGCAGCCGGCATGAAGGGCAAGCTCACCGTCACGTAACCAATCCATACGGGGCTCCTTCGCGTACCTAGGCTCCATACCGCCAACCAACGCGAAGGAGCTCCATGTTGCGACTCACACTCTTTTCCCTCCTCGCCGCTGCGATCGCAGCGATCGCCTTCCTGGTGCCGGCCCAGGGGTCGACGGCGAAGCTGACCGGGGAGGTCGGGCCCGGCTTCTCGATCGAGGTGAAGAAGGGAACGAAGGATCTGAAGACGATCAAGGCCGGCACCTACAAGATCAAGGTGGAAGACAAGGGCTCGATCCACAACTTCCATCTCCTGGGCCCCGGCCTGAACAAGAAGACCGGCGTGAACTTCACGGGCGACCTCACCTGGACGATCAAGCTCAAGCCGGGCCGCTACACGTACCAGTGCGACCCGCACCACCTGAGCGGGATGCGCGGGCACTTCCGCGTCACCGCGTAACCGGTAGCTCTTCGATCCGGCCGTCTTCGATCCGGAAGGCGGCCAGATCGTCCCGGTGGATCGAGTACACGAGGTACGGCTTTCCCTCCCAGAGGCCGATGTTCTCGACGTCCGTGCGTGAGGGTCGTGCCGGTGCCGAGACGTGTGAATGGAACACGGCAAGCTCGTAGCCGTCGTCCTCGGCGAACCAGATCTCGGGATCGTCGAACTCGAGCTCGAAGCGGTACGGCGACGACGCGGCGTTCCGCCCGGGTTCGTAACGCTGCGCGCGGTCCTCACGGAAGAGGACGAGCCCGCACGCCTCGTTCGGCGCCTCCCGCTCGGAGTGGGCGACGAGCTGGGCGCGCACCTCGGCGGGTATCACCACCAGACGGTGCTCTCCATTGCCTGCTCGACGTCCTCAGCATCCCAGAAGGCTGCGGACAGGTATTTCCAGCCACCGTCTGCAAGCACGGCCACGACGGTTCCGTCGCTCCGCTCACCGGCGAGCTTGCGCGCGACGTGGCCGACTGCTCCCGACGAGACGCCGGCGAAGATCCCTTCCTCGTCGAGCAGACGGCGCACCTCGCGAACCGATTCCTCGTTCGACACGAGCACCTTGCGGTCGAGCTTCGAGACGTCGAGGATCGGCGGCACGTAGCCCTCGTCGAGCGAACGCAGGCCCATGACCGGATCGCCGGGGAGCGGCTCCGCAGCCGCGACAACCACCTCGGGGAAGCTCTCACGTACCCGATCGCCGGTTCCCATCAGCGTCCCACCTGTGCCCAGCCCGGCGACGAGGACGTCGACGCGGTGGAGCGCGTCCACGATCTCGGCGCCCGTTCCCTCGTAATGCGCGCGCGGGTTCGCCTCGTTCGCGTACTGGAACGGCATGAAGTAGCGGGGCTCGCGTTCGGCGAGCTCGAGCGCTAGCCGGACAGCCCCGTTCGAGCCTTCCGCGGGAGGCGAGAAGACGATCTTCGCCCCGAAGAGCCGCAACAGGCGCTTGCGCTCCTCGGTCGCGTTCTCGGGCATGACACAGGTGAGTGGATAGCCCTTGAGCTTCGCCACGAGCGCGAGCGAGATGCCGGTGTTGCCGCTCGTCGGCTCGAGCAGCTCGCGGGCGGGCTCCAGCTCGCCGGAGGTTTCCGCCGCCTCGATCATCGACTTCGCGATGCGGTCCTTGATCGAGCCGGTCGGGTTTTGTCCTTCGAGCTTCGCGTAGAGCTGGACGTCGCCGACCGGCTTCAACTCGACGAGCGGGGTGTTGCCGACGAGCTCGAGAAGGTTCCGCGCGACGCGCGCGCTAGCCACCGGCCATGGCCGGCAGCAAGATGACGGTCGCGTCGGGGCGGACCTCCGTCTCGAGACCGTCCAAGGTGCGGACGTCTTCGCCTTCGACGTAGACGTTCACGAACGGCGCGAGGTCGCCGTCCTCGACGATCTGCGCGCGCAGCGCCGGGAACCGTCCCATCAGGTCCTCGAGCAGGTCACGAACCGTGTCGCCCTCGGCGGGAAGCTCTCGCTCCCCGCCCGTCTGCTCGCGCAGCGTCGGTGGAATGCGGACCTGCTTCACGCTGGCTCCCGGGTGCCCGAACAGAACTCGACGTAGTCCACGTAGTCCGTGATCGTCGGATGCTCCCCGCAGACCGGGCAGTCGGGATCCCGCCGGAGCTTCATCTCGTCGAACTCCGCCGAGAGGGCGTCGAAGAGCAGCAGCCTGCCGACCAGAGGCTCGCCGATGCCGAGCGCCAGCTTGAGCGCCTCGTTTGCCTGCAGCGAGCCGATCACGCCGGGCAGGACCCCCAGCACGCCGCCCTCTGCGCACGACGGCGCGAGCTCAGGGGGAGGTGGCGTGGGGAAGAGGCAGCGATAGCACGGACCTTCGTGCGGCTTGAAGACGGTGACCTGCCCCTCGAAGCGGTAGATCGAGCCGTGCACGACGGGAATGCCGTGCCAGACGGATGCGTCGTTCACGAGGTAGCGCGTCGGGAAGTTGTCGGCGCCGTCGACGATCACGTCCCAGCTGTCGGCGAGGATGCGCTCGACGTTCTCCGAAGTCAGACGCTCCTTGTAAGCGACGACCTGGACGTCGGGGTTGAGCGCTTCGATCGTGCGCTTGGCCGAGTCCACCTTGGGCTCGCCAATGCGTTCAGTGGAATGAACGATCTGGCGCTGGAGGTTGGACTCGTCGACGACGTCTGCGTCGACGACCCCGAGCCGACCCACTCCGGCGGCGGCCAGGTAGAGAGCCGCCGGCGAGCCGAGACCGCCCGCACCGATGAGCAAGACCTTGGAGTCGAGCAGCTTCAACTGCCCCTGCTCGCCGACCTCGGGGATGAGGAGGTGGCGGCTGTAGCGCGAGCGACGCGGTGCGTCGAGGCCGGCCTGCAGCTCCACCGGGAAGCCGTTTCGCTTCCAGTCGGTGAAACCGCCGGCCAGCGAGCTGACGTCCTCGTAGCCGAGCTCGCCCAGCGTCTTCGCAGCGAAGGCAGAACGGTTGCCGGCCGAGCAGTAGACGACGATCCGTCGCGTCGGGTCCGGAGCCGCGCGTTCGATGCGCGACTCGAGGTGCCCTCGGGGCACGTGGACGGCGCCTGGAATGCGGCCCTCGTCCCACTCGGCCTGCTCACGCACGTCCACGACGATGGGGTCGCCGCTCTCGATGAGCTCGCGCGCACGGGTCGCGTCGACCTCGTCGATCTCGGTCCGGACATGTTGGAGGAGCTCCCGGTAGCTGGGCATCGCTATAGGAAATATAGCTTTGCTCGGTGAGCTAGCGTCGCTTGCGAGATGAGCGCGCGCGCCAGGGTCTGGATCATCGTCGGCGTCGCTGCGCTCGCGGCTGCGGGCACCGCTGTCGGCGTGACCCTCGCAACCCGAACCGACGTTCATCGCCAAGCCGGCAAGCCGCCGCCGTTCGCACCGGATCCGACCGCCCGGCCCGAGGTCGAGCAGCAGGTGCGCGAAGCGCTGCAGGCCTGGCCGGCAGGGACCGTGCGGCGTCTGCGGATCCTCGCCGCGCGCTATCCGGGCAGTGCCCTCGTGCGACTCGAGCTGGGCCTTGCGCTGGCCTTCTCCGGACAGCAGTCCGACGCGACGCGGGCCTGGCGAGAAGCGGAGCAGGTGCAGCCGGACTCACCGTCCGCCGTGCGGGCGCAGGACCTCAGGCATCCGTCGAGCGCGCCGGGCCTTCCACCCTTTGTCCCGAGCTTCGTCCGCGCGACCAGTCCCGTGGAGGCTCACCTGCTGCGCGGCGCCGGCTACCAGCAGGCTCTGAGGCCGGTATCCGCCGAACGGGAGTTCCGCGTGGCTGCGCGGCTGGCCCCGAACGACCCGGAAGCCCTCACCGCGGCGGCCGTCGCCCTCTACGACAAGGACCGTCCGGCGCTCGCGTTCTCGCACCTGGGCCCGCTCGCCCAGCGCTTTCCAAGGGCCCAGACGGTCCGTTTCCACCTTGGACTGCTTCTGATCTATTTCGGGGACCTTGCTCGTGCCCGTCGAGAGCTGGCCCAGGCCCGCGCGGAAGGGCCACGAACGCCACTTGGAAAGCGGGCTGATACGCTTCTCAAGGCTGGTCGAAAGCGCTAGGACCATCTGCAACAAAAATGAGCCGTTCGGCCTATGGCGCTCGTCCGGGGCAGCTGGCACAGTGCGGCATCGCTAAAACGCCGGTCCTGGAGGGGGGAACGGAGTGAGCGCAACCGAGGAAGCGGTAGCAGCACCGAAGGGCGTCGTCGATCTCCTGGAGACAGACGATGCGAAAGCGCTCCTGGAGACCGGACGCGAGAACGGGCACCTGAGCGCGGACGAGATCGCCGTCGCGCTCGACGAGCTCGACCTCGAGCCCGCTCAGATGGACGACTTCTACCACGCGCTCGAAGAGCTGCAGATCGAGATCGTCGCCCCTGAAGCGGAGGAAGAGGAGCAGCCCCCAGAGCAGGCGCGCGAGGTCTCGACCGATGCGCTGCAGCTCTTCCTGAAAGACATCGGCAAGGTCGACCTGCTCACCGCGGCGCAGGAGGTCGAGCTCGCGAAACGGATCGAGCGCGGTGACCACGGCGCGAAGCAGGAGATGGTCGAGGCAAACCTGCGTCTCGTCGTCTCGATTGCGAAGAAGTACCGCAATCAGGGGCTCCCCTTCCTCGATCTGATCCAGGAAGGCACAATCGGCCTCGTCCGTGCGGCGGAGAAGTTCGACTACCGCAAGGGCTTCAAGTTCTCGACGTACGCAACCTGGTGGATCAGGCAGGCCGTGGCTCGTGCCCTGGCCGACAAGGCTCGGACGATCCGCATGCCCGTGCACGTGGTCGAGAAGCTGAACAAGATCGTCCGCTCGGAGCGGAAGCTTCGTGCCGAGCTCGGGCGCGAGCCGACTGCCGTCGAGATCGGGCGCGACCTCGACCTCACGGGCGAAGAGGTCGAGCACATTCGACGCAGCGCGCAGACGCCGGTCTCCCTCGAGAAGCCGGTCGGCGACGAGGACGAGTCGGAGTTCGGTCACTTCATCACCGACGAAAACCTGCCTCTACCGGACGAGGAAGCCGAGACCACGATGCGCAAAGAGACACTGCGCAAGATCCTCGGCACACTCTCGAGCCGCGAGCGCCAGGTGCTCGAGCTGCGCTACGGGCTCGACGGCCAACACCCGCGCACACTCGACGAGGTCGGCCGCACCTTCAACGTCACACGCGAGCGAATCCGGCAGATCGAGAACCAGAGCCTGAAGAAGTTGCGCGCCTTGGCCGACGCGGTCAAGCTCCGCGACGTCGCCTGACGAGTTTGCCCGCACGGCCCGGCGCTACATAGAATCGAATGCATGCGCAGGAGGCTCGCCGCGACGCTGGTCGCGACAATCGCGGCGGCAATCCTGATCGCTCCCGCGCTGGCCGGACACCTCCAGCCGAGCGGCTCCGCGATCATCACCGCCCGTAGCGGCTCCGCGATCGTCGCGGCCAAGCTCTAGGCGCTCGAGCTGACGAACTAGACTCGCCGACCGTGAACGAGATCTGGCTCCAGGAGCTGCGCGAGTTCATCGCGATCCCGAGTGTGAGCGCTGACCCCGCGCACCAGGACGACGTCCGCCGTGCCGCGGAGTGGGTGCGCGACTTCGTCAAGCGCGCGGGAGGCGAGGCGGAGGTCGTGCGCCAGGGGAAAGGCGATCTCGTGATCGGCGATCTGCCCGCGAGCACGAACGGCGGCACGGCGCCGACGGTGATGATCTACGGGCATTTCGACGTGCAGCCTCCCGCGCCGCTCGAACTCTGGGATTCGCCGCCCTTCGAGCTCGCCGAGCGCGACGGTTGGTACTACGCCCGTGGCATCGCCGACGACAAGGGCCAGCTCTTCACGTTGCTGAAGGCGGCGGAGTTGCTTCGTCGGGAAGGTGCACTGCCGGTGAACCTCCGGGTCGCCTGTGACGGCGAGGAAGAGATCGGCGGTCACTCGATCGTCGACTTCATCCGTGACGACGAGCGCGGTGCCGATGCTTGCATCATCTTCGACGGTGGGATGTCGAGGGCGGACCGGCCCGAGTTCGGCCTGGCCACGCGCGGCCTGATCGGCTTCCACCTGAAGGTTCGTACCGGCGAGCGCGACCTGCATTCCGGTTACTACGGCGGCGCTGCGCTGAACGCGATCCATGTGCTCGTGCAAGGGCTTTCGGCCGTGATCGCGCGCAACGGTCTGCTCCCGGACCAGCTGCGGATCGGGCGTCAACCGTTCAGCCAGGTCGAGGTGGACAGCATCAAGCGTCTGCCCACGGGGTGGGAGCTCATCGATGAGGCCGGGGCGACGCCGCTCGACCCGAAAGCCGAGGAGGAGTTCTACGATCGAACCTGGGCCGAGCCCTCGCTCGACGTGAACGGCATCCGCGGGGGTAAGCCGGAGTTCGTAAACACGACGTTGATCGTCGAGGCGGAGGCCAGGCTCACGATCCGGCTGGCGCCCGGGCAGGATCTGGAGACAATCGCCGCTGCAGCCGAGAAGCTGATTCGGCGGGCGATGCCCGCGGAAGCCGAGGTCGAGCTGATTCGTGAGAACTCCGCGCCGCCCGGAGTGTTCTCGCCGGACTCGCCTGCGATCCAGCTCGGCCTCGAGGCGTTCAAGAGGGTGTTGGGCGTGCGGCCTCTGCTCGTCCGCGTCGGCGGCACGCTGCCGATCTATCCGGCGCTCGCCGCGAAGGGCATCCCGACGATCGGCACGGGCTTCGCCCTGCGGGAAAGCAACGTGCACTCGCCGAACGAGCGGCTGCGCGTGGAGGACGTCGACCGCGCCGTCGCCGCCGCATCCGAGCTCTACAGGAGCCTGGCCGCGCTTGGCTGATCCGCGCTATCCGAGCCCCCTGGCCGCCGAGCTCGCGGACGACGTCCTCGAGCGCTTCCTGCGCTACGTCCGGATCGACACCCAGTCGGACTTCGATTCGGAGACGTATCCGAGCACCGCGAAACAGCTGGACCTGGGACGGCTGCTCGCCGAGGAGTTGCGCGCGGCGGGGTTGGAGGACGTCGAGCTGACCGAGGACGGCTATGTCTTCGCGACGCTCCCGGGTTCCGGCGGGCCGACCGTCGGGCTGATCGCGCACATGGACACGAGCTCAGACGAGTCGGGGACCGACGTGAAGCCGCAAGTGGTGAGGAACTACGACGGCGGCGACCTCGTGTTGCCGGGCGATCCGCGCAAGGTGTTGCGCGCAGCCGACAACCCGATCCTCGCCGAACGGATCGGCCACGACATCGTCACCACCGACGGCACGACGCTCCTCGGCGCCGACGACAAGGCCGGCGTCGCCGAGATCATGGGCGCCGTCGCCTATCTGGCGGCACATCCGGAGATCGAGCACGCGCCGATTCGCGTCGGCTTCACGGTCGACGAGGAGGTGGGGCGAGGCGTCGACCACTTCGACATCGAAGCGTTCGGCGCGAACTTTGCCTACACGCTCGACGGCTCGGAGATCGGCCGGATCGACGACGAGAACTTCTCCGCCTCCGACGTGCGCATCCGCATCGAGGGCCACAGCGTGCATCCGGGCACAGCCAAGGAGAAGCTCGTGAACGCGATCAAGCTCGTTGCCCGGATCGTCGAACGCCTGCCCAGGGACGAGCGGTCGCCGGAAACGACCGAAGGACGCGAAGGATTCGTTCACCCGGTCAAGATCACCGGCACGACGGCGGAGGCGGAGCTGCGCTTCATCGTCCGGGACTTCGACACGCAAAAGCTCGAAGAACACGTGCAGCTCTTGCGCGGGCTGGCGGACGACCTGGCTGCCGAAGAGCCGCGCGCACAGGTGACGGTCTCCGTCGAGGAGAGCTATCACAACATGAAAGAGTTCCTCGATGCCGCTCCCGCGGTGACCGAGGCGGCGGACGAGGCGTCGCGGCGCTCGGGGATCGAGCCCTGGCGCGAGCCGATTCGCGGCGGTACCGACGGCACCATGCTCAGCGCGCGCGGATTGCTGACCCCGAACATCTTCACCGGCGGCCACCAGTTCCATTCCGTGCTGGAGTGGGCGTCGGTGCAGGAGATGGCCGCCTCGGCCGCGACGATCGTCGAGCTGGCGAAGCTCTGGGCCGAGCCGGAGTGGTCTACTCGGTTAGGTACGAGTGGCCGAACCGCCGCATCTCCTCGATGATCGGCAGCAGCGCGGCCCCCTTGTCCGTCAGCTGATACTCGACTCGCGGCGGCGACTCGGCGTAGCTCCGGCGCAGGACCAGCTCCTCGTCCTCGAGTGCGCGGAGCCGTTCGGAGAGCGTGCGCGGGCTGATGCCGGCGCACGAGTGCTCGAGCTCGGAAAAGCGGCGTGGCCCTTCGGAGAGGTCGTGAACGAGCAGCGCCGTCCACTTGGCGCCGATGATCTCGGCGCAGGCGGCGACGGCGCAGGACGTCGACTCGTGGACCGGGTTCATCGTGCGCATCGCTATCCGGATTGTAGTCGGCGACCTAGGTAGACAAGCCGGGGAGCCAGGCGCGCGGGCTGAGGGGTCAACCCGCGCCCAACAGCGCCCGGGGAGAGGAGGGCGCTGGGCGTTGGCGTATCGACCCTGGCTCCCAAGCACAAGGTACGGCGTCGAAGCGGTCTGGCGTCCTGGGGTCGGGAGCGCGTCAGCGTCTATGGCAGGGTCCGGGCGACAGCCGACTCGGAGGGAGGCCACCATGGCAGGCGAAGACAGGGCGCTCGTGCTCGCACCAGGTGAAGGGAGGGCGATCGACCTCGGCCCGTTCGGCATGACGGTCAAGGCGTCCTGGGACGAGACGGACGGAGTCTTTTCACTCCTCGAAGCCGAAGAGCCGCCGGGATTTGGGCCGCCGCTCCATATCCACCACGACGCTGCCGAGGCGTTCTACGTCCTCGAGGGCGAGTACGTCATGTTCTTGGACGACCGCGAGGTCTCGTGCCCGGCCGGCTCGTTCGTCTTCATCCCCGCGGGGATGCGCCACGGCTTCAGGGTCGGCGCGGCGCCGAGTCGCAAGCTCAACCTCTACTTCCCGGCAGTGATGGTCGGTTACTTCGACGACCTCAGTGCCGCCATCCGGCGTGGCGAAGCCGACGAGAGCGTGCTCGACGACATCGCACGCCGGCACTCCATGGAAATCGTCGGACCGGTACCCGAGAGCTACGTCTGAGAGACCCGGAAGGGCCGGGGAGTTGCGTCGAGCTTGGGAATGGCGAAACGTGCGATCGTGCCGAACCCCGGCGCCGGCTTGCAGGCCTGTGCCACACCCGCGTCGCAGGCCACCGACAGGAAGATGAATGCGTCCTCGAGCGTGAACTCCCACTCGTCCACCAGGAGACGCGCGGATTCCTCGCAGCAGAGCCGGAGCGCCTCGTCGTATTCGTTCGCCGTTGCGTGCGGCACCCAGCGGTCGGCCAGCTCGGTCACGGGCCACGTTGCCTGCTTGCCCTTCAGGAGATCGAAGCGGATGTCGACCTCGCCGGCGATCTCGACACCGGTGAAGCAGACCTCGCCGTCACCCATCGAGGCGTGCATGTCACCGACCGCGAACAGGCCGCCGGGTTGCCGCACCGGGAAGTACATCCGCGCGCCCTTCCCGTGCAGATGATCGTCGAGGTTGCCGCCGTGCCGTCCGGCGAGGCCGTTCGTGAGCGTCTCGCCGTCCGTGGCGACGCCGACGACGCCGACCATCGGCTGCGCAGGGAAGCGCACCCGCTCGTTCATCTCGATCCAGCCGTCTGTAACGCGGAACAATCGGGTCACCGGCGCGTCGACCTGGTCGATCAGCTGGCCGAAGCCGGGGATCAGGCAGGCGAAGCCGACATCGGTCGGCCGCACGTCCAGGATCTCCGCGACGAGCGAGTCGCCGGGCTCGGCACCCTTGACGGCAACGGGTCCCGTGGCGCTGTTGACCCGGTCGAAGTCGATCTCGGTGACGAGATCATCCTCAGAGGTGATCTGGCCGGTGAAGCAGTCGTTCGTCTCGAAGGTGACGGTCTCGCCGGGCTCGACCTCGAGCACGGGCTCGAGCTCGGGGCCGAAAGCCCAGATGATCTCGTCCCGCCCGATGCGGTGCCCGACTGCGGTCGCCATCAGGCGGGCATGGACGCAGGCTCCGGCGCAATCGTCTCGTCCTCGACGTAGACACGGTCCATGTCACGCAACCGTTCGGGCGCGCGTTGCGTGAGCCAGACGGTGAGCACGAGACCGGCGCCGATCCAGCCGAGCGCGATCCAGTTCGCATACTTGATCGGATAGGTCGGCGGGAACTTGTAGTACTCGTAGTAGAGCGGGAAGAAGAACAGAACCGCGCCCGCCATCGGCACGACGAAGTGCAGGAACCAGTTGAACTCGGCACGCCGTTTCGTCCAGTAGTGCCAGACGCAGCCGAGACAGATCAGGATGTACACGACCACGACGACGATCACGGCGAGCGTCGCGATGAATGCGAACCCGATCAGCGGTCCCCACTTCCAGCCGAGGAGCATCGAGACGACGATTGCGAACGCCGTCATCCAGACGATCGCGATGTACGGCGTCTTGTACACGGGGTGCGTACGGCCGAGCTGTTGTGGTGCAAGTCGGTTGCGCGCCAGTGCGTAGAACACGCGTGTCGCCGCGTTGACGGCGGCATTCGAGTTCGCCGCGATCGAGTTGCAGATCGCGAGGAACACGAGCACCCACGCGCCGCTCCAGAAGGTCTTGCCGAGCGCGCGCCACGGGTCCGCACCGGTCGCCTGAGTGACGAAGTTGTCGAAGCCGGCGCCGAACACCCAGGCGTAGGAGCAGAGGATGTAGAAGAGGCCGATCGCCAATGCTGAGCCGACGACCGCGATCGGTACGGTCCGGCGAGGATTCTTTGCCTCTTCGCCGAGTGGCGCAGCGGCTTCGAAGCCGATGAAGGCGAGGATGGCGAAGACCATTCCGCGGAAGACGCCGCTCCAGCTTCCGGCCGCGTGATGCGGGTTGAACGGCTGGAGGTTCAGGTCGCCGGTGTTCGACAGCATCATCCAGAGCGCGAGCGCTCCGAAGATGCCGATCTCGAACGCGCCGAGGATGACGCCGGCGGTCGTCGAGATGCGGATGTCGCGATAGGTCAGCAGGTAGACGATCGCGGCCATGACGAGCACCCAGATCCACCACTGACCCGTGTAGTGCCAGCCGGCCTCGCTCGACATCACCTCGCGCATCGCCCAGCCGAACTCGAGATAGAGAAACGGTGCGACGAGCGGCTCGAAGAGGATGAAGAGCCACGCCACGTTGAACCCGGCCCACGGCCCCAGCGAGCGGGCCGCATACGTGTAGAGGCCGCCGGCCGAGGGTTCGAGCTTGGCGAGCTGGCCGATTGCGACCGCGGCACAGAGGCACGCGATCAGGGCCAGGAGGACCGAGAGTGCGAGCGCCTGCTTCGACGACGGTACGGAGATGTAGATCGAGTAGGCGACGGCCGCCGCCGGGGCCATGTGGGTGATCGACTGAAAGAGAACCTGCGGCAGTCCGATCGAGTGCAGCCGCAGACGATCGAACGATCGGGACGCGACGCCAGCTTCCATCGAGGACGCCCTCCTGCTGTCGGATTACCCCGCTCTACGATCTTCCCACGGCGGCGGATTGTGTGTCCAGCGGCCGCCGAGCATCGTCGCGACGACCTGGACGTCCGGCAGCTCCTCGGGCGGGAGCTCGAACGGATCTCGGTCGAGCACGACCAGGTCGGCGAGGAAGCCGGGGAGGAGCTTCCCGCGACGGTGCTCGTCGCGGGCGAGCCACGCGGGGTTGACCGTCGTCGCCCGGAGCGCCTCCTCGAGGGTGAGGCGCTGTTCCGGATGCCAGGCCTCGCGTTCGTCGAGCGTGCGCAGGACGCCGGCGCAGACGCCTGCCCAGGGTTCGAGCTCTTCGATCGGCGCATCCGAGCCGTTGGCAAGTAGCGCCCCGGAGTCCCACAGCGAGCGGTAGGCATACGCACCGTCCGTCTTGCCGCTCCAGAGGCGATCGGCAAGGTCTCGGTCCGAAGGGGCATGGCTGAACTGGACGGAGGCGGCGACACCGAGCTGTGCGAACCGGGGCACGTCCTCGGGCGCGAGCAGCTGCGCGTGCTCGATGCGCGGGCGCAGTCCGAGCGGCTGCCAGACGCTGGCCGTCTCTTCGAACGCGTCGAGCGCTTCTCGGTTCGCGAGGTCGCCGATGGCGTGCACGGCGAAAGGGAGCCCCGCGGCGGCGCCGTGGCGGATGTATTCCACCAGCTCCTCCTTGCTCGTGATCTCCACACCGGTCCCGTCCAGGAGGCGCGCCGTCTGCGAGCCGAGGGTCCCGTCCATGAACGCCTTCAGATAGCCGACGCGGACGAGCTCGTCGCCGAAGCCGCTCTGGATGTGCAGCGCTGCGAGCTCGTCCACCTGCTCGGCGGGAAGAGACTGCCACACGCGGAGTTGCAGCGACCCTTCGTCGCGAAGGCGCTGCCAGACGCCGAGGGCGCCGAGCCAGCCGTCCTTGTCCTGCACGGCGGTGACGCCGCGCGCGTTGGCGATGCGCACGCCGTCACGCGACGTGAGCGTCCCGGAAGTGCCAGGCGCATTCCTCCCGCAGGACGCCCGTCGGCTCGCCTTGCTCGTCTCGGACGACGACGCCGCCAGCGGTCTCGAGGTTGTCGTTCGCGTGCGCGAGCGCCGCGGAGTTGAGCCACAGCGAGTGGTAGTCCCGGGCCATGAGGGCGGTCGGGATGTCGCCGGTGACGCGGTCGAGGTCCTCCTTCGTCGGCTCGACGCGGGGCGACCAGTCGCCGCTGCGCCAGCCCAGCCCGCGCAACCACCTGTCCGGCTGGACGTCCGCCGCGGCCGCGGCGACTCGGTCGAGCGCCTCCTCCAGGGAGGTGGCGTCCTCCAGACGAATCTGGCGCTGGGCGAGGGCCCAGGTCGGGAAATGGACGTGGGCGTCGTTGAAGCCCGGCAGCACACAGCGGCCCCCGAGGTCGACCCGGTCGGGGCTCGCCAGAGCGGTCTCGTGGGTCCCGATCCCGCCCGCGATCCGGTCGCCTGCGATCGCCAGTGCGCGCGCGACCGGAAGCCTCGGCTCCATCGTCCGGATGACGCCGTTCTCGAGGATCACGTCCGGAACCGTTCCGGCGCTTCGTTCGTTTCCAACAGCATGAATACGATCGTGATCTTATTGCTGCTCGTCGTCATGCTTGCCGTTGCGAGCTACTGGCCGACCAGCGATTAGCACTCCGGGAATAGACTCCCCCGATGCGCAACGGGTGCGGGCCCGAATGTAGAGGAGGAGAGTCCCATGCTCGATCACGTTTCGATTCCGGTGAGGGATTTTGAGGAGAGTCGGCACTTCTACGAGAAGGTGCTCGGGACGCTTGGCGCGAAGGTCGTGATGGAGTGGCCCGGCCTGGTCCTGCTGGGTACCGAGGACGGGATGGTGGGGATTAGCCAAAGCGACCAGATCACGCCTCTTCACGTGGCGTTCAAGGCCGACCGCGCCGGCGTCCACGCGTTCTACGAAACTGCGCTCGCAGCCGGAGCCTCGGACAACGGGGCGCCGGGCGTCCGCTCCGACATCCACCCGAACTACTTCGCGGCCTTCGTGCACGACCCGAATGGCCACAACATCGAGGCGGTCTGCCACACCCCTGAGTAACCTTCGCCGGTGCAGTACGAGCCGCTGACGGAGGAGCAGCGCGAGATCCGCGACCTCGTGCGACAGCTGGCGCGCGAGCGGATCGCGCCGCGCGCGGCCGAGATCGACGAGAGCCACGAGTTCCCGTGGGACGTCGTCGAGCTCTTTCGCGAGAACGACCTGTTCGGGCTCTTCTTCGACGAGGAACTCGGTGGGCTCGGCACGGGGACGCTCCTGTCGCTCGTCGCGATCGAAGAGCGACCAGCTGGCTGATCCTGGCGGTGCAGGAGCTCGGCTCGCTGGGGCTGAAGCTCGCAGGCAACGGGGAGCAGAAGCGGCGGTACCTCCCTCGGCTCGCATCCGGAGAGTGGCTGTGCGCGTACGCGCTGACGGAGTCGGGGTCGGGCTCCGACTCCGCGGCGATGCGCTCGACCGCGCGGCTCGAGGGCGACGAGTACGTCCTGAACGGATCGAAGCGGTTCATCACGAACGCGGGCGTCGCGCAGCTCTACACCGTGTTCGCGAAGACGGATCCGCAGGCGGGGCATGCCGGGATCTCCGCCTTCCTCGTCGAGGCGGACACGCCGGGCTTCGAGGTGGCGCGCGTCGAGCCGAAGATGGGTATCAAGGGCTCGACCACCGGCGAGCTCGTGTTCGAGGAATGCCGGGTTCCCGCGGCGAACCTGCTCGGCGAGGAGGGGGAGGGGTTCAGGATCGCAATGCGCATCCTCGATCGCTCGCGGCCGGGCGTCGCCGCTCAGGGTCTGGGTCTGGCGCAGGGCGCGACGGACTTCGCGGTGGAATATGCAAAGACGCGCGAGACGATGGGCAAGCCGATCGGCGAGCATCAGCTCGTCGCGGCGATGCTCGCCGACATGGAGACGAAGTGCGAGGCCGCGCGGGGACTCCTGTACAGGTTCGGTGCAGCCGTCGACGAGGGGATCGACGGCTCCGAGCTGACGAAGTTGTCGGCGATGACGAAGCTCTACTGCACGGATGTCGCCATGGAGGTGACGACGGACGCCGTGCAGGTGCTCGGCGGTTACGGCTACATCTCCGAGTATCCGCTCGAGCGCATGATGCGGGACGCGAAGATCACGCAGATCTACGAAGGCACGAATCAGATCCAGCGGCTCGTGATCGCGCGCGAGATGTTGAAGGAGCAGCGCGCGTTCCTGCTCGCGGGCGTCGCCTAGCAGCTAGCCGGGGACGTGGAAGAGGCGCAACTCGGACGGGATGTCCGGTAGCTCGCAGCGGGCACCGGGATAGGCGTCGCGCTCGACGGACCGCCGCCCGGCGAACGAGACGATGAGGAGGAGCGGTCTGCCGGGCCCGCAGTAGTTCTTCCACTGCAGGGTGAAGAGGTTGTTCAGACCTCGACGGAGTGACCGGCGCACCGTCCTGGCGTACGGGTTGGCGTAGATGTGGAGGAGAGTGTGGGTCTTGGCGTCGCGAAGCGCGAGTACAGCGCGCCCGCGGGCGAGGCACGCGTGGCCGCTGCGGTTTCGCAGTCCGACGTAGATCAGGACGGTTCCTGTCGCCCCGTTGGTGTCGACGGCGGGCACGGTCCTCTTCGCGGAGCAGGTCGGCAATCGGCTCGACCGCTCCGGTTGCGTTCCGGCAATCGCAAACGTCGAGACAGCGGTACCGAGCCAAGCTGCAAGGAGCAATCCAGCCAAGCCCAACATCCCTCCCAATCCTGACGTCAATGCAATGAGGCAGTCGTGAGCTCGGCGAGCCGCGATTCCCCACGCCGTGTCCCGGCGAGGTTGCCCTTGCGCCTGTACTTCGCGACGGCGGTGCCGAGCGCGTGCACAGCGTCGTCGGTCTTGCCTCCGAGTGCTAGCACTTCGGCCAGATCGGCGTATGAATCGCCCTGCGCATCGATGAGGTCGGTCTCCTCGCCGATCGCAATTGCCTCGCGCGCGAGCTTCTCCGCTTCGGCAAGTGCGCCGCGCGTCGCGAGGACCTTCGCTCTCGCCTGCCGCCACAGCATCTGCGTGATCGCGTCGTCGCTTGCGCCGAGCTCGGCCGCCCGCTCGGCCCACGCGTCGGCTTCGTCTAGACGATCGAGTGAATAGAGCGCCTGAGCCAGGATTCCCGCCGCGGTCGAGAGCCAGGCCTGCTCACCCAGCTTCTCGAGCAGTCGGCAGCCTTCCCTCGCGAACTCCGCCGCGGCCTCGGGATTGCCTGCCAGCTGCTCCACCTCGGACGAGACGTGGCCGGTCGCGAGAGCGAGCCCGATCACCGCACCTCGGTCTGCTTGCTCCGCGCGCAGACCCGCGGCGATCGCCCGCGCCTCGTCGAAGCGGCCGAGCATCGCCAACCCTGTCGCTCGATGGGAGGGGAGCGCTGAATGACGTATCCCTTGCCGCTCCTGGTCATCCAGCCACTCGATCAACTTCGGCACAGGGGTTGACCCGAAGTACCGAGCAGCGGCCAACGGCGCCTGCGCCCAGATCACGCGGTGCGGAAGACCTGCATGGACGACAGCAGTTTCGAGCGCTTCGAGCGCCGTATCCATGAGGGCGCGCATGTGCGCCACCTGAGCGCGCGCCCGATACGCGACGTAGAGCGCGAGCTCGTCGCCGGCCGCCTCGAATTCCGGTAAGGCCTCGTCGATGAGCGCGGCGAGGGCGGCCGCGGCACCCTCGGGCTCGATGTACAGGCGTATCTCTGCCGCCTTGATTCGAGCGCAGAGCTCACCGATACCGTCGCCGGCGGCCTTCGTCCGTTCCGTGACCGAGACCGCGAGCAGGTGGGCATCGTGAGGCTTGCCGGAGAAGAACAGTGCCTCGATGCGGTCGATCGCGAGGGCGACGTCAACCTCGTCTGGAGGCACGAGCGCCGCCGCGCGCTCGAGCAGGTTCACCGCAGCCGGCAGATCCTGACGGATCAGCGCCCGGCGGCCTGCCGCTGTGAGCCGGGTCCGCGCCATTGCGCTGAGTGCGTCGTCGCCCGGCGCGCCGAGCTCGACGCGGTAACGACAAGCCTGCTCGAGGTGGTAGCCGAGGATTTCGTCCAGCTCGACGAGATCGGGGCCGTGCTCTTCGAGCCACGCGGCGAAGCGTTCGTGCAGTTCCGCTCGCACCGCCTTCGGCAGGGCGTCGTAGGCCGCGTCACGGATCAGCAGATGGCGGAAGCGGAACGCGTCATCGCCTGCGAGCTGGGCCCGGTCCGGGCGGACGAGTTCCTTGCGAACGAGGGCCATCAGACGCGCCGATACCTGCGTCTCCTCGGGTGTGAGCGCCTCGACTGCTCCTCGATGAAACACCTTGCCCTCGACGGCGCCGCGCTCGAGCACGGCGCGTTCTGAAGGGTCGAGCTGATCGAGCCGTGCTGCGAGCAGCGCCTGGATCGTGGGCGGCACGAGGACCTCTCCGCCGTTGCCCGATTCGCGCACCATCGCGAGCATCTCCTCGACGAAGAGCGGGTTGCCTTCGGCGGCCTCCCGGATGCGTGTGCGCAGGGCGTCGTCAACCGGGGCGAGGCGCTCGATCAGCTCGTCCGTCTCCTGCGGCGTAAGCGGTTCGAGCAGCACCGTCGTTGCGTTCAGCTTGCCGCCGGCCCAACCCGGGCGCCGGTCGAGCAGCTCCGGCCGCGCCATGCAGAGCAGCAAGATCGGCGAGTCGCGGCTGAAGTCGGCGACGTGCTCCACGAGATCGAGGAAGGCCGGCTCTCCCCAGTGCAGGTCGTCGAACACGGCGACGAGCGGCCGCTCCGCCGCCGCTTGCTCGAGTGTCTTCCGCACGGCCCAGGCGATCTGATCGGGAGTTGCGGGCTCGTCGGTCTCTCCGAGCAGCGAATCGATGGCGCCGGCGGCCACGTCGTCGGCGGGTTTCGTTCCGAGCTGCTTGAGCACCTCGACCGCCGGCCAGTAGGTGATCCCTTCTCCGTACGAGAGGCAGCGACCGCGGACGATGGTTGCGTCGACATCGGCGAGGAACTCTGCGGCAAGCCGCGACTTGCCGACTCCGGCGGCGCCGAGGATCGTGACGAGGTGGCACGCGCGGTCGGCCCGGACGTTTGCGAACGCTTCGGGCAGAAGCCGCCGCTGGCGCTCGCGTCCGACCATCGGCGCCCCGTGCTGCCGCGTCGCCTCGCCCGTCACGGCGAGCAATTGCCAGGCTTGCACCGGCTCGGACTTCCCTTTTAGTGTGAGCGCTTCGACGGGCGCGACCTCGACGACGTCGTGCACGAGCTGCAGCGTCTCCACGCCGATCAACACCTCGCCCGGCTCTGCGGCCTGTTCGAGCCGCGCGGCCACGTTTACCGCGTCCCCGGTGGCGAGCCGCTCCTCTGTTCCGGTCACGACCTCACCGGTCGTGACGCCGATGCGTACCTGCACGCCGAGCTCGGGCACGGCCTCTCGCATCTCGAGCGCGGCGCGCACCGCGCGCAATGCATCGTCTTCGTGCAACTGCGGGATCCCGAAGACGGCCATGACGGCGTCGCCGATGAACTTCTCGACCGTTCCGCCGTGCCGCTCGACGATCGCCTTCATGCGTTCGAAGTAGCGCGCCAGCAGCCCGCGCAGCGACTCTGGATCGAGTGATTCGCCGAGGCTCGTGGAGCCGGTCACGTCGCAGAACAACACCGTCACGACCTTGCGCTGCTCACGCACCGCCGCGCTCGCAGCGGCCGGCGCCCCACACTCGGGGCAGAACTTGAACGGTTCCGCGGCCTCGTGGCCGCAACTCGCGCAAACCACCACGGTACGAGGCTAGAACGGTCCGCCCTCGACGGCAACAGTCCGGCCGCTGAGTCGAGCAGACGCTCTAGTGGTCAAACGCCCGCGGGAGCGTGTGCAGCTGCCGGTTCCTCCGCACCAGCTCGTTCGACTCCTGCTGCCGCATAGGCGTCGTCTTCATCGAGCGTCTCGTGTTCGAGCAGCGCCTGGGCGAGTGAGTCGAGCTTGTCGCGGTTCTCCTCCAGCAGCGCGACCACCTGCTGATCGGCCTCGTCGACGATGCGACGCGCCTCGTCGTCGACCAGCTGCTGCGTGTGTTCGGAGACCTCAGAGGCGCCGGGCAGGAGCGGACCCTGGCCATCGGCCGGGATCACGGCGAGCTTTCCAACCGCGCGGCTCATGCCCCACCGGCCGACCATCTGACGCGCGATCTCGGTCAGTTGCTGGATGTCGGACTCGGCGCCGGTCGTCGGCTCGTCGAAGACGAGCTCCTCGGCCGCACGCCCGCCGAGCGCGACCTTGATCTTTGCCAGGAGCTCACGCCGCTGGTAGCTGTAGCGATCGGCCTCCGGCGCCGAGAACGTGACGCCGAGGGCCAGGCCGCGCGGGATGATCGAGATCTTGCGCACGGGATCGGCACCCTCGGTGAGCATGCCGACGATTGCGTGACCGGCCTCGTGGTACGCGGTCCGTCGTCGATCCTCCGGACTCATCATCACCTGGCGCTCCGCGCCCAGAACGATCCGCTCCAGGGCGTCGGTCAAGTCCGCCTCCGTGACGACGTCGTGATTGCGACGCGCGGCAAGGAGCGCGGCCTCGTTGACGAGGTTGGCCAGATCGGCGCCCACCATTCCCGGCGTGGTCGAGGCGATCCGGCCGAGGTCGACGTCCGGTCCGAGCGGCACGCCGCGCGTGTGCACCTTCAGGATTGCTTCGCGTCCGGCCCGGTCCGGCGGCTGCACCGCGACGCGTCGGTCGAACCGGCCCGGACGTAGCAGCGCCTGGTCGAGCACGTCGGGCCGGTTTGTCGCCCCGATCACGATCACGCCCGTCGACGAGTCGAAGCCGTCCATCTCGGTCAGGATCTGGTTGAGCGTCTGCTCGCGCTCGTCGTTGCCGCCGCTGAAGCCGGCGACCCCGGAAGTGCGTGAGCGGCCGATCGCGTCCAGCTCGTCGATGAACACGATGGCCGGCGCCGCTTCCTTTGCGTCCTTGAAGAGGTCGCGGACCCGCGAGGCGCCGACCCCGACGATTGCCTCGACGAACTCCGATGCCGCCATCGAGAAGAACGGGACGTTCGCCTCGCCGGCCACCGCACGCGCCAGCAACGTCTTGCCCGTTCCCGGCGGGCCGGCCAGCAGCACCCCATGGGGCACGTGACCGCCCAGCCGCCGGTACTTCTCGGGGTGGCGGAGGAAGTCGACCACCTCGGACAGCTCCGCCTTCGCCTCGTCGATCCCGGCAACGTCGGCGAACGTCAGCCGATCGCCCGACGGTTGGTAGCGACGCGCGCGTGAGCGTCCGAACGCGCCCAGCATGCCCTGCACGTTTCCTGCCCTGCGCATCAGCCAGAACAGCAACGCGAGGAACAGGATCGTCGGGCCGAACCCGAGCAGCAGGTTCTGCCACCAGGGTGCACCCGTGTCGAGTGGCTCCGCGTTCACGACCACGCCCTTGCTCTGGAGAAGCCGCGAGAGTGCGTTGTTGTCCGCGAACGCCGGAATCTCCGTCCGGAACCGCGTGGTCGGCTTCGCCTTTCCGTAGCGCTCCTTCTGCGTGAATGTCCCCTGGATCGCCGTGCCCTTGGAGGTGATCTCGGCGACATGACCTGCTGTCACCTGCTGCAGGAAGAATGGGCTGTACGGGACGCGAACCCGCGATGGGGCCTGCGTCGCCCGGGAGCCCGCCCAGAAGTTGACGGCCAGCAGGACGAGCACGAAGACGATCCACCCGACGCCGAAGCGCGGCCGCCGCGAGGGAGCCGCTGGCGAAGGCGCCGGCGACTTGGGCGGGCTCGGTGGCCTTACCTTGTCCCCGCCGCTCGCGTTTTGCTCGTTTGCTACCTCGTCTCCTCCGGAGGCGGCTGTCTCGCCGCAACGACCCGTAAGGAGAGTGTTGCACTCCTGTGCAGGCCGTCGCCTCGAGGGTTTGTGGGTGGGGAAGGTGGCCTCATCCGCGCGGAGGAAGCAAACGCTCGATCCATGCGGACAGGACGCGGATGAAGTCGGGGTCGATCTGGTGGAACATGGGCGTCTCCCGATACAGCACCTCAGCACCGGCTTCTTCCAGCAAGGCCCGGGCGCGCCGCCCCCATTCGACCTCGATCACCGGATCGAGCGTGCCGTGCCCGATCGCCACGGGCGGCAAGGGCGGCGAGAGATCGAGCTCGAATCCCTCGACGGTCGGGACGAAGCTGCTGAGAGCGATGATCCCCGCCGGCCGGGGCCGCCCCTGCCCGAGGCCGAGCGAATACGCCATCACCCCGCCCTGCGAGAAGCCGCCGAGCACGAGCCGGTCGACCGCGATGTTGTGCTCCTGCATGAATCCGTCGAGCCACTCCGTCGCCGCGGCATAGCTCGCCTGGAACGTCGTCGCCTCCGGCGTCCCGATGCCGCCAAGGACGTACCAGTGCGACCCGCCGGGCGGAAGCGACAACGGTGCGCGCGGCGTGGCGCCGACCAGGCGTCGCTCCGGATCGAGGGCATCGAGCAGGAGAAACAGATCGTGCTCGTCGGCCCCGCGTCCGTGGAACAACACCAGCGCGCCCTCGGGCTCGGCCGCCGCCGGACGCACGCGCGCAGTCAGGCTCACGCGTAGATCATGACTGCCGGGGTACAGTCCAAGGCGGCGATGCGCTTCGAGGGAATCCACCACATCACTTGCATCACGGCAGACGCACCGGGAAACGTCGACTTCTACGTACGCGTGCTCGGACTGCGGCTCGTCAAGAAGTCGGTGAACCAGGACGACCCCACCGTCTACCACCTCTTCTACGCGGATGAGAAAGGCAGCGCGGGCAGCGACCTGACGTTCTTCGAGTATCCGCAGGCGCGGCGCGGCCGAGCCGGACGCGGCATGGTGCACACGATCGTCTTCCGGGTCGGCTCCGACGAAGCGCTCGACTTCTGGGCCGACCGGCTCGCCGGCGAGGACCGTCAGGTCGAGCGCGACGGCAGCGCGCTGCGCTTCCAGGATCCCGAAGGCCTGGGCCTCGAGATCGCCGTCGTCG
>VAWR01000185.1 GCA_005885245.1 Actinomycetota bacterium | reverse complement strand
TTCGGATCGTCCCGCAGCCCGTCAGCGACCCGAGCCAGGACGGGATCGTCCAGACCCAGGATCCGACCGGCGGAACGCAGGCCCCGCCGAATAGTTTCGTGACGATCGCGGTCGGCAAGTTCGGCGCGACCACAACCCCCAGCGGACCGCCATAGTGCCGCCCCGCCTCAGGGTTGCGATCCTGGCCGGCGGGCGCTCGTCCGAGCACGAGATCTCACTCGCCTCCGCGCGCTCCGTGCTGGAATCGCTCGACCCAGAGCGCTACGAGGTCGTGACGGTCGCGATCGGACGGGACGGCCGCTGGGAGCTCGGCTCGGGAGACGGCTCGGTCGCGGAGACCCTGCCTGTTCCAGCCGCGAACGCGCCTGCGACTCTCGGCTCGGTCGACGTCGTCCTCCCGATCCTCCACGGCCCCTTCGGCGAGGACGGCACCGTCCAGGGGCTGCTGGAACTGGCGGGAGTTCCCTACGTCGGCGCCGGCGTTGCAGCATCTGCGCTGTGCATGGACAAGGACCTCTTCAAGAAGGTACTGCGCGACAGCGGCATCCCGGTCGCCCGACACGTCGCCCTGCGCGACGGCGAGCCGGTCGACAACCCCTTCGGCTTCCCCTGCTTCGTCAAGCCCGCGCGCCTCGGCTCCTCGGTGGGGATCTCGAAGGCGCACGACGACGCAGAGCTCGAGCAGGCCACCGCGCTCGCGTTCAGGCACGACGACAAGATCCTGGTCGAGGAGTTCCTGGACGGGATCGAGGTCGAGGTCGGCGTTCTCGGCAACTGGGAGCCGGTGGCGTCGATTCCCGGCCAGATCGTGCCCCTGGGTCACGAGTGGTACGACTACGGCTCCAAGTACGACGAAGGCGGGATGGAGCTCGTCATCCCGCCTGAGCTGCCGGACGACGTGCTCGAGCAGGTGCAGCGCACGGCGGTCGAGTCGTTTCGCGTCACAGAGTGCGAAGGCATGGCGCGAGTGGACTGCTTCGTCGTCGACGGCGACCGCGTTGTGGTGAACGAGCTCAACACAATTCCGGGGTTCACGTCGACCAGCGTGTACGCGAAGCTCTTCGAGGCTTCGGGTGTTCCCTACGAGGAACTGTTGAAGCGTCTCATCGCGCTGGCCGTCGAGCGGCACGAGCGCCGCGCGAAGCTCACGTACTAACTCGTTCCGAGAGCGCGCACCTCGTTCACGTGGGCGAAGTTCGAGTCAGGCGGCAGCTTGGTGATCCAGATGATGTAGTAGCGCTTCGGGCCGCCGCTCGCGCGAACGTCGAAGGCCGTTCTTGCGGTAACGACCCGTCGGTCGGAGACCTGCTGGGAAGTGCCCCCGAGGATGTTCGTTGCGCGGATCTCGGCCGTGAACCCGGCCGTATCGGTCCGGACGATGATGCGCGAGACCTGGGTCGGTGCGTGCGCGTCGAGCACGATTCCCACACCGGGCTTGCCCAGGGACGGGGCGTCGTGGTAGTCCTCCGTGTACCAGTAGGTCGCAAGGTTGCCGTCGGTTGCCTTTGGCGCCTCGGAGTCGTGTTCGGTGCCGTCCCCGTAGGGGTCGTACGCGCCGACGCCCGTGAGCGAGACCGGAGAGCCGACGGAGGAGTTCTGATGCCCCTTGCTTCCTCCGAGCGTCAGCAGGCCGACGACGATCCCGGCGATCGCGAGCAGCGCGATCACCCCGATGCCGAGCGGCAGGCGTGGCACCGACCTCTGCTGGGGCTTCCGCGCCAGGCGTTGCGCGGCAGGAACGACCATGGTGACCTCGCCGTCCTTGCCGCGATCGAGCTCCGCGAGGCAGGACTCGAGCTCCGCGGCGAACGCAGCCATCGTCGGAAAGCGCCGCGTCGGATCCTTCTCCAGTGCCCGGTCGACAGCCTCGGCGACCCGGACGGGAATGTCGCCTCGAACGTCCAGGACGCTCGGCGGGGGTTCGTTGACGTGCTTGAGCGCGACGGCCACGAAGCTCTCGCCGGGGAACGGCACCTCGCCCGAGAGCATCTCGTAGAGGACGACGCCCAGCGAGTACACGTCGCTGTGCTGGTCGACGTGCTTCCCGCTCGCCTGTTCGGGCGCGATGTAGTTCGATGTGCCCAGCACGGTGCCGGTCTGCGTCACGCCTTGCTCGACGTCGAGTGACCGGGCGATGCCGAAGTCGGTCACCTTGGCACGGCCGTCGCCGTTCAGCAGGACGTTCTGCGGCTTGACGTCGCGATGAACGAGACCGTGCTCGTGGGCGAATCCCAGCGCGCGGGCGACCTCGATCGCGATCTCGAGCGCCTCGCGGACTCCCAGGTGGCCCTTGCGCACGACGAGCTCTTTGAGGTTCTCGCCCTCGATGTATTCGAAGACGATGTACTGGCGTCCATCCTGCTCGCCGCGGTCGATGACGGTGACGATGTTCGGGTGCTGCAGCTGTGCGACGGAGCGGGCCTCTCGCTTGAACCGCTCGACGAAGTCCTCGTCCTCGTTGTACTGCTCGTGGAGAACCTTGAGCGCGACGTAGCGCTCGAGGAGCGAGTCGTGGGCCCGGTAGACGCTCGACATCCCGCCGTGACCGACTACCTCCTCCAGCTCGTATCGTTCCGCGACGGTCTCCCCGACCACGGTGGAAAGCTACCCGCCCTCCCGGCGTCGCATGCCTACGAACGCGCGCGGCGCAGCCGGACGCCGAGCCAGAGACCGCCGCACCAGATGACGTAGAGCAGCACGACGAGGCCGCCCAGGAACCACACCGGTACGAGCTCGTGTCCGAGACCGTCCTGAGCCCGTCTCGCCACGAGCGAGATTATCCAGCCCACGGAGAGCACGGCGCCGACACCCAGGACGAGACGGGGCCGCCCGAGTCCGGTCGCACCGAAAGCAAGCGGTACGAGGAAGGCGACGACGGCGATCACGTAGCCGGCCACGCCAGCTCTATCGGCCCTACGCCGCCGGAGCGTGAATCAGCCGCCGAGGGCGGCGGCGAGGGCGTCTTCCCACACGCCGAGCGCCTCGTCGAGCTCGCCCTCCGAGATGACCAGCGGCACGAGCACGCGGATGCAGTTCGAATAGATCCCGGACTTGAGCAGCAGGAGACCGCGCTCGGAGGCCGCCTCGACGACCGCCGACGCGAGCTCGGGCGCCGGGTCCCTCGTGCCGCGGTCGTGTACGAGCTCGATCGCGAGCATGGAGCCCAGGCCTCGGACGTCGCCGATCGCGTCCCAGCGCTGCTGCCAGGCACGCATCCGGCCGCGGATCGTCTCGCCGATCCGATTCGCGCTTTCCACGAGCCCCTCGTCCTCGAAGATGTCGAGGACGGCCAGCGCAGCCGCCTGGGCCACCGGATTGCCGACGTACGTGCCGCCGATCGCGGAATCGCCCGGGGCGTCCATGATCTCCGCGCGTCCGACCACGGCGGAGAGCGGCAGGCCCG
>VAWR01000017.1 GCA_005885245.1 Actinomycetota bacterium | reverse complement strand
TGAATTTCTCCGGCAGCCCGCGCCGCGCTCGAGAGGCGTGTACTGCCGCTGAGACCGCTGGTCCAGGCCATGCGCCTCCGGCGACGGTCGGTTGGCATCGAGCCGGGCCGCTCCCTACGCTTAACGCGTGACGATCTGCGCTGCCTGCGGGCAGGAGAATCGAGCGGGGGCGCGGTTCTGCGATTCCTGCGGCGCATCGCTCGAGCCCACCGGGACGCGGGAGCTGCGGAAGGTCGTCACGATTCTCTTCTGCGACGTCACCGGGTCGACCGCTCTTGGGGAGCGGCTCGACTCGGAGTCGCTCCGCCGCGTCATGGAGCGCTACTTCGCCGTCGCGCAGGCGGTGCTCGAACGGCACGGAGGCACCGTGGAGAAGTTCATCGGCGACGCCGTGATGGCGGTCTTCGGCATCCCCGTCGTGCACGAGGACGATGCCCTGCGTGCCGCGCGTGCAGCCCATGAGCTGCGTGACGAGCTCGCCGGGCTCAACTACGAGCTGCACCGAGAGTTCGGCACCGAGCTCCAGGTCAGGATGGGAATCAACACAGGCGAGGTCGTCACGAACGAGGGCGGCACACTCGCTACCGGGGACGCCGTCAATGTCGCCGCGCGGCTCGAGCAGGCGGCACAGCCGGGCGACATCCTCATCGGCGACGCGACGCGACAGCTCGCTGAAACCGCGCTCGAGTTCGAGCCGGTCCCGCCGGTCGATGCGAAGGGAAAGTCGGAGCCGGTTCTCGCACACCGGTTGCTCGGTGTTCGAGCGGACGCGCCCGCGTTCGAGCGACGCTTCGACGCTCCGTTCGTCGGCCGCGAGGGCGAGCTCGAACAGTTGACCCAGGCGTACGGCCGCGCCGTGCGCGACCGCTCCTGCCAGCTGTTCACGGTGCTTGGCCCTGCGGGCATCGGCAAGTCGCGCGCGGTCTACGAGTTCATCGCGTCCACACCGGATCCCATCGTCCTCCGCGGACGCTGCCTCGCCTATGGCGACGGCATCACGTACTTCCCGCTCGTCGAGATCCTGGAGCAGATCGCTGCCGACCGCGAGCTCGGCAGGCTGCTGGCAGACGATCCGCAGGGCCCCAAGCTGCTGAACGAGGTCTCGGCAGCCATCGGGGTCGCAGATGAGGCGGTCGTCGCGCGCGAGGACACGTTTCGTGCGGTCAGGATGCTGCTCGAGCTGCTTGCTCAGAGCCGTCCGTTGATCCTCGTCCTCGACGACTTGCACTGGGCAGAGGCGACGTTTCTCGATCTCGTCGATCACATCGCCGACTGGAGCCGCGACGCGGGCATCCTCCTATTGTGCGTCGCGCGACCGGAGCTACTGGACACGCGTTCGGGTTGGGGCGGCGGCAAGCTGAACGCGACGACGATCCTGCTCGAGCCGCTCTCCGAGTCCGACTCCGAGACGCTGATCGACAACTTGCTCGCCGGCGGAAACCTTCCCGAAGAGCTCCGAGAGCGGATCACGTCGTCGGCCGAGGGAAACCCGCTCTTCGTCGAGCAGATGCTCGCTCTCATCGCGCAAGGCGCGGGCAACGGCAACGGCGAGGTCACCGTTCCGCCGACCATCCAGGCCCTCCTGGCAACGCGCCTGGAGCAACTTCCTGCGCCGGAGCGCGTAGCGGCCGAGCGCGCCTCGGTCATCGGCAAGGAGTTCTGGCGTAACGCGCTCGCCGAGATCGGAGGAGAGACGTCGGCGCTGGCCGGGCTCGTGCGCAAGGAGCTCATCCGACCGCATCGCTCGCCGATCTTCCCGCTCGACGACGCCTATCGTTTTCGGCACCAGCTGATTCGCGACGCCGCATACGACGGCATGCCCAAAGAGTTGCGGGCGGAGCTCCACGAGCGGTTCGGATTCTGGTTGCAGACGAATCGCAGCGAGTACGACGAGATCGTCGGCTATCACCTGGAGCAGGCGTTCCGGCTGAAGGAGCAGCTGGGTCGAGTCGACGACGCCGTGCGGGCCCTCGGTTCCCGTGCCGGGGATCTGCTCGGTCGCGCAGGGCACCGGGCCTACGAGCGTGGCGACATCCCGGCAGCGATCAACCTGCTCTCCCGAGCGACGAAGCTTCTGCCGGAAGGAGACGCCCGCCGGCTGGAGCATCTGGTGCATCTCGGGAACGCGCTGCACGACGCGGGTGAGCTCGAGCGGGCGAAGTCCACGTATGCCGAAGTGAGCGATGCAGCTCGCTCCGCGGGGGAGCGGGTCCTGGAGCTGCGCGCAGAGATCGGGCGAATCCACACCGAAGCTCTCACGGGCCAAACCGCCGGGGCCGCTGCAGGACTGGCCACCGTGCAGAAGTGGGTCGCCGAGCTGGAAGAGCTTGGTGACGAGGCTGCGCTGGCCGAAGCCTGGTACGTCGCTGCAACCTTCGAGAGCTGGCTCGGGCGCTCTGAGGTCGGCGGTGCTTCCTATCGTCGCGCGGCCGACTACGCTCGGCCGGCCGGCAACCGTCGCCTCGCTACGGTCGCTATCGGTAACGGAACGCTTCTTCAAGCCTGGGGCTCGGTCTATGCCCCCGACGGGGTGCGCTCGTGCGACGAGTTGCTCGCCGAGTACGCGGGGACGTCGGTCGAGCCACCACTCAGGTTGGCCCGCGCCTTGCACCTCTCCTTCATGGGCGATGATGAGGCCGCGCGCAGAGACCACGAGCGCGGCGTCGAGCTCTACGGTCAGTTCGGGAACGGATTGCTGCGAGCCGCCTCGAGCATGAGCAAGGCCGACCACGCATTGCGCGCCGGACGCATTGACGATGCCGAGGCCGCGGCGCGCCAGGGAATTGAAGACCTCGAACGGCTGGAAGAGCGGGGATTCCTGTCGACCACCGTCGGGATGCTGGCCGAAGCGCTCTGTCGGCAGGGGCGCTGGGACGAAGCCGAGGTGACCACGCACCGGATCGCCGAGCTCGCGTTTCCAGACGACTTCGACCCGCAGTTCCGCTGGCGCTCCATCCGTGCGCGTGTCCTCGCACGTCGCGGCGAGTTCGAAGAGGCCGAACGGCTGGCGCGGGAGGCCGTAGAGATCGTCGATTCAACCGATTGGCACCTGCAACGAGGCGAGGCCGCACAGGCAGTCGGGGAGGTCCTGGAGCTCGCAGGCCGCACCGACGAGGCGCGCGCGGCGTACGAGCGGGCGGTCGAGTCCTTCGAGCGGAAAGGCGCCGCTCCCGACGCCGAAGCTGTCCGTCGCCGGCTCGAAGTGCTCCCATGACCACTTGTCCGAATTGCGGTGCCGAGAACCCGGAGGGGTTCCGCTTCTGCGGTTCGTGCGGCACGGCGCTCGCCGAGACTCCACGCGCACGCGAAGTGCGGAAGACCGTCACAGTGCTCTTCTGCGACGTCGTCGGCTCGACGGCGCTCGGCGAGCGCGTCGATCCGGAGCCCTTGCGGCGGCTGATGGGGAGCTACTACGAGCAGATGCGGACGATCGTCGAACGGCACGGCGGCACCGTGGAGAAGTTCATCGGCGACGCCGTCATGGCCGTCTTCGGCGTCCCGCAGGCCCACGAGGACGACGCGCTGCGTGCAGTGCGGGCGGCTGCGGAGATGCAAGCGGCTGCTGCGCCGCTCGAGCTCGAGATTCGGATCGGCATCAACACCGGCGAAGTCGTCACTGGCGAGGGCGAGACGCTCGTGACCGGCGACGCCGTGAATGTCGCCGCCAGACTCGAGCAAGCTGCGGCGGCCGGGGAGACGCTGATCGGGAGCGAGACCCTCCGTCTCGTGCGTGACGCGGTCGAGACCGAGCCGACCGAGGCGCTCGAGCTGAAGGGAAAGGGCGAGCCGGTCCAGGCCCACCGAGTCCTCATGGTCGATCCCGATGCGCCGTCGTTCGCACGTCGTCTCGACCGGCCGATGGTTGGGCGCCAACGCGAGCTCGAGCGGCTGCTCGGGGACTTCGAGCAGTCCGTGAACGATCGCTCGTGCCACATGTTCACGCTGCTCGGCCCCGCGGGAGTGGGCAAGTCGCGGCTCGTTCGCGCTTTCGTGGACGCGGTCGGAGAACGCGCGCGCGTGTTGCGCGGCCGTTGTCTGCATTACGGCGATGGCATCACGTACTGGCCGGTTGTCGAGGTACTGCTCCAGCTCGGCCGCGATCCCCAGGACACCATCGGTGGCACGGCGGCCGAGGCTCAACTCGCCTTCCGCAAGATCCTGGAGGAGGAGGCGGCGGTCCAGCCGCTCGTTGTCTACTTCGACGACTTGCAGTGGGCCGAGCCGACCTTCCTCGACCTCGTCGAGCACGTCGCCGACTGGTCACGCGACGCTCCGATCTTTCTCCTCTGCGCGGCCCGGCCGGATCTGCTCGACCTACGCGCCGCTTGGGGCGGCGGCAAGCTCAATGCGAGCTCGTTGCTCCTCGAGTCGTTGTCTTCCGACGAAAGCTTGCTGCTGGTCGGTCAATTGCTGGAGCAGCTCGACCTGGACGAGGTGATTCGTGCACGCATCGTCGAAGCCGCGGAGGGCAACCCGCTCTTCGTCGAGGAGATGGTCGCGATGGTGCGTGAGGACGGAGAGGGCGAGGACCTGGTCGTGCCCCCGACGATCCACGCGCTGTTGCAGGCGAGACTCGATCGCCTGGGTGAAGACGAGCGAACGGTCATCGAGCGCGGCGCGCTCGAGGGAAAGATCTTCCATCGAGGTGCTGTCCTGGAGCTGGCCCCCGAGCCCGTTCGCCCGGCGGTCGGGACTCACCTCCTCGGCCTGGTCCGCAAGGAGCTGATTCGTCCCGAGCAGGCCACCCTTCCCGGTGACGATGCGTTTCGGTTTCGCCACCTGCTCATTCGCGACGCGGCGTACGAGTCGATGCCGAAAGAGACGCGCGCCAGATTGCACGAGCGGTTCGCAGCGTGGCTCGACACGCACGCCCAGCTGATCGAACAGGACGAGATCGTCGGCTACCACCTCGAGCAGGCGGCGCACTTCGCGGAGGAGATCGGCTCCCCGAACCCGGCCATCGCGGAGCAGGCCTTCAGACGTCTCGTCGCGGCCGGAGAGGCAGCGTTGAACCGCTCCGATTGGAACGCGGCGCGCTCGCTCATGCGTCGCGCCCTGTCGCTGATCCCTGCCGGCCGGCCGGCGCGGGCAGACGTTCTCCCGGACTACTACCACGGGCTCCTCGAGGTCGGCGATTGGGAGGAAGCGCAGGCAGTCGTCGGCGAGCTTCGAGCGTCCCCGGATGAGCGCTCTCAGGCGTATGCGGAACTGTTCGAGGGAGAGCTCGAGCTTGTGAGCGTCAGGGGCCCCTCGTACTCCTTTGCATCGCTCGAGGAAGCACTGGCGTCTTCGTTGGAGGTCTTCGAGCGGCTCGGCGACGAAAAGGGTCTCGCCTACGTGATGAGGATCGAAGCGTTTGCACGCTGGGCCGCTCTTCATTTCGCCGATGCGCTGGCGAAGTTCGAGACTATGGCCGCGCTTGCCGCCCGCGCCGGGATGCGGCACCTCGAAGACGAGGCGCGAAGGAGAATGCCGTTGGCGCATCTGTTGAAGCCCGCGCCGATCCCGGAGACGATCGACTGGCTCGAGCGATTCGCCGAAGAGAACGCGGACCGTCCTCTGCTGCTGGCGGCGATTCGAGGGACACTCGCGCGAGCGCTGGCGTCGGCCGGTGAGATCGACGCAGCTCGAGAGCTCCAGGACGCTGAAGCAACCCTGCTCGACGCAGGGCTCGAGGTGGAGGCCACGACCGCCTACAACACGAGAGCGTGGGTCGCTCGTTGCGCGGGTGATTTCGAGGGAGAAGCGAGCCAATTCGAAGCCGCCGTTGCGACGCTTGAGGCGCTCAGCGACCGCGCATTTCTCTCGACCTCCTACATGGAGCTTGGGACCTGCCTCGCAGGGCTCGGTCGAGACGACGAGGCGCAGCAAGCTCTCGAGCGTGCGCGCGAGCTCACTAGCGCCGATGACGTCATCGACGTCGTCGGCCTAGCGGCTCTCGATGGAGTGCTCAAGGCGCGGCGGGGCGACCTTGCCGAGGCGCAGCGACTCGCGGGCGTGGCAATCGGGCGGATCGATGAGACGGATGCCGTCGTCTTGCGGGTCAAGACGAGGGTGACGGTCGCCGAGGTCTTCCAGAGAGCCGGGCGCGGCGACAAGGCGGAAGCCCTTCTGCAGGAGAGCGTCGAGCTGGCCGAGCGATACGGGCACGTGATGGCGGCCCGGCAAGCGCGCGAGCGGCTTGCCGCGCTCAGCTAGACGTTAGACCAGAGCGGGGGCTGCGGGAGCCGGTGCGGATGCGGCGTCGAGGAGCTGCTCCAGTAGCTCGCGCTCACCCGTCACCTTGACGCCCTTCCAGCGGCGCTCAACGAAGAGCCAGTAGAACGCTTCGACCCCGGCTTCGAGGACCACATCCGGCTCCTCGATCGGGCCACGTTGCGCCTCCCCATCCACGATTCCGGCGACCTCGCTGCCAATGCGGAACTCGAACGACCCCGCGGGCGCCGACGGGGCGAACACAGTGTCAAGGGCGCCGTAGAGCCAGCCTGGAGCGAAGTCTTCCTCGTCGGTCGGGGGGCCGATGGAGCGAAGCCCCCAGAGCGCGAGCGACCGCATCACGGACTTGAGCTCGAGGCCGTAAGGGGTCAGCTCGTAGACCATCGATGCCGCCGGAGGATCGAGGCGGTGCTTCGTCACCAGGCCGCAGGTCTCGAGCTCCTTGAGCCGCGCTGCCAGGATGTTCGTGCCGATGCCCGGCAGACTCGCGGCGAGGTCCGTGTAGCGCTTGGGGCCCTGGAGAAGCTCCCGCACGATCAGGAGTGACCAGCGCTCCCCGACCAGGCCGAGAGCGTGGGCGACGGGGCAGTACTGGTCGTAGCGCTTGCTCATGCGCCCAGTGTAGCGCGCCACCTTGCTGTTGTGAAGGAGAAACTTGCAAAACGCAAGCAGATTCTGCTAGGTTGCAAGCTTGACCTCCTCGGACGAAAGGAAATCGGACGACATGGTGGCTTCTGATCGACGTAAATGGCTGGCGCTGGCGCTCCTGAGCGTCGTCCAGTTCATGGTCGTCCTGGACATCGCAATCGTGAACGTGGCGTTGCCTTCGATTCAGGTCGACCTCGGGTTCTCAGAGCAGAACCTTCAGTGGGTAATCAGCGCGTACGCGCTCGTCTTCGGTGGTTTCCTGCTCCTCGGTGGGCGGGCGGCCGATCTACTCGGACGGAGACGGCTCTTCCTCGTCGGCATCGTGCTCTTCACGGTCGCCTCGCTCCTCGCCGGGCTTGCCTGGTCAGAGGCGTCGCTGATCTCGGCGCGCGCTCTCCAGGGCCTCGGCGCCGCGGTCATCACCCCTGCAGCGCTGTCCATCCTCTCGACGACCTTCATCGAGGGCCGCGAGCGGAACATCGCCCTCGGCGTCTGGGGTGCGGTCGGCGGCTTCGGTGCAGCCGCAGGCGTGTTGCTCGGTGGGATCCTCACCTCCGCTCTCAGCTGGTCGTGGATCTTCTTCGTCAACGTTCCGGTCGGCGTGACCGCCTTCGTCCTGGCCCCGATCCTGCTCAAGGAAAGCCGGGATGCGCGCGTCAAGTCCTTCGATGCCCTCGGCGCGGTGCTCGTGACCGGCGGCCTCTCCTCGCTCGTCTACGCGATCACGCAGGCGGGTCAGGACGGCTGGCTCGCCGGCAAGACGCTCGGCTTCTTCGCGGCTTCGATTGCCCTTCTCGTCGGCTTCGTGGTCTGGGAGCTGCGGCATCGCGAGCCGCTCATGCGGCTCGGCATCCTGCGGATCAAGACCGTGAGCGGCGCCAACGTCGCGGGCTTCATCCTCGGCACCGCGACGTTCTCGCTCTTCCTGATGCTGACGCTCTACATGCAGCAGGTGCTCGGCTACTCGCCGATGAAGACCGGCGTGGCCTACCTCGCCGTGGCCGGAGGGGCGATCTTCACCTCGGCGATCTCCGCGCAGCTCGTGACCCGGATCGGAGTGAAGCCGGCATTGGTGATCGGGATGACGTCACTCACGGCCGGCCTCGTGTACTTCACGCAGGTCTCTGTCGGCGGCTCGTATCTCGGTGATCTCCTGCCCGGTTTCCTGCTGATCGCGGTCGGCCTCGGCTTCTCGTTCGTGCCGATCTCGATCGCGGCGCTCGCGGGCATTCAACCCGCCGAGGCCGGACTCGCGTCTGGTCTGATCAACACGTCTCAGCAAATCGGCGGTGCACTCGGGATCGCTGCGCTGTCGACGATCGCGACCTCGCGGACGAGCCACGCCCTGGCGAGCGGCTCGACGCAGTCCGTGGCACTCGTCGACGGCTTCCACGGCGCCTTCATCGCGGGCGTGATCATCGCGGGTCTCGGCATCGTCGCCGCGCTGACGCTCATCCGCCGCGAGGAGCTCGAGCAGGTCGAAGAAGCAGAGCCCGCGTTCGATCTCGCGGCCTGAGCAGAACTGTGGGGGAGCCGTCGGCTCCCCCACAGACTCATCACTTGCTTCACGCGTCCCGTGTGTATGTCCGCCACGCTCCGACCGCGAGCGGAATGGCGGTCCACGCGAGGAGTACAAGCGCCGCCGCAGAGAGTGACATCGGCACGACGGTGCCGTCGAAGAGAGCCGCCGGCGCGATGCGGTACGTCGCGGCACCGAGCAACCCGTCACGCAGAGACCCGAGCGCCTTGATCTGGACGAGCACCGGCGTGAGGACGAGCTGCCAGCCGAGCACGATCCCGATCGTTGTCCCGCGCGAGCCGAGCACGGAGGAAACCCCGAGCGCGAGCACCAGAGAGACCGCGGTCACGAGACCGAGCCAGAGCGCCGACTCCACGAGGAGACTTGCGCTGGGGGCCTCGAGCGACCCGGCGAACACGGTCGAGGCGGTTGCCGTGACGGCGAAGCCTGCGCCGACGATCGGTAGGAGCAGCCCGAGCCCGGCGGGAACGCGGGCCGCGAAGAGTGCGATCCGCGAACGTCCAGTGATGACCAGCTCGCGGAAGACGCCGGAGCCGAGGTCCCCGGCTCCGAGAGTTGCCCCCACCAGGATCGCGGCGACCGTGCTGAGCGTGGTCAGGACGTCCATCGAGCCCGACAGGTTCGAGAGTCCGCCCGCTGGTCCATGCTTGGCCGGATTCGCTGCGTGCACGATCAGCAGGACCGTGTAGGCGATGACCATCGGCAGAATCGTGAGTGCGAGCGCCGAGATCACCAGGCCGCGCCGCTTGCGCAGCTTCAGTAACTCAGCGCTCACGAGCCGCGGTCGCCAGTGGCCTCGGGTGCGTGTCCGCGGGGGGGCCGCTGTGATGGTTGTGGTGCTCATGCTGCTTCCTCCAATCGGGACGTGATCTCCAGGAACCGCTGCTCGAGCGAGACGCGCGCCGGCTCGAATCGGCGAATGGCCAGCCCCGCCAGTACGAGCCGGCGGCTGATGTCGTCCTGCGCTCCGCTCGAGTCTGCCGTGAGCGTGACGCGGATTCCATCTGGCTCGCGGGCCGCAGACGCAACTCCACGATGGGCAGAGAGGATCCCGATCGCCTGCTCCTCGTCGCTCGTCGCGATCAGAATCGTCTGCTTCCCCCCGGCGGCGAGATCTGCGATCGAACCCTGCATGACGACCTGCCCTCGATCGACGATCGCGACCTCGTCGCAGATCTTCTCCACCTCGTCGAGCAGGTGCGAGGAGAGCAAGACGGTCCTGCCTTCGGCGACGAAGCCACGGATCATGTCCCTGAACTCGTGGATCCCGGCCGGGTCGAGCCCGTTCGTCGGTTCGTCGAGGATCAGAAGCTCCGGGTCGGCGAGCAGACTGCGAGCTACGCCTAGCCGCTGCCGCATGCCGAGTGAATAGCGCTTCACGCGTTCGTCTGCCCGTTGGGACAGACCGACGCGTGCGAGCGCGGCGTCGATTCGATCATGGGCCTCCGGCTCCCGCGCGGCCGCGATCACGCTGAGGTTCTCGCGCCCGGTCAGGTGACCGTGGAAGCGGGGCTCCTCGACGATCGCACCGACGCGGGCCAGTGCTGCCCCGCGCTCCTCCGGCACGGGCCGTCCGAGGAGGCGCATCTTCCCTGCCGATGCGTGGGTGAGGCCGAGCAGCATCCTGATCAGAGTCGTCTTGCCCGCGCCGTTCGGGCCGAGGTACCCGAAGGCGGAGCCGCGGGGGACGCGCAACTCGACGTTGTCGACCGCGATCCGCTCGCCGAAGCGTTTCGTCAAGGCCGAGGTCTCGACGACGAATCCTGCGGAGCCCCCGTTTTGTCTCTTCGTTCGTTCCTGCCGGTTCATGAGGTCCTCCTGTCTGACGTGCAATCGTCATCACGCTAGGCGCGCCGGCTCAGGCCGTCTTCGGCCGCGTTGGGGATTCCTCGTCGTCCTCGGAGACGATCTTCGAATCGTTCTCCCGGACGAGGCGACACTCCCGCATTCGGAGTACCTTCAGATCGTGCAGAGGCTTTGGCCGTTGGCGCGGCGCTATTGGTTCGACGCTGTGATCTTGGCGGTGCTGGGTATCGGCGCCACCGGTGCCGTCCTCGGCAGAGAGCACGTCAACGGACCGGAGGGCCCGCTGTGGTTCGACGAACTGGCGATGCTGGCGATCGTCCTTCCGCTGCTGGCACGACGACGCTTTCCGTTCGGTGCGCCTGCGGCCGTGGGTGTCGCTGCGGCGTCGACATCGTTCGTCGACCGGACGGTTGTCCCCTTCGACGGCGTCACCTTCGTCGTGGGGTGCGCGGCGCTCTTCCTGATCGGCTCGCTCCGAGACCGGACGCAGGCCTTTGTGGGCCTCGCCGTCGCCGAGGGCGTCCTTGCGATCGTGGTCCACAACGCTCCCACGGGGGGTCTGGGGAACTTCATCGTCGGCAGCATCATCTTCACGATCGTCTGGGCAATTGCGTTCGGTGTCGGTCGGAAGTCCGTGGAGGCGGACGAGGCGAAGGAGCGGGCCGTCCGCGCGGAACGCGAACGTGAGGAGCGTGCTCTCGCAGCCGTTGCCGAGGAGCGGGCAAGAATCGCGCGCGAGCTGCACGACGTCGTCGGTCACAGCGTCAGCGTGATGACCGTGCAGGCGTCCGGAGTCCGACGGCTCCTCCGGCCCGATCAGGACCGCGAGCGCGAAGCGTTGCTCATCGTCGAGCGGACCGGCCGGGAGGCCCTCGCCGAGATGCGCCGGATGGTGGGCGTTCTTCGGCGACCCGAAGAAGGGCCGGCACTCGCTCCTCAACCGAGTCTCGATCACCTGAACCGGCTCGTCGACCAGGCACGAGAAGCGGGACTGCCCGTAGAGCTGCGCGTCGAGGGAATGGCGATACAGCTTCCTGCGGGAGTCGACCTGACTGCCTATCGGCTGGTGCAGGAGGGCCTGACGAATGCGCTGAAGCACGCGCAGGCGACACAGGCCGAAGTGCTGGTCAACTACGGCGACAGCCATCTCGAGGTGACGGTCCGCGACGACGGCCGAGGCGTCGGAAACGGGGACGGTGGTGGGCATGGTCTCGTCGGCATGCGCGAGCGCGTGTCGGTCTACGGCGGCGAGCTCGACGCGGGGCCGCAGCCGGGCGGCGGATATCGCTTGCGCGCGAGGCTCCCGCTTACATCATGAGTCTCAGCGTCCTCATCGTCGACGACCAGGCGCTCGTCCGCGCGGGGTTCCGCATGATTCTCGACGCCGAGGAGGACATCGAGGTAGCAGGCGAGGCTGCGGACGGCGCGGATGCCGTCGCGGAGGCGCTGCGCCTGCAACCCGACGTCGTCCTCATGGATGTTCGTATGCCTCAGGTCGACGGGATCGAGGCGACCCGCCGGCTGCTCACGGCCGATGGCGTGACCACGAAGGTCGTCATGCTGACGACCTTCGACATGGACGAGTACGTCTACGACGCACTCAGGGCGGGTGCGAGCGGGTTCCTGCTCAAGGACGTCCCGCCGGAGCAGCTCGTGGCAGGTATCCGTTCGGTCGCACAGGGCGACGCGCTGCTAGCGCCATCGGTCACCCGGCGAGTCATCGAGGAGTTCGTCCGTCGGCCGCCTCCGTCGGTTCGGACGTTGCCTCCCGAGGTCGCCGAGCTGACGACGCGTGAGCTCGAGGTGCTGAAACTGGTCGCGAGAGGTCTCTCGAACGCCGAGATCGCGAAAGAGCTCTTCGTCAGCGATACCACGGTCAAGACTCACGTGGCGCACGTCCTGACGAAGCTCGACGTACGCGATCGCGTACAGGCGGTTGTGCTCGCCTATGAATGCGGCCTCGCCGGTGGGGACGAGGGTCAAGCCAATCCTTAACTTCGCAGACGGCGTCGATGGTCTTCGAGCATCGGGCGTATACCTCCCTGAGCCGCTCGAGGGGGTCGCCACGCCGACTGCGGTCCCGAGGACGAAGAGACCTTTGCGGGTTACGATCGCCGGTGCGATGCGCGTCAGGACGGCCCGCAAAGGTCTCTTCGTCCTCGGGACCGCAGTCGGCGTGGTCTACATCCTGGTCGGCGTCATCGTCGGCGCCCTCCCTGCCGTGTGGGAGGACTCGAGCACGGGGGGTCGCGTGTTCTGGATCATCTTTCTCGTGGGAGCCGGGGTGCTCGTCCTGGCCGGCCTTCGGGTCTTCGAGCGCTCCCCCTGGGCGGGCGCCGCACTGGTCTCTGTCGGAGCGATCGTCGGCGGCCTAGTGCTCGCCTGGAGCGTCGCTGCGCCGGTTGCTGCGATCGTGCTCATCGTGCTCAGCGTCGTCTGCGCGCGCCGGGTTCCGGTGCAGACGCTCGCGTAGAGCACCGGCTCTGCTCCAGACGAGTCCAGCTTCGCAGGCGAACGACCGCCTGGACAACGTGGACGAGGGGGCCTCATCCGGGAGGATGACGCGAGCCTCCGGAAAGATCCACCTCGAGACGACGCGAGATCGCTCTGCGCGCTGACGAAATCGGAGCGCCGTGGACCTAGCCTCCTGTGTGTCAATCGAACTGAAGGAGGCAGAGATGATCCGCACCGGCGACACGATTCACAACCCGGTCACAGGAGAGCGCATCACCTTCCGTGCCACCTCGGCAGACACCGACGGCAAGGCGGTCGTCATCGAGTGCGCAGTGCAGCCGGACGGCTTCGTCGCCGCACGGCATGTCCACCCGTCGCAGAGCGAGCGCTTCGCCGTCATCGACGGAACGCTCGGCATCAAGACCGGAAAGCAGAAGCGGACGCTCGGGCGCGGAGAGGTCGCGGTCGTCGAGCAGGGTACGCCGCACCAGTTCTGGAACGCGGGCAAGGACGAGGTCCGCTTCGTCTGCGAGGTACGCCCGGCGCTTCAGTTCGAGTCGCTTCTGGAGACGATGTTCACCCTCGCCGCCGACGGCAAGACCAATCGCAAGGGCATGCCGAATCCGCTGCGACTGGCCGTGATCGCCCGGGCGCACTTCGACACGGTGCGGCTCCCGCACCCGCCCGCCTGGGTGCAGCGAGCCGGTCTCGCGCTCGGCACCCCGCTCGGCCGGGCGCTCGGCTACCGCTCGACCTACACGCCGGAAGTGAACGTTCCGGCCATCCCGGCGACCTGAGATGAGACGGCGTCGCTTCTACTTCATCCTGCTGGTGGTCGCGCTGATCCTGCTCGCACTGCCCGGGTTCGCCGCCAAGGCCGCGAAGCGCGCAGCCGGACCGGCGCTCCGCTTCGCCTAGGACGGAACGGGTGGGAGGCCCCGCGTCAGCCGGGGCCTCCGTCTCCCGGACCACGTAACACTGTGTTACTTGGTTCGGGAGCGCGCGTGCCTGCGGGGCCCGCGCGGCTCGTAACACTGTGTTACTTGGTTCGGGGCCCACCACCCCGCGTGCCTCCGGGGGGCCGCTACGACGTCGGCACGTACGGCTTGCCTGCGCGCTCGAGCGGGAGGCCCAGCTCCCGCCACTCGTCCTTGCCGCCGGCGTAATGCCTGACGTTCCGGTACCCGAGCTGCTGGAGTCTGTCGCCCGTCACGATCGAGTCGTCGCAGTCGGGGCTGGAGCAATAGACGACGATCTCGGTGCTCCGGTCCGGGATCCGTCGGGCCACGCGGTCCGGATCGAGGTTGGAGGCGGGGAGGTTGATCGCGCCCGGCAGGTGAGAGTGGGCGTACACCATCGGCGCAAGCGCGTCGACGAGGACGAAGGCGTCGCCGTTCTCGAGCCTGCGACGGAGCTCGTCGGCTGTGATCGTCGGCACCGTCATTGCCGAAGGATTGCAGGTGGCGCGAGGCTCCGGCGCATCCCGGAGCCTCGCGCCCTGCGGCCCACGGTTAGACGGTTCTCGGGTCCGGCGCGCTGCGGAGGAACAGCACGATCGACACGACCAGGATCCAGAGCAGGAAGAGGAACTGAGTGAAGAAGAAGATCGCGCCGATCGCGAGAATCCCGACGATGACGCCGAGCCAGCCGGCCCACTTGGGCCAGACGGCCGCCCACATGAATGCGAGCGAGACCGCGATGATCATCGCACCGAGCGCTGCAGCGCCCGTGGCGTGCATGACATAGCCGACGTCGTCCGCCGCGTGGATCAGCTCCGGGAAGACTCGGTGCTGATAGGTGTCGTCGCTCATCGTTCTGATGCCGGCGTTGACGGCGACACTCGCGAAGGCCACCGCGGCGTAGACCGATCCACCGATCGTGACGACGGCTGTCAGGATCCCCTCGGCGTCGACGGCCATCACGGCTCGGCGAAGGGTCGCGATGAACCAGAGCAAGAAGAAGATGCCGAGGCCGATGAGGATCCAGCCGATGTTCACGCGGTCTCGATGGCCGCTGTCGGAGTACCACTGGATCACCTTCGCCGGGGCGGCATCGCCGGCGGGCGAGCCGCTGAAGAGCACGATCGTTCCGACGACGAACAACACGACGTAGACAGCTCCTGCCAGTGCGGTCCACCGCGCGATTCCCCGCGGGCGACCGACAGCGACTGCTGCTTCCATTGATCCTCCCTCTGAACGCGAGCCCATGTGCCCGCTGGTGACGCCCGGTTCGCTTCAAGCGACGGGAGTCCTTCGACTACGCGACGAGCGCCTCGAGTGCCGTCACGCCACGACTCCCGTTCCGATACGCGGCGATGGCGAGCTGGAGCCGCCGGGCCTCCGCTCGGAGATCCTTCGCATCGAGTGCCCCGACGACTGCTGCGCGAATCGCGTCGATCCCGGCGTCGCGCGGGAGGGCGATCCCGGCTCCGAGCTCGGACGCACGCGCCGCATTGAGTGGCTGGTCGCGACCGAGCGGAATGCAGATGCACGGTACGCCGTATGCGAACGAGACCATGAGCGTGCCGAGACCGGCATGCGTCACCATCAACGCGGCCTGTGGAAGCACGAGCGGGTGGGACACGTAGCGACGCAGCTCGATGTTCTCGGGGACGCGTAGCTCACTCGGGTCGAGCTCCGGCCCCGTGGTGGCGAGGGCACGTACCGGGAGATCGGACAGCGCCGCGAGAATCCGTTCCATGAGGCCTTCCTGATGCATGTAGGTCGAGCTCAGACCGACGACGACGAGCGGGCGCGAATCGGCCTGGTCCCAGCGAAGCTCCGATCCGGTCGTCGCCGTCGGCTGCTCCGTGATCCAGCCCATGTGCACGACGTTCTCGTCCAGGCTGTCGCGGTCGTCGAACTCCGCGGGTATTGCAACGAGCTCGAGCTCGCAGCGGCGCTGTAGCTCGACGAAGATGGTCTCCTCGTTTTCGAGCGGGTCCTGAGCCAGCCGGCCGCGGAGCGCGCTGACCTGCGCGCGACCCCAGGTGCCGAAGATCTCGTCGTCACCGTGGAACGAGCGCAGGGTGTGGACGAGAGCGGCGACCGGCGGCTCGAGCGCCTGCGCAGTGGAGACGGTCGTGGCGAGCAGCGCGTCAACGACTATCGCTGCCGGCGGGTTCGACCGGACTTCGGCTTGCAAGGCTGCGGGCAACGCCACGCCGAAGAACGTCTCGTCCAGGTACTCGCGCTGCTCGTCGGCGGCACGACCGGCAGTGAGATCGAACTCGGCTTCCTCCGGAATCGGCCGCCAGACGCAACCCGCTGTTTCGATCTGTTCCTCGAGAATCCGTGGCGCCAGAACTCGGATCTCGTGACCGCGCGCGACCAGCAGGCGCGCGAGCCCGAGGGCGGGGTGGACGCCTCCTCCAGCCTGCCAGGTGACGATCAGGAACGCTGCCAATCAGTGCACGCGAAGGCGCGCGGAGACTCCGAGGTTGCCGCCGCCGCACCGGGCGGTGATCAGATAGCGCCCGGCGCGGATGTGAGTCCGGATCCGCACGTGCCGCGAGAATGAACCGTTCGAGCGCGCTCTGGTCGCGACGGAATGGGCGACGAAGGCATGCCCGACGAACGGCGGTGAGATCAGGTAGACCAGATCGCCGGCCAGGCAGCCTCTGCCGCTCACCGTCACCGTCCCACCGCGAGCGATGCTCGTCGGCTGGACGCTGAGGCGCGGCGTCGCCGCGGTGACCGTCGCCGCGAGTACGAGCGCAGCGACGGCCATTGCCACCGTCCCGATGCGCAACCGCGTCATGGCCGAAGAGTAGCCCCGACGCGAAGCGCGCAACAACTACATCTCGAGCGCCTTCACCACACCGATCACGTGCCCCTCGGGATCCTTGAACTGGCCGAGCTCGATCCTGCCCATGATCGTGTCCGGCCCGAACACGCGGGTGCCACCAAGGCTCTCGGCCTTCTGGAGCGCCTCCTCGATGTCCGGCACCGCGACGTAAAAGGTCACGTGTCCTTCGTAGCCCTCTGGCCCGCCGGCGATACCGCCGCCGATGCCCATCCCGTCCGGCGCTGGATTCTTCTTGCCGTCGACCATCCCGTAGTTCATCTCGTTGTCGGCGTCGATCTCCCAGCCGAAGAGGTCGGCGTAGTAGCTCTGGAGCTTCGCTCCGTCCTTCCCGATCACCTCGAAGTGCACGACAGGCTGTCCCATGCCCCGGTCCTTTCCATGGCGATGACGTGGTCAGAGAGTTGGACCGAATGGTCCGCGGAAACTCATCGCCTCATCGCTGCTGCACCAGCCGGGCCTGGTTGCCGGACGGGTCGCGGAAGGCCGCATCGATGCCGTAGGGCTGCTCCGTCGGCTCCTGCTGGAACTCGACGCCGCGTCCCTTGAGCTCCTCGTAGGACGCCTTGCAATCGTCCGTCGAGAACATCAGTCCGCCGGCCGCCCCCTTCGCCATTACGGTCATGATCTGCTGGCGTGTCTCCTCGTCGAACACCGGCGGACCTGGTACGGCGACGAGACTCACGGCGACGTCCTGCCCCGGCACGCCGACCGTCAGCCAGCGGAAGTTGTTCAGCTCCGGCAGCGTGACGTCGTCGCGTAGCTCGAGCCCGAGCTTCTCGGTGTAGAAGGCGAGGGCTTCGTCCTGGTCGTGCACCCAGATGGTCGTGTAGGTGAGGCTCTTCAGCATGTCGTCCTCCGTCAGTAGTGGAACGGTCGGGGACGAAGCTAGCCGCGCCGGGCGCCGTTGTCTTCTCGAAAACTGCTGTATGGCGGGCGCGCGTGGGCCTGGAGGATGCAGGTCGGGATCCGAACGCGAGCGGACGCCGGCGGGTAGCTCGCCCGGTAGGAGGTAGGCGACATGCCGAACGCACGGCCGAAGCTCGTCGTGAACGAGCCGACGCTGCGCAGTCCGACGGTGAGGCAGATGTCGGCGACGCTGCGGTCCGTGTTGCGAAGGAGCGCGGCGGCGCGCTCGAGCCGGCGCGTCAGCAGGTACTGGTGCGGTGTCTCGCCGAATGAGCGTCGGAACTCGCGGCTGAAGTGCGCCGTGGAGAGGCGCGCGGCGCGCGCGAGGGTCGGCACGTCGAGGGGTTCGCGGTAGCGGGCGTCGATCAGATCTTTGGCGCGGAGGAGATGGCGGGCCGCCGGGACGGGCGTGATCATCGGCTCAGTATCGCCGCGTCGGTTGGAGCTCGGCGCCGATTAGTGTCCCGACGCGTGAGGTGAATGCGTCGACGGCCATCGCCCTGGTGCTTGCGCTTGCGTCGACGGTGCTGATCAACCTTGCGTATCTGCGTGAGCACGATGCGGCCGCAGCTCTGCCGGTGCTGGCGATTCGGCGCCCGTTGCAGTCGGCGCGCGCGCTGCTCACGGACCGCGGCTGGCTCCTCGGCTTCGCGATGGAGACCGCCGGCTTTCTCCTGTACGTGGCGGCGCTGAGGCTGGCCTCGCTGGCACTCGTGCAGAGCCTTGCGGCCGGAGGCATCGGCGTGCTGGCGTACGTGTCGGCGCGCGTCTCTGGGCGCCGTCTCGGTGGGCGCGAGCGAAACGGGGTGCTCCTTTCCAGCCTCGGCCTGGTCGCCCTCGCGGTGTCCCTCGTCGGTGGGAGCGCCGAAGGGGGAGCCGGTTCGACACGCGCGGTCATCGTCTGGCTTGCGGTAACCGCAGCGGCGGGTGTTCTGGTTGTCACCTTGGGCCGCAGGATGATGGGCGTCGCCGTGGCCGAAGGAGTCGCCGGCGGTCTGTTCTTCTCCCTCGGAGATGTCAGCACGAAGGTGGCGACGCAGGGAGGGGCGCGGCTCGCCTTCGTGATCCCGCTGATCCTCGGCTACACACTCGGAACGTGGCTCCTCCAGCTCGGATATCAGCGGGGCGGAGCGCTGACGGTCGCCGGATTGGCGACGCTGCTGACGAATGCGGTGCCGATCGCGGCCGGCACGATCGTGCTCGAGGAGCCGGTGCCGTCCGGCGCGTACGGCGCATTGCGCATCCTTGCGTTCGCCGCGGTGACGATCGGCGCCATCCTCCTGGCGCGTCCCGAAAAATGAAAGGCAAGGGCGGGCACGTATGCCCGCCCTCCATGCGCAACCTGACCTCAGGCGGCCACGGCGACCGGATCCGGTCGAACGATCGCCGTGTCGACAACTTCGAAGATGTCTGTCGCCGGGATCCCGGCACGCGCTGCGTGCTCGCGAATCTTCTCGGGGCTCGACGCCTCATAGACGCAGAACGTTCCGAGCCCGCCGTCGCGCTCGCGGACGACGTACGAGCGGATCCAGCGGATGTCTGCTGACATCTCCTCGTCGCCGACCTGACCCGAGCGCGTCGCCGCGGCCTGGAACTCCTCGGGTGTCTTTCCGACAGTCGGCCGGCGAATCACATAGAGCTTCACGTCCACCTCCTGGTAAGTAGCACGATCGTTCGTGCGAGAGAGTATACGAACGGTCGTGCTATCTTGTCAAGCAATGAGCGAAACGCTTCGCAAGAGACGCAGTGACGGCGAGCGGAGCCGCAGCGCGATCCTGCGGGAGGCGGCGCAACTGGCAACCGTCGAAGGGATTGCCGGCCTCTCGATCGGCCGGCTGGCCGAAGCCGTCGGGATGAGCAAGAGCGGCCTCTTCGCCCACTTCGGCTCGAAGGAGGAGCTGCAGCTCGCCACCGTCGAGACCGCCAACGCGGTCTTTCTCGAGCACGTGATCGAGCCGGCCGCGAGCGCCCCCAACGGTCTCGAGCGGTTGCGGCGGCTCAGCGACGGCTTTCTTCGCTACGTCCAGGCCGAGACATTCGCGGGCGGCTGCTTCTTCGCCTCCGCTCTGGCGGAGGTCGACATGCGCCCGGGATTAGTTCGCAATCGTCTCGTCGCCTTCTCCGAGGATTGGCTCGGGCGGCTCGAGGCGGCCGTCCGTGATGCACAGGCCGAAGGGGCGATCGATCCGGCAGAGGACGCCGGCCAGCTCGCTTTCGAGGTCGAGGCGGCCCTGTTCCTCGCCAACGCTCAGTTCGTGGTCGCACGTACGCCCGAGCCAATCGACCGAGCACGCCGCGCGATCGAAAGGCGGTTGCAGAGCGCGACGAAGGCTGCTTAGCTCGCGGCGTGGCCGTTGTCGAAAAGCTGCCGCTCGCCGATCTCCGCCGACGGCATCGCGGCCCGGTGATCGGCCCCGACGACGGGATGGCATTCGATGCCGCTCGCACGACGTTCAACGGGATGCTCGATCGGCGGCCGGCGCTCGTCACGCGGCCTTTGGACGTCAACGACGTCGTCGCATCTGTCTCGTTCGCAGCAGGGGCCGATCTGGCCGTCGCAGTTCGCGGTGGCGGACACGGAGTCGCTGGACATTGCGTCGGTGACGGGAGCCTCGTCGTCGACCTTCGGTTGATGCGTGAGGTTGTCGTGGATCCCCAGGCGCGAACCGCGACCTGTGGCGGCGGCGCGTTGTGGGAGGACCTCGATCCGCCGTGCCAGCGACACGGGCTCGCGACGCCCGGCGGCACTTTCGGCGATACCGGTGTGGCGGGGCTGACGCTTGGCGGCGGTATCGGACATCTGATGGGCCCCCACGGGCTCACGCTCGACAACCTTGTCGCGACGAAGGTCGTCACGGCCGACGGCGCAGTTGTCCACGCATCTGAAGAGGAGAACGCCGATTTGTTCTGGGCGCTGCGCGGCGGCGGCGGGAACTTCGGCGTCGTCGTCGAGTTCACGTTCCGGTTGCATCCCGTCGGTCTCCTACTCGGCGGCCTGTTGATGTACCGCCTCGAAGACGCACATGAGGTCTTCTCGACCTTCCGAGAGCTCACGGCCGAAGCTGCGGACGAGCTCGTCTGCTTCGCTCAGATCTTCCGATCCGCGATCACCGGGGACAGCGGTACCGCCGTGTCGGTTGCGTATTTCGGCGACGTCGACGAAGGGCGCTCTGCGATCCGACCACTCACCGACGGCATCGCACCGATCGGCGACGGCGTTCGCGCGATGTACTACCCAGAGCTGCAGGAGATCTTCGGCCGCATGCCGTTCGGGCTGCGGAACTACTGGTCGGGTCGCTTCCTGCGCGACCTTTCGGACGGCGTCATCGACCTCACTGCGGCAACCTTCGAGGACCCGGAGACGATGGGCGGCGTCCTGGTGGAGTGCCTACACGGAGCAGTTCGGCGTGTTCCGCAGGAGGCGACGGCCTTCGCAGGCCGGGACGCTTCGCACAACGCGACGTTCATCAGCACGTGGACCGACCCGGCCGAGGACGAGCGGCGAATCGCCGCGACCCGTGCCTACTCGGCCGCGCTCGCTCCGTGGAGCATCGGCGAGGGGTACGTCAACTACGCGAGCGAGATGCCGAGCGAGGCGCCCGACACCGAGCGAATGCAACGGCTGCGGCGCATCAAGCGCGAGTACGACCCGGAGAACCGCTTCAGGTTCAACCACAACATCGCGCCGCAGTAATTGACTGAGCACGTCGACCGCGGTCGCACTCGGGCTCGCGTCGACGGTGTTGGTCAAACCTAGACGGTCAGCGGGCGCACGAGAGCGTTCGCGTTGCCTCGCCGTAGCTCCGGATTCCGCCGAAGAGGTGCGGGGCGAAGAGAGTGGCCGGGTTCGCCGACGGCTGGATCGTGAGTGCGGGCACGTGCGACATGCTCGTGATGAGGGGCCGGATCGGTTGGAGGTACTTCGACCGGCCGCACGCGATCAAGGCGGCGTAGAGCGCTTTCTCGCGGAACGCGCGGGCCTCGGGCAGGCTGAAGGCGAGCTCGACCGCATAGCCGCCGGATGAGAGCGCGGCCGAGCCCAGGATGGCGAACTGCGTCCCTGGCTCTGCTCGCAAACGCTTGCCGAACGCAAGCGCGATCGCAGTGATCGGCGCCTGCACGGAGAGCGGTACTTGCCCTCCGGACGTGCTCGTCGCCGTCGCTTGAACATCCGAGGCGTCGGCCGGGAGCTCCATGATCAGCGGGCCGGCGCAGTCGAGTTGGTAAGGGGTTCCACGCGGCAGCGGACGTGTGCGCAGGTGGACGACGTAGAGCTGCACCAGTGTGGCCGATCCGGTCGCCTCCCTCACGTCGAAGACGCCCGTGACGGAGCAATCGATCCTCACGACCTGCCCGGCGCGTGTGGTCGTTCCCTTGACGCGGCGCGGGGCGAACTCCACTTTGGCTGACTGCTTCACCGTGACCGGTGCTCCGCCGAGAAACTGAACCGCGATCTCCCCCTCGAACGCACACCCGGCCGTCACGATCGGTAGGCCAACGAGCACGAGCGCAACCAGGATCAGTCGAGGCCGGCCCACACGCATGCCGGGCCAGAGTATCGGCGGTTGTAGATGATCTGCGCATGAGTTTGGACAACGTCGCTCGCGTGCCGCTGCTCTTCGGTCCTTCGCCGGTGCATCGGCTCGAGCGGCTGAGCGAGCACCTCGGCGGCGAGGTCGAGATCTGGGCAAAGCGGGAGGACTGCAACTCGGGCCTCGCGTACGGCGGCAACAAGACGCGGAAGCTGGAGTACCTCGTCGCGGACGCGCTCGCGCAGGGCTGCGACACGCTCGTCTCGATCGGCGGCGTTCAGTCGAATCACACGAGGCAGGTCGCCGCAGTTGCAGCGAAGCTCGGGCTCGGCTGCGTCCTGGTGCAGGAGCACTGGGTCGACTGGCCGGATGCCGTCTACGACAAGGTCGGCAACATCCTGCTCTCGCGGATCATGGGCGCGGACGTGCGCCTCGATCCCGGCGGGTTCGACATCGGAATCCGGCCAAGCTGGGAAGAGGCCCTCGCGTCAGTCGAGGAGCGTGGCGGGAAGCCGTACGCAATCCCGGCCGGCGCATCCGACCATCCACTCGGCGGCCTCGGCTTCGCACGCTGGGCACAGGAAGTGGCAGACCAGGAGGCCGAGCTCGGCGTGTTCTTCGACACGGTCATCACCTGCTCGGTAACCGGCTCGACGCAGGCGGGAATGATCGCCGGGTTCGCCTTGCAAGACGCCGAGCGCAAGGTACTCGGCATCGACGGTTCAGCGACGGTCGAGCAGACGTGGAATCAGATCGCTCGCATCGCCCGCCAGACCGCAGAGGCGATCGGCCTGGGCCGCGAGCTAGGCGACGAGGAGATCGTGTTGCTGGACGAGTGGCACGCCGGCACGTACGGCATCCCGGACGCGAAGACGATCGAGGCGATCCGCCTGTGCGCTCGGCTCGAGGGCGTGCTCACCGATCCCGTGTATGAAGGGAAGTCAATGGCGGCGCTGATTGATCTGGTGGGTTCCGGACGCATCCCACCCGGTTCACGCGTCTTGTACGCCCATCTGGGCGGTCAGCCGGGACTCAATGCCTATTCCGGCATCTTCTGAGTCCAGTGCGTCGGGTCGCTCTGTGCAAACGCATGCCAGCACGCGCTGTACCACCCGGTGTTTAGCGCTGCTAGGCGGCCGCCTCGGTGAAGCGATCAAAGCGCTCCGCCAAGCGCTCCCGGTCAGGTCTCCATGCCCGCCGTGAAGGAACATGAATATTGGCTTCATGAAAACCCTTCAACAAGTCGAGCATCGGGCCATCGTCGTCGTCGAGAAGCCGCCCTGAGACGTGCACCTTGTATTCCGGCGAGATGCCCACGAGATGCTGATCAAACGCGCGGTGATGGATGCTGCAGAGGCTAAGGCCGTTGCTGACGGAAGCCTGTCCTGCCGCCTGTAAATCGCCAATTATGTGAGCGGCATCGAGGAGGCGGCCCTCCTTGAGGCGGCAAATCGCGCACTGGCTCAGGTATGCCGGGAGTACGCGCCCTCGAAAACGCGCTTGGTGTAGCCGCACCTTCGTCTCACGGACAACGTAGCGTTGTTCTATCGGATCTTCGACACGGACGGGCTCCTGTTCGTCGAGCGGCCCAACCATCGCTCCAGGCGTGACGACTACGAAGCGTGTCGTGGCGTCGTCGCCAGTGAGGAAACAGGGAAACACGGGTCTGTACCACCCTGGACGCGTCCCGATGAAGTACACAACGGGCACTTGGAGGCGATGTGCCGCACGGAGTGCGCGGTTGTCAGGCTGGTCAATCGCTCCGGCACGATAAGCGTAGAGAAAGCCCTCCTCAGTCGCCTCGTCAGCGTATGGCGACCGGTAGGAGGTGTTGATGGAAAGAGCAGCGGGCCCGCGCTGGACAGACGCCCTGTAGATGCCCTTCTGATAGTTGAGGAATGGGATCCGATGTCCACGAAAGGGGAAACCGCGGTTGAGCCCGCCGACGTAAGGGATGTCGTCGCCGAACTCTGCCCACAGGATTTCCAGGTGGGAAAAGCATGACGCTCGGATGTCCTCGTCGAGCTCGGTCATCTAGGAAACTGGCAGCTCGAGACGAGTGGCAGCACGATTGACGTCGACGGCATCATCACGTCTACTGAGCAGCCACGGGACAAGATGATTCGACGACATCACCCAGGCCGAACCCTTGAGTGTTGGTCGAAACTCGTGGCCGACGCACACAACCGGAACCACCCCGCTGAGCCCGAGCTTGGACTGAGCGAATCTCGCGCTGGCTTGTGCTTGGCCCACTTGTCGCCAAGCAAATCGGCCGCTTTTCGTCTCGATTGCATAGGCGCCGTGCGGGCCGCAGACCAGATGGTCCACGTCTCCGCCAAAGTCTTTCACCAGCCGATGAATCACCAGCCACCCTTTATCGCGAAGTGATTCGAGTTCTGCGCCCACCTGCTGTTCCGCCCGGCTGCCGATTAACCAGCTGAGCGCGCTGTCACCTCGACGCTGTATCTCCATCATCAAGAGGATCTCCATCCCGTAGAGCGCGAAGAGCGCAACGGAGCCGAGCCGCTCTCTCTGCCAGTGGTGCAAAGCCCCGACGAGCGTCGTTGCCAGGGTGGCGACCAGAGCGATCAGAAGCCCAAGAACTTCCGCCGTCTCCACTCGAAAGTGGCGCAGAGCGTGAGTGCCGGCGCGCTCATCAGGATTCGCGTCGAACCGAATCCGAAGCGCCAGCAGAAAGACCGTGAAGCCGAGGATGGTGGCGGCAACAAAGAACTGGCCCACAGCGAGGTAGAGAAACGAGAGCAGTCCGCCGAGCACTGCGGCCGCTGATTCCCACGCGCGGAGTCTCATCGCTGCCAATAGTCCGCAGCTGACGCCCCGTCGTCAAGCCCCCAGGTTTGGGGTCAGGTCTTGCAAACCGTCAGGTGAAGGAATGCAAGACCTGACCCCCCGGACCGGAGCGGCGGCGGCTCTGCCTTACTGCAGCTAGCTGCAGCCGGTATTAGTCCCGCAGTCCCGACACGTGTAGCAAGACCCGGTCCGCACCATCCGACCGCCACACTTCGCGCACTCCTGGGCGTCCTCGAACGCATTGAAGAGCGCCGTCTGCCCGGGCGGTGCCATCTCCACCGGTGTCGCCGTCGCCGCAGGAGTATCACCGCCGTTGCGATAGCCCTCCGCTAGCCGGGCTCGCACCTCGGCCGACAGGATTCCGATCTCCTCCTGCTGGTCGACGGTCAGGAATTTCTTGCCCATCCAGCGGAAGATGTAGTCGACGATCGACTTCGCGGCTCGGATGTCCGGGTCGTTCGTCATCCCGCTCGGCTCGAAGCGCATATGGGCGAACTTCGAGACATAGACCTCGAGCGGCACGCCGTACTGCAGGCCGAGTGATACCGAGATCATGATCGAGTTCATCAGGCCGGCGAGGGTCGTGCCCTCCTTGGCGATGTCCACGAAGATGTCGCCGGGCGTGCTGTCCTCGTACAGGCCGACGTGGATGTAGCCCTCGTAGTCGCCGACTCGGAACTTGCGGCCGACCTCGACGCGGTCTTCCGGCAGGCGGCGCCTGCGCGACGCGGGCAACGGTGGCGCTGCGGTCGCCGCAGCCAGCAGCGTCGCCTGGTCGCCGGCGTCCTTCTTGCCCGACAGCGGCTGCGCGACCTTGCAGTTGTCGCGGTAGATCGCGATCG
>VAWR01000016.1 GCA_005885245.1 Actinomycetota bacterium | reverse complement strand
TCGGCGACCTGCTCGCGGGTCACGCCCTCGCGCAGCCAGCGGACCGAGATCTCGAGGCCTTGGCCGACGTCTTTGAGCGTGTCGCCCGAGATGACCGCCGCCTTGCTCTCGATCCAGAGCACCATGTCGTTCTGCTCCCGTCCGGGAAACGCCTCGATCCCGATGGGCAGCCGATCGCCGGGCGAGTACGGGCGTGCCTCGCCCTTGTTCTCGCGGAGCAGCCAGACGAGGTCGGGGCTACCGTCCCCAGCCTGCTCGGCAGTGATGCCGTACTTCTCCATGAGGTCCTGTGCGCTGTCGGGAAGGGGCGTGAACACCGGCACGCCGAGCCGCTCGACGAGGCTCTGCGTGTCGCGCTCGTGCCAAGGCGCCGTCAGTACCACCGCCGTCTCGCGCTCGGCCGCCAGCGCATGGATCTCGCTCGGCGGAGCGATCGGGTCGAACAGGAGGAGGCGGTTGCCGTCGTCGACCGCGTAGGACGAGACCTCCGGGCCCCAGCCCTCTGTGTTTGCCGGCGTCCACTCCGGATGCGTCGCCGTCCAGTACCACAGGCCTGTCTCCAACTCCTGCACGGCGGCATCCTAAGGACGCGACCGCGTCCTAGACGAGCGCAACTTCCGTCAGCCGCCCGGTGCAGTAGACATCGCAGCGTGCGACGCCTAGACGCATGGCCGGAGGACCATACTGTCCGTTCCGGACAGGAAGCAGCGAGAGGGCCGCGTACCCAGGACCCAGTGAATCGGAGCCACTAAGTCCGCTGGACCCGCGAACCGCCGACGATCGCGTCGCGGCCATCGGCGAAGCGAACCCACGCCTTTCCACCGCCGTCGTAGTCCGGCGACCACACGATGAGCGTGGCGTCCTCGCCGGCGACCCGAACCGTCGTACGTCCCTCTGGCTCGACACCCCGCCAGACGCGGACGAAGGGATTCTCTTCCCACTCTCGACCAATCGTGGTCTCGTCGGTATGACCCGGACACACACGCGTCTGCGCATCGAGCCTCATCAGGACGTCCATGACCGAGCGCCGGATCTCATCGAAGGTCCCACCTCCGACGGAATCTTTGAAAAGCGTGTCCCCGGTGAACACGATTTCGCTATTCACGACGAACGCCACCATGTCATCCGAGTGACCGGGAGTCGGTAGTGCCTCTACGCGCATCCGCCCGACCTCGACTGGGCCCGTCTGTACAGGCAGCCCCAGTTCGGACTCATTCTCGATGTGATCGTGGTGCGAATGCGTTCTCAGGACGAGTTCGGGCTCGACCCTCCACGCCTTTGCAGCGGCCAGAAGCCGCTCGAGAGGGGCGCCCGAATCGACGAAAAGGCCGCGCCCACCTTCCTCATCCGCCACCAGGTAAGCGTTGGAGAGGTATTGCGGATGCATGCTCCGCTCGACGAGCACGGCAGCACGGTACCTCGGCCTTGGGCAGAGATGTCAGGGAGAACCGTTCCCGTCGTCACCGGTGGTGAGCCGCCCGGTCTTGTCGACGGCTTGCAGGAGATCGACGCCGTGCCCGAACAGCCGGGCCTTCCGCGCCACCGTGGTAGCACGACCTGCCCTCATCACAGCCCAGGGAGCATTCACCAGGTCACCTGTGATGCTCCTCACGACGATCCGTGAAGGAAAGGGCCGGCTGGCTGAGAGCAGCGAGCGGCCGTCTAGCTTCCAAGGCATCTTGATGTGCAGCAGATCGACGATCGTGGGGACGATGTCGACCGTCCTAGCGCTCCGATCGTCGACCACGGAGCCAGGTTGGAAAGGTCTCTTGACGAATAGCGGGACGAAGGCGATGTCGGCCAGATTCCTCGTCTCAACCTTTCGCTCCTCGGCCCCCGGCCGGAAGCTGACGCCATGGTCGGCCGTGACGATGAACAGCGACCGGTTCCAGAGTCCGGTCGCCCGAAGGCGGGCGACGATCTTTCCCAGCAGCCGATCGACGAATCCCACCTGAAGAAGATGTCGTCCATACGCGCGATCGACGAGGCGCTCACTGCCGCCCCATTTACCCGCCACGGCTCCGGCTAGCGAGTCCCCGCCTTTGTACTTCTGACCCGAGGGAAGGTAACGCCACGGCCCATGCGGCAGGACCACGTGAATGACGTCCAGCTGCCGCTGGGTTCGCGAATTGATCTTGGCCAGAAACCGGTTTACCTGAGCCGGCGGGTCGTTCCAGTCAGGAACCGTCTCGTGAAATCCCCCCCACAGGAACAAGCCCCTCCTGAAGAATCCGACGAGGTGCCTGGCGAGCTTCCCCATCCGCCTGTCCAGGCTCTCACTTGCATTCGGGCAGAGCCTCTCGGGGCATAAACGCGTGATGGGCTCGGAGGCATTGATCCGATAGTTGCCTCCTAGAAGCGTGAACAGGTTTTCCGGATGGTTCGCCATGACCGGAAGCTGGTCGTTTTCCGGGAGTTGACCCGTCAAGATGGCCGGGACCGCCCAGAAGGTGTAGTCGTGGACCGTTGTCGCGTTGCGATACCAGGTAGATGTGCCCGCCAGGGCGGCAAAGTTCGGATACCGCAGTCGGTCGATCGCTCCCGCCGCATCCATCAGTGAGCTCTCGGGAAATTCGTCAAAGATCACGAGGACGACGGGCGTCTTCGTCCTGATGGGCGGTACAGACGCCGCCTGAACATCGCTGGTCGAAAGCTCTCTGAGCGGCGCTCTGATCAGGAACACCGCGAGGAAGAAGATCGCCGCGAAGGAACAGATGGTGAGGAATTGCCGCGCCGGTTCCCAGCTCCGATAGAGGCGCACGAACATGAGAGCTCCGAGCCCCGCTCCGAAAGTCTTGTAGTCGAGGGGAAGCCCACGCAGTGCACGAAAGAGCACGAGGCACGCGAGCAATCCGACGAAGAGCGCGTGAACTACGGCGAGCGCCCGCTTGTGGAGCAGGCCGACGATGCACTCAACCGCCATCAAGATTCCCGGCGGAACGAGTAAGAGGGCCAGGCTGTAGACGACGACGTCAATCGCGCGGAACCCTTCGATCGCGAGATGGAACGGTTGTTTCGTGAGCAGCGAGAACATCGGCTGGGCGATCGCAAAAGCCGAAAGCGCCAGCAGGTGTGCCGCTCTTAGCCGAGCCGAAGGAGTCGCGAGGTACTTCGCCCGACTGCGTTCCACAGCGGCGGATGCCGATCCGGCCCGAGCCAGGTACGCCCTCGGCGAGTGCACATCCCGACGATGGGTCTAAGTAGTCTGCGGGCCCACCGAGGATGGGCTAAGGCTCGACCCACTTTCGTCCAGCAGCCGACGCGCAGCCTGCCGCGCTGCCCCGGTACGCTACAAGCCACACCTGCGACGAGGAGGAATCTGCGATGGGTCTGCTGTCACGAGCCGGGGAAATCATCCGAGCGAAGTTCAGCGCGCTCCTGAACCGAGCCGAGAACCCGCAGGAGACGCTCGACTACTCCTACGAGAAGCAGCTGGAGTCCCTGCAAAATGTCAAGCGGGGAGTCGCGGACGTCGTCACAGCCAAGAAACGTCTTCAGCTCCAGACTCAACAGCTCGAGCAGAACGTCGTCAAGCTCGACACCCAGGCCCGCCAGGCCGTCGCCGCCGGCCGTGAGGACCTCGCGCGCCAAGCGCTCGAGCGAAAGTCGGGGATCCAGCAGCAGCTGCAGGATCTGGACGGCCAGGTGAAGCAGCTCGAGGGCCAACAGGAGAAGCTCGTCGCGAGCGAGAAGCAGCTCGAAGTGCGCATCGAGCAGTTCCGCTCGCAGAAGGAAGTGATCAAGGCGCAGTACTCCGCCGCCGAGGCGCAGGTGCGGATCGGCGAGGCGGCAACGGGTATCGGGCGCGAGATGGAGAATACCGGTCTGGCGATCGATCGGGCGAAGGACAAGACCGAGCAAATGCAGGCGCGCGCGTCGGCAATCGATGAGCTCGTCTCCGCGGGAGATCTCCAGGAGCTCGGCTCGGACAAGACCCAGCTCGACCGCGAGCTGGCGCAGCTTGCCTCGCAGCAGCAGGTCGACAGCGAGCTGGCGCAGCTCAAGGCGGAGGTCGGCTCAGGAGATGAGCAAAAGAAACTCGAGGAAGCACCGCCTACGAGCTAATGGCGGCGCGCGACCAGGGTCATGATGTCGTAGAGGTTGACAGGCACCGCCACGGCGCCAGCGCGTGAACGGCCTATCGCGCGAGCCAAGTCTGTCACGAGCGGCCAGTCCGCCAGAGTTCGCGCCTTGTGCATCAAGTAGCTCAACGAATAGAGCCCGGCGCTGTACTTCACGACGACGATCTCGAATCCGGCTCTGCGGAGTGCCCCCTCGAGCGACGCTCGGGTGAAGAAGAAGTTGTGATGCCTCGGAGTCAACAGATGCCAGCGGCGCCGCGAGATCCGGGCCACAAGAGAAGCGGCGTCACCTGTCGAGATCGCTAGGACTCCTCCTCTGCGGAGCAGGCTCCCGCACCGCAGGAGATCGCCCGCCGGGTCGATGGAGTGCTCGAGATAGTCCCACATGGTGACGACGTCGAAGGTTTCCGGCGGAAGCTCGACCTGATCGAACGATCCGCCGAGAACGTCCAGGGCCAACCGACTCCTCGCATATGCCGCCATCTCGGTCGAGAACTCGACTCCTTGCACCTGCCAGCCTGCCCGCCTCGCCTCGTCGAGGAAAAACCCCGCAGCACACCCCACATCGAGCAGTCGCCCCGCCGGCTGATGACGCTGGAGGAGCCTGACGCGGGCTGCCGCGTTGGCCCGATGGTTCGCCTCCTCGCCAAGGTAATCGGCGTAGCCCTGCCCCCGGGTCGTTCCCGAGGCGTCCGAGAAGTACGCAGGCCCGTAGATCTCCTCGAGAGCATCGTAAGAGGGCGGATCCGCCCTGATCAGAGTCCCGCACGAGGGGCATCGCACAATGTCGAGACCATCCTTTTCCCAGCGCAGATCGCGACGCCGGTCGATCGGAGCGCGACAGAGATTGCAGGGGTCGATTTCACAGGCAAGGTCCATCGGTTCGTCAGGAGAGACTCCGAGAGGCTGCGGCCTCGGTCTCAGGCTCGAAGCGTGCGCCTCTGGTCCTCGACGCCGCGCCCACGTGAGAGCAGAGTCGGGTGGAACTCGGCGAGCCCCGGCTCGAGCTCACCCTCGCGGGTTTCCTCGGCGACAAGGAACAGTGGCCGTCCTTTGATGTCCTCGTACATTCGGCCCAGGTACTGTCCAAAGATCCCGAGACAGATGAGCTGCACACCACCGAGTACCAGGACCGCGGCAGTCACCGATGTCCAGCCCGAGATGGTGCTGTGGGTGAAGAAGTGTGCGCCAATCGCATACGCGAGGTAGGTCCAGCCGAGCAGAGACACCGCGATACCTGCGAGGCCGGCCATCTTGAGCGGAACAGCAGAGAAGCTCGTCACCGCGTCCCAGGCAAGCAACAACATCTTGCCAACGCCGTACTTCGACCGCCCGGCCTGCCGATCCACGCGGCTGTAGGAAACGAAAGCCTGCCGGAAGCCTGTCCACCGTGTCATCCCGCGGAGGAAGCGGTGTCTCTCGGGCATCGCGAGCAGGATGTTCACGACCCGTCGCGACATGTACTTGAAGTCGGCCGCTCCCTCCGGCAGCGCGAGAGAGGTCAGCCGATTCAGCACGAGGTAGAAGACCTTCGCCGGCAGACGCTTGCTCAGCCCCGCTTCATCGTCGGCCGACCGGACCGCGTAGACGACCTCATACCCGAGTCGGGCGGTCGCGAGCAGCTCGGGAATCACTTCGGGCGGATGCTGGAGATCGGAGTCCAGCGTGACGACGGCATCGCCGTCCGCCGCCGCCATGCCGGCCGTGAGTGCGAGCTGGTGGCCGAAGTTCCGGGCAAGGCGAACACCACGGATCCTCGAATCGTTGTGCGACGCAGCCAGGATCACCTGCCACGTGTCGTCGCTCGAGCCGTCGTCGACCAGCACCAACTCGCCCGTTCCTTCGAACTCGTCGAGTACGGCGGTCACCCGCCGAATGAAAACGGGCAAGGCTGCCGCCTCGTCGAAGGCTGGCGCGACGATGCTCAGGTCCACTACACCAGGTCTACCGTCTGCGGTAGGCGGGCGGTATTAACCATCGTCCGGGTTTTCCACGTCAAACGGCCAGAGCGCCGTTTCCGACCACGCCAGGCGACTTTTGACGAGTGAATCCCGGTCCCGCGACTAGGCCCCGGCGAAGCGTCGCGGATCTAGCGTCAGGGTGAACGTGTCAGTCGCTTACGAGCAGCAGCGGATCCGAACTGGCACCGCGGGGCAGCGCGCGGCCGTGGTCGCGCGACGGTTCGTCCCGTTCGCCTTGGTGGGTGGTCTTTCCGTCGGCATTCAGTGGGTCCGGTTCGGGATGAAGACCCCCTCGCTCGTCGACGACTGGTTCGGTGTGACCTACAGCCGACCCGCTCTGCACGCGCTCCTCCACGGCCGCTACTCATCCGCGGGTGTCGATTTCGCAGGCCGGATTCGCCCCGGCTACACGGCCGTCTGGAACTACGCGCAGTGGCATCTCCCGACGGGTCCCTCCATCCCCGTGGCCGCGGCCTGGGGAGTCGTTCGAGTCGCCCTCTTTCTCATCGCCGCCTGGGTATTGGCGAGGTGGATCCTGGCTCGACGATCGCTCGCCTCCCCTCACCTGGTGTGGCTTGCGCCACTGGCCGTCGCGCTAACCCCGCAGATCGCGGTTGATCTTGCGCGCTACGGCCCGGGCGAGCCGATGATGATTGCCGGCTTGATCATCGGCCTCGCGCTGATCGGAACCGGGGCTCGTGGGCTTCTCGTCGGCGGCAGCTCGACGCGAGATCGCACGCTCGCGGCCCTGGTCGTCGCCGCCGGTTACGTCATCTACCTCATCGGGGTCTACTCGAAGGAGGCGTCGCTGTGCCTTCTCGTGTTCATCCCGTTCTTCGTGAAGTGGCTCGGCCCGCGGCTTCGAGCCGAGCTCATGCGGGGACGCAAGGCGCGGTCGATGCTCGCCCTCCTTGGGGTCCTGATCATCGCTCCACTCGTGCACGTCACAACCCATCTCGCAATCGCGGTCGCCGGCGGGCAAAGGCCCTATCCCAATGTAGACCTGAGCTTCCGCACCAAGCTGTTCGCTGCCGGGGTCTCCCCCTTCTTTGGCGAGCCGGGTGTGTTGGGAACCTGGCTGTGGTCCTTGGCCGTGCCCGCCGCACTCGTCGTTGTGATCACGACAGCGCGCCGCCGCGAGCGGGATGCATGGCTCTTCGCGGGCATACTGGTCACCGGCTTTCTCATGAGCGCGGTCGCATTGGCACGGGGGCCGACGCCGAGCTGGTACTACATTCCATGGGTCGTAGCGGTCGCGTCCGTGGCATTGCGCGGTCTCGCGCACGCGAAACTCGTTGTGCAGCTCGCGGTCGGACTGATCGTGCTGTCAATGACGCTGTTGCACACTCCCAGCGCAATCGCGGACTGGGCACGAACCGAACGAAGCGGATCCACGGCCGTCGAGCTCGCGAAAGGCGTCACCACCGCCGGGTGCCCGTTGTATCTGGCGAATTTCGACATCGAGCAGCGGGTCGCGATCCCACAGCTCTTCGGGTTCGTTGACGGAGAACGGATCGCGAGCTGCACGGGCCGCCGGAGCACGGCATACGCGGTCGATTGGCAGGCGCGGTCACTACCTCCCGACTTCGCGGCTCAGTGCGGGGGTGGGTGGCGGACTCTGAGGGTCCAGAACCAAGTCTCGCTTCTCGGCTGCCGATCGTTCCGCGAACAGGCCATTCCGGATCAGGTCGCCGCATCAGGAAACCCGCGCATTACCGTGGTTCGCCTCCGCCCGACACGACGCGCTCCGACGCCGGACAGCCTCTTCCAAGCCTCCAGCCTGCCCTGATCTGGGGCGGGTTTCGGGCCCCATCAGCCGCCAGAGGTCTAGCCGGTGGTAGAGGTCAAAGCTAGCCCTGAGGTGAAGGACACCTTGGCCGCGGCAGCGTTAGAACTAGCAGGACAACTGTTCTCTCAAGAGAAAGGGCTCGCATGATTTACGTGATTCTCATCGTCGTCCTGGCGATCCTGCTCGGCGCGTTGTACTTCGTGCGCGGCCGCCGCAGCGCCTAGAAGCCGCCAGCCACATAGCGTCGAAGATCCCCGGGGCATTCGCCGCGGCGATCTTCCGCGTCGAGGGGAGCCGTGCCGATGTCGGACTAGTGGCGGTAGTGGCCGATCATGTCCGTCGCGATCTTGAGAAACCAGGCGCCGGACAGGAAGGTGTAGAAGAGCACCGGGAACACGAGGACGAAGATCCCGGTGACCGCGGCCCTGAAGCCGTACGTGCAGACGACGCTGAAGACGTCGGGGACGAACCATCCGATCGCGAACGCCATTCCCACATGAATCAGGGCCCGCCTCATGTTGGCCGGACCGCGGTCGGGAAAGCGGACGACGAACCAGAAGGCCAGCAGCGCAGCTCCTATACCGAGCGCAAGCAGGAAGTGCGGGAACGTCATCGTTCTCCTGTGTTCAACGGGTACCGCACCCGGGTGGGTACGGCTTGAGTCTCCCGTAGGCATCGGACATGCACCCGTCCACGCCCTCCCCCGATCGGGGGAGCCCATCTTCGAACCAAGCTAAAGGGTGGGCCCCAACCAGCCCTACGGCGATTGCTTGGCGTCTGCCGCAAAGCCATGGTTCGAGTCGCGTGGAAGTCGTAAGTCAGAATGCTGCGGGCGCACCGGCCGGCTCAGTCCCGCGCCAATGGGATCGTTTCGTCGCACACGTGCGCATTGCTCTCGAGGCGACTTTCTTCGTCCTCGTTCCCTTCTTCGCCCCTGCAGTCATCGTCGCCTACCTGATCGGGGCCTACCACTCCCATCCAGGCTCGGTGGACGGGATCTATTTCCCTGACGGCGGCTTCCTGTTCGACCTCCACGTGATGTGGAAGGCCGGGCACGACATCGTCACTGGTCATTCTCCTTATCCCTTCGTGTATCCAGCGCCGGCCGCCTTCCTCATGGTCCCGTTCGGGATCCTGCCCTGGAAGCTGGCCGTGATCGCTTTCACACTCGTTTCGATCGGCAGCGCCGTGCTCGCCTTGCGGCTCTTGGAGGTCAAGGAATGGCGCTGTTATGCGGCTGTGCTCGCCTGCGTACCGATGACGAGCTCGATCACGATCGGCACGCTCGGTCCACTGCTCTTGCTTGCGACGGCCGTCGCGTGGAGGTATCGGGACCGCCGGTGGTTCGCCGCTGCGGCGATCGTCGGAGTGGTGGTCACGAAACTGTTCCTCTGGCCTTTGGCAATCTGGCTGATCGCCACGAGGCGATTTCGGACTGCGGCGACCACGATCGGCCTCGGCATCGTGGTCGTCTTCGGGTCCTGGGCCCTGCTCGGCTTCGATGGCCTGCGTGAATACCCGCATCGCCTCGGACGCGTGGCCGGTCTCGAGCAGGAGAAAAGCTTCTCTCCCTTCGCACTCCTGAGGTCGCTGGGCTTGTCGGCAACGACGACCCGCGTGACCTTCGCCTTTCTCACGCTGGCGGCCATCGCGGCGATCATCCTCATCGCCCGAGGACGCGACGGCGAGAGGCGGTCATTCGTAGCCGCGGTCGTCGCAGGAATTGCGCTGTCGCCGATCGTGTGGATTCACTACTTCGTGATCCTGTTCGCGCCGATCGCCCTCTACCGCCGGCGCTTGAGCATCGCCTGGGTCCTGCCTCTCGCCTTCTGGCTCGTGCCGGGGCCGGAGAGCAATGGCTCGCCCGCCCTGATCCTCGCGGTACTGGCCGTCGCTGGCGGTTCGGTCGCCCTCGCGATGCGCCAGAAGAGCCTTCTCCGGCCAAGAACAGCCGTTACTTCCCCCTAGGTCCGGCCCGGTCCGGCCTTTCGACGGGTGATCCCGAGGCCGCTCGGGAGTTGGATCCGAGTCGGGGATGGTGGATCACGTCGAGCAGGGCGTAAACGCGCCGGCACGGGCACGCGATGACTCGCGTGCTTCCGGTCGATTCGCCGAAAGGGCCTGGGAGTGGTGTCTCGAGCATGCCCTCCTCTTTCCGATCGTGGCGCTCTTTCTCGGGACGATCGTCTCGTCGCTGCCGCACGAGCTCGTGTCCGACAGCTGGTTCGCGATCTTCGGCGGGCACGAGATCGCGCACCATGGCTTGCCGGGAACGGACAACATCGCAGTCTGGAGCCACGGCCGGCACTGGGTCGACCAACAATGGCTGGGGCAGTTGCTGCTCTACGGCTTGTATGCCGCGGGCGGAGTGAAGCTCGCGCTCCTCGGCCACGCGGCCGCCGTCGGCTCCGCCTTCATGCTCGCGATCGCCTTTGCCCGCTGGCGTGGAGCTTCAATCCGCGCGATCTGCTGGCTGGCGCTGCCGGCGATCTTCCTTCTGATCTGGGGCGGATGGGCCGCCCGCGCACAGAGCTTCGCCTTCGCACTCTTCGTCGGCGTTGTCTGGCTACTCGTCGCCGACGCTCGCTCGCCCTCGCGGAGGGTCTTCCTGGTCTTCCCCATCCTCCTGCTCTGGGCCAACATCCACGGCTCCGCCGCGACAGGTGCGCTGCTGGTCGTCCTGGCCGGCCTCACCTACGGCGTCGAGCGACGTCGGCGACCGTGGCGAGCGTGGTTGCCACGCACTGCGGTTCTTTGCATCGTGCCGATCGCCTGCCTCTTCGCATCGCCCTATGCGTTGAGCCTGCCGGGCTACTACCGCCACATACTGCTCAACCCCGGCTTCCGCGACTTCATCGTCGAGTGGCGTCCAACGGCGCCGGACTTTCAGACATCGCCGTTCTACCTGCTCGCGTTCCTCGCCGTCTGGCTCGTGGGCAAGAGGAGCGACCGCCTCAGGCCGCTGGAGCAAGTTCTGCTCGCGGTGACGATTCTCATGGGACTGCAGACGATGAGAATGGTCGTCTGGTTCGCCCTGGTCGCGCTCATGCTGTTGCCCGCAGCGCTCGACGGCGTCCTCAAGCCGAACACCGCGGCGATGCGCTACCAACTGCTGAACCGCGCGCTCATCGCGGTGAGCATCGCCGGCGTCCTGACCACACTCGTCGCCGTATCCGCGCGCTCCAACTCGTGGCTGGGGCGTGACTATCCGCCGCAGGCCCTCGACGCGGTACGTCGCGTCGAACTGGCCCACCCCGGCGTGAAGCTTTTTGCCAACGAGCAGTACAGCGACTGGCTGCTGTTGAAGGTGCCGGAGCTGCGCGGACGGATCGCTTTCGACATTCGGTTCGAGCTCGTGTCGAAGCAGCGGCTGATTCAACTGGTCAACGCCCGCCGACAGGTTGAGGGCTGGCGAAGGACCGTGGCGCCGTACGGACTCTTCGTCCTCAAGAAGGGTCCGGACAGTCTTCTTGCCAAGGGTCTTCTCCGCAGCAGGGGCGCGCGCCGGCTCTACCGGGGTCACGGCGTCATCGTCATTTCCCGTCCGGTCGTCAGGAACGAGAGATGAGCCTCCGAGGGGCGGAATGCACGACTGTTCGACGGGCCTGGACTGGACCTTCAGACGGTGTACCGCTGGCGCCGAAGCGTCTTGATTTGAGGCATGCGCGAGTGGATCGCGTTACGAAACACCGATCCGCTGCCGCCCTCGCGCGACCAGCTGGGGCAAGCGACGAAAGGAGGGACCGCACGGGGGAGCAAAAGGAGTCGGCGGACCTAGCCCGCTGCGACTCAATCGAAGCAGCACAAGAAAGGAAGTTGTGATCTTCCACAAGGCGTACATGGTGGCGGTGTCTGCCCTCTTCGCTCGAGCGGAGCGAGAGGAAGGACAGGCCCTGGTCGAATACGCGCTGATCCTGGCGATGATCTCGGTGATTTCGATCCTGATCTTGCAAGCGCTGGGTCTCAGCATTTCCGGGGTTCTGAACACCGTGAATACGCAGTTGTCTGCAGTTCATCCATAAGAAAGGAAAGGGAAATGCTTCGTCTTCAGACTGAGCTTCTCCGCGCATATTCGGCGCTGCGTGATCGCGTCGAGCGCGAAGAGGGTCAGGCACTCGTCGAGTACGCGCTGATCCTGGCGCTGATCGCCGTCGTGTCGATCCTCATCCTGCAGGCCCTGGGTCTCAGCGTGTCCCGGGTCTTCAACAGCGTCAACACGTCGGTCTCTTCGGTCATTCCGTAAGGACGGACGAATGGGGATTCGGACAGCTCTGATGCGTCTGCGGCAACGATCGCTAACTGCGGCTCGAAATCGCAGCGTGCAAGAGCAGGGTCAAGCGCTGGTCGAGTACGCGCTGATCCTGGCGCTGATTGCGCTGGTGACGATCGGAGTGCTCCAGGTGCTCGGGGTCACTTTGTCCGGCGTCCTCAACAAGGTGAGCACGAACATGTCGGCGGTCTCCAATCCATAGGTGACTGCGGTGCGTCGAACTCACAATCGGAGAGAGCGGTTGCGCGGGCAACGCGGAGCCGCTCTCGCCGAACTTGCGATCGTGATGCCATTGGTGCTCCTGCTCCTGCTGGGCATGCTCGACTTCGGCAAGATGTTCCGCGACTGGATCGAGGAAACCCAACTCGCGAGCGAAGGCGCACGACTCGCCGCCGTGAACTACTGCCCCGATCCCTCTTTAGGGGATTGTGGCTGGTCGACGCTCACTCCGCCTTGTCCGGTGTCTGGCCCTCAGTGCCTGGCGTGGTACGTCGCGAACAAGGCTGGAACTAGCGAGCTCAGACCACCCGGTCGCGCAGCAAGCTCTACGGCACCGGCACAGAACGCGGCACAGGCATGCATCACCTTTCCCAACGGAACCGCCACGAAGGTCGGGGACCCCGTTGAGGTCACCGTTAAGGTCGTCTATCACTGGCTGAACTACATAACCAGCCAGGCAGGCTTCGCCTCTACTCCGCTCTCGGGCAAGGCCACGATGCGGCTCGAATCGAAACCGGCGTCCACCGCGACTGTTTGCTGGCCGACGACGGGCGGTGCCGGGACATGATTTCTAAGCGGTTGAACGACGAGCGCGGAGCCGTTCTCGTGATCGTCGCGGCCGGCCTAACGGCAATGGTGCTGGTCGTCGCGCTCGTCATCGAGGTCGGCAACTGGTACGAGCACAAGCGGCACCTTCAACTCCAGGCCGACGCGGCCGCGCTCGCCGGCGGCGCGTCGTTCCAGCTCCCCGGCTGCAGTAATACAGCGATCTATTCCGCTTGTCCGGAAGTACGCGGGAGTCAAGGACGCGACCTACACCGCTCCGTACAACAAACAGATCGGCGTGACCACAGACGCCAATGCACACATCCTGGTGAATTCGACCAGCTACTGGGACGCGGGCGGGACGAACGTCGACTACACGGACGGGGGCGCTCCCTGCACGAACTCGATGATCGACGTGAAGATGACCGAGACGAACCTGCCATGGTTCCTCCGGCTCGCGGTCGTGCCCAAGATCAATGCGCACGCCCGTGTCGGAATGAAACTCGTCGACACACTTGCCGGACAAATGCCGATCGGCGTCCCGGACGTCAACCCCCAGAGTGGTGCGGTCATCTTCTACGACGAGGCGAATCCAGGAAATGTCAACACGACCTGGGCAAAGTACCTCCGCAAGATCAATACCGCGAACGGCTTCAACGAGTGGTCCAACACCGACGCGACCGGTGTGGCGACCCCGGCGTCCGTGACCATGCCGCCCAGCGGTCAACTCGGCGCTGTCATGGCGTTCAGCAGCGACGGACCGCCGACTCGGCCACCGTTGAACATTGCTGGGCTGAGCGCCACACAGATTTGCGCGCAGGCGCGCGTCGACTGCTACAGCAATCCGAGCTCTAGTGGACTGCTCTTCATGCACGGACAGCATGCGACGCCCTCGAACAAGCTTCCGGTTATCCAGGACGCCATCCTCGAGACAGCGACCTGTCCGGACACCTATGCGTACTTCACATACAACAACGCGAGCTGCACGGCGACCTTGAGGGTCAATCTCGCCACGAATGGTGCCACGCTCTCGAACATCCAGCTGACGGCGAATCCGGGCGCCAACTGCAGCGGCGGCGGCACGGGGAATGGCACCGGCAACATTCGCACCTACACCATCACGATTGCGCCGAACGCCGGGCCTTGTCAGATCACGATGACGTGGATCGTGAGGAACGAGACGGCCTTCCCGTCTGCGCCGGGCATCACGTGTGGCAACGCCTTCAACAACAACAATGCTTGCAACAACCGCGGCGGCAATCAGAACTTCTGCCCGTGCCCGATCGTGGTTCAGGGCGCCTTCGGCGGAAACGACGACATCTCGGGTCCGATCCGGACCGCGCACCTGCTCAACATGGGCGGCTCTTTTACGGATGCCTTCGGCCTGACGTGTCCCGGCCCTCTTGGATACGGCGCCGCTTGCAACTCGTTCCCGATCGGGAACACGAAAAGCCTCGCCGTTGACGTTCAGCTCGCCGGGGCCATCTCCAACAACGCCAGCGACCCACCTGTCTTCCTCCGCATCGTCGGCCATAGCCAGAACGGGTCACTCGACTGCAACCGGACCGGAAACCTCAGAGATCAGATCGAAGCAGGGTGTCAACCTCCGTACACGATCAACACCGATCCCAATTTTGCGTGCGGCAACCCGCCGTGGACGACCAAGAACGACATCTTTGCGTCGAACCCGCCGTACCCATGCGTTGCGATCCAAACAGGCGGCACCGTCGGCCAGTTCACACAAGGCATCCAGGCGCGGATCCTGGGCGGCTCCAACCAATGCCCGGGCGTCGGCATGCCCGGGCGAAACTACTGGAGCAGCTTTCCGGCTCTTCCTGGACCGGCCAACACGGATCCGACGCTTCAGTTCACGGACCCGCGAATCATCTACGTCTTCATGGTGCCGTTCGGTTCCTTCAGAGGATCGGGGAACGATGTCTTGCCGATCGTCAGCTTCGGGATCTTCTACGTCCGGGGCTGGGGAGGAAACGGCAACGGCAACAACGATCCCTGCCCCGGTGCGATCTCCGCTCCGACTGGAGACCTCGTCGGGAACTTCATCACGCGTGTCTTGACAAGCGCGCAGTCCTCAGGGGGCCAAGCGTGCGTCGTCGGAAGCTTCAACCCCTGCGTAGCCGTACTAACGAAGTAAGGAGGAAGACCTGTGGTGGAAATCGCCCAAAATCTCTTCACGACGAGGCGAGGTTCGCTCCTCGTGGGCGCTGCCGCGGCCGTCCTCGCCGGCTTGATCCTGATCGTCTACCTGCACTCCTATCGGAACAGCGTGAACAGCTCTGCCGCCCCGGCGACGGTGCTCGTCGCGAAGAACCTGATCCAGAAAGGGACGCCCGGCAACATCATCGGAACGAGCGACCAGTTCCAGGTTGCGTCGGTACCGAAGGGTCAGTTGCAGATTGGCGCTTTAACCGATCCCTCGGCGCTGGCCGGCCGGGTTGCAGTAACTGACATCTTTCCGGGGCAGCAGCTGACCGCGAACTACTTCGCGTACGCGACTCCGGGAACCCTCCAAACGAAGCTCACGGGCAGCGACCGCGCAATCGCGATTTCGATCGATGCCCAGCACGGAATGGTGGGACAAATCAGTGCGGGCGACCACATCGACATCTTCATGGGCTTCGTGCTGCAGGGTGCAGGTGGAGCACAGCCGATCATCAAACTCCTGATGGCCGACGTGCTGGTGCTCAAGGCTCCGCTGGCTGGTGGAACCGGGTTGATCACACTCCGCGCGCCAGAGCAACGAGCGGGACAACTCGCGTATGCAGCTGACAACGGCCACCTCTGGTTCGTATTGCGGCCGGCTAGCGGGGCAAAGACCGTGAATCCGGGAATCATCAATGCCCAGACGCTCCTGAGCGCGAAGCCGGTGCATTAGTAATGGCTGGTCGCATTCAAGCGCTGGTCGCGGTCGACGCCGGTTTCGACACCCACGCGATCCAGTCGATGCTTCCGGACGGCAGTGGTGTCGAGGTCGTAGGAATCCTCAACGGGCTGGACGAGAGTTGGCGGACACTGCAGGAAACTGCACCTGACCTCCTGGTCGTGGCTTGCGAGGGGTATTCCGACCGTGCTCTTTACTTCATCGACAGCGCCGTAAAGCAGCAACCTGAACGACCTGTCGTCGTGCTTACCATGGGATCACCTAATGGCTTCGTTCGTCGGGTGTTCGAGTCCGGGGCCGACGACATCGTGACCCTTCCGGAGCCGCCCGACCGCATCGCATTCGCGCTCGAGAAGGCCGTCGCGCGGCGCCGGGGAGCCGCGGTCGCGAGTGGCATCGCGCTCGCACCGATGATCTGTGTGCTCGGCCCGAAGGGTGGCACCGGCAAGACACTCGTATCGACGAATCTCGCGGTCTCCCTAGCGGTTTCGGGTCACCGCCCAGTTCTCGTCGATCTGGACTTGCAGTTCGGCGACATCGGGCTGGCGCTGGGCCTGCGGCCGGACAAGACGATCTACGACCTCGCCCGGTCCGGCGGGTCCCTCGACGCGGACAAGCTCGACGCCTACCTGGTCAAGCACTCCTCGGGTCTCAAGGTGTTGTTGGCTCCGACGCGGCCCGATCAGGCAAGCAGCGTGACCGTCGACTTCCTTCGGGACGTCTTCACGACCCTGCGTTCCATGTCGGACTATGTGATCGTCGACACCCCCCCGGGCTTCACGCCTGAAGTGATCGCGGCAATCGACGCGTCCTCTGACGTCTGCCTCGTCGGGATGCTCGACTCGCTCTCGCTCAAAAATACGAAGCTCGGATTGGAAACACTGGAACTCATGGGCTACAACCCCGACCGGATCTCGCTCGTCCTAAACCGCGCAGATACGCGGGTTGGCATCACGCACGAAGATGTCGAGGCGATCATCGGCCGCGCTCCTGAAGTGTTGGTTCCGAGCGATCGGCAGATTCCGATCTCGATCAATGACGGCATGCCGATCGTAACAAGAGAAGAGCGATCCGAGGCCGCCCGGGCTTTCCAGAAACTTGCGGAGACCTATGCGGATGAAGAACGCGAGCACGTGGCGGCGGCACCCGAGCCGGTGGTCAGCGATCGCGGCGGTAAGCGCCGCTTTGCCTGGAGGTCATGATGGAGCTACACGAGCGACTTTCCACTTCTCGTCCGGTTGTAGCGCCTTCAGGCCCGGATCCGTTTGCCGAGGTCAAGAATCGGATTCATCTCGCAGTCATCGGGGACCTGGGTCCTCAGCTCTTCAGCACGACGATGGATCCACTCGGTCTCCGTGACCGCGTCAACGGTGACATCCGCACCCAACTCGGCGACGAAGCGGGGATCTCGCGGGACGACCGTGAGCGACTCGTGGCAGAGATCTCGGACGACATCCTCGGCCACGGCCCGATCGAACGCCTTCTCGCCGATGACAGCGTGACGGAAATCATGGTGAATGGGCCTTTCGACATCTGGGTCGAGCGTCAAGGGCGTCTGTACCAGACGACTGTGCGGTTCAACGATGACTCGCACCTGCGTCGGATCATCAACAAGATGGTTGCCCAGGTCGGCCGACGGATCGATGAGTCGTCCCCGATGGTCGATGCACGGCTGCCGGACGGGAGCCGCGTCAACGCCGTCATTCCACCGCTTTCCCTGAGCGGGCCGCTCATCACGATCCGCAAGTTCGCGAACAAGCGTCTCGACCTTCGCGAGATGATTCGTCTCGGGACGCTGTCCGAGGAGACCGTTGACTTTCTCCAGCGCTGCATTGCAGGGGAGCTCAACATCCTCATCTCCGGCGGTACGGGCACCGGCAAGACGACGCTGCTGAACGCACTCTCGCAGGCGGTCTCCGACGCAGAGCGCATCGTCACAATCGAGGACGCAGCGGAGTTGCAGCTGAAGCAGGCGCACGTGCTCCGCCTCGAGGGACGGCCGAAGAACATCGAAGGGTCGGGCGAGATCACGATTCGCGATCTCGTGCGCAACTCCCTGCGTATGCGACCGGATCGAATCATCGTCGGTGAAGTACGAGGCGCAGAGGCGCTGGACATGCTCCAGGCGATGAACACGGGCCACGATGGATCACTGACCACTGTCCACGCGAATGCGCCGAGGGATGCGCTGGCCAGGATCGAGACGATGGTCTTGATGGCCGGTTATGACCTACCTCTCCGCGCTATTCGCCAACAGATCGCATCCGCCCTCGACCTGATCGTGCACCTCGAACGAATGGAAGACGGCGGTCGTCGCGTGACCGCGATCACCGAGGTGCAGAGGATGGAGTCGGAAGTCATCACGCTGCAGGAAATCTTCACCTTCAAGCTCGAGAACGTCCTCTCGGATCGCACCGTGGTCGGGAGCCTCGAGGCGACTGGCCTGCGGCCGACATTTCTCTACAAGTTCGAGAAGCGCGGGATCAGCATGCCCAATGACTTGTTCGCAAAGAGGGGAACGGACCTTCCCGAGCTCGCAACGACGAGAGCCCTGCAATGAGGCGTCGCTTCCTCGCTCTCTTCTCGATTGGGCTCGTCGGCCTCGCGGCTTCGGTTGGGGCGCTTGGCGCCGACAATCACGCCCGCCTGACGGAAGCCGCCGATTCCGGTTTTCCTGGAAGGTCGTACGTGCTCACCCTCCCACATGGCATGAAGCTGAAGACCGGCGCCGTGCAGGTATTCGAGAACGGAAAGGCCGTCGACGGGCTGACGGTAACCCCGGTCAGCGAGAGCACGTTACAACAGTTCGGCGTGGTACTCGTAATCGATGCGAGCACGAGCATGGAGGGAAAGCCCGAGCGCGCAGCACTTGCGGCCGCCCGCGCGTTCGCTGCCCAACGAAAGGGCGAAGAGCAGCTCGCGGTCGTCACGTACAACGTCACGCCGACGGTTGCCCTTCCGTTCACGTCCGACCAGGTCAAGATCGATGACGCCCTCTCGAGGCGGCCGGCGTTCATATTCGGCACGCACATCTACGATGCCGTCGGCACCTCTCTCAATCTGCTTCGAGACGCCAAGATCAAGGCCGGTACGGTGATCGTGCTCTCGGACGGCCAGGAGCACCGCGGGGTTGGTGACACGGCCAAGCACCAGACCGAACAGAGTGCGGCTGCCGCGGCTCGAGCAGCCCACGTCCGCGTCTTCGCCGTGGGGCTGAACTCGCGGGTCTCGAAGCTTGCCGCTCTGCGCGGGCTCGTACGCGATACCGGCGGCCGTTATCTAGCGACAACGTCCATCGACGACCTGAAGAGGATCTACACCCAGCTCGGCTCAAGCCTCGCAAGCGAGTATCTGCTGCACTACCGCTCGCTCGCGGGCCCTGACCGGCATATCACTGTGACAGCTCGCGTCGACGGACTGGGAGTTGTGGCGGGCCCGGAATACCGCACACCTGCTCTTTCAGTGGCGAAGAAGGTGGCCGCTTCTCCCTATAAGCCGTCGGTGATGGTCCGGCTGTGGACCTCGCCGGTGACGATGAGCTTGGTCGGTCTGCTCGCCGCCATCCTGATCGGGCTCGGCGCTTCCATGATGCTGTCCGGCCCGAAACGAGGGACGGTGCGTCGGCGTATGGCGGAGTCCGTCTCCGTGCCCGCGGCAATCAGGGATTCGAGCAAGCGACCGACAGCGCAGATCACCGAAAAGATGCTCGAAGGCACGGATTCGATGCTTCGCGGCAGCGGGTGGTGGCAGCGATTCCGCTGGGAGAACGAGATCGCGGGAGTGACGATCCCGCCGGAGCAGATCATAGTGTTGACCGGGGTTGGCTCGCTGCTCGCCCTGTTCGTGCTCAAGTTCCTCTTTGGCTCGCTTCTCGTTGCAATCGCCGTCGCCGTAGTCATTCCCCTCGTGGTGCGGTCACTGCTCAAGCGCAAGCTCGCCAAGCAGCGGAAGCTCTTCGCCGAGCAGCTCCCCGACAACCTCCAGGTTCTCGCTTCTGCACTCCGCGCAGGTCACAGCTTCATCGGCGCCCTCTCGGTAGTCGTGAACGATGCACCGGATCCGGCTCGTACTGAATTTCAACGCGTCGTCGCGGACGAGCAACTGGGCGTACCGATCGACGAAGCATTGCACGTCGTCGTGCAGCGGATGGAGAGCCGGGAGCTCGAGCAGGTGGCACTCGTGGGCGCGCTCCAGCGTGAGACTGGCGGCAACACCGCCGAGGTGCTGGACCGCGTGACCGACACCATCCGCGAGCGCTTCGAGCTCCGGCGCACAGTTCAGACGCTAACGGCACAAGGCCGGATGTCACGGTGGGTCTTGACGTTTCTGCCGATCAGCCTGCTCTTGCTGATCACTGCCATCAATCCCGGCTACATGCACGTTATGTACGCCACAACCGGTGGAAAGGCGGTCCTCGTCCTTGCCGCGATCTCCGTCACCGCCGGATCCTTTGTCATCAAGCGCATCGTGAACATCAAGGTCTGACGATGGCATTCCTACTAATCATTGGCATCCTCCTCACCGGCCTCGCGATCGGGACACTTGCACGCGTGACCGTCTGGCCACGAGGTGGTCCGTTCCGCTCCGCTGGCGTGCCAAGGCGTGTCGAGGAGTACGGCTTCACCCGGCGTGAGCATGGCGAGGAAACGACCGGCGGCGTCCGCGAAAAATTGGACGAGGTCGCCACCAAGCTCGGCGCCGCCGTTGGGGGTCGTCCCGGAAGCCGGGGAGATCAGCTAGTCCGGAAGGATCTGATCGCAGCCGGGCTCTACAACGTGACTCCCGGCCGGTTCCTCGGCTATCGACTTCTGTGCGCCGCAGCCTTTCCGATCCTCTGGCTCTGGCTCGGCGTAAGCGTGGGTGTCAAGCCAGCGCCGCTGATTCTGCTGACCCTGATCATCGGATTCCTCGGCTGGTGGATGCCCGCTCGTATCTTGCGTGAACGTGCGAACTCGCGGATGAACGAAATCGACTATCAGCTTCCGGAGCTCATCGACCTGCTCGTTGTGACGATCGAAGCCGGTCTCGGTTTCGTTGGCTCCTTGCAGATGGCAGCGGGGCGCATCAGCAACCCGCTCGGCCAGGAAATCCAACTGACGCTTCAGGAGCAGAGCATGGGCCTGTCGATCCAGGAAGCGATGTTGAACATGCTCGCACGCTGCGACACCCCGTCGATGCGCTCGTTCGTGCGCTCGATCGTGCAGGGCGAGACACTCGGCGTCTCCATCGGACAGATCATGCGCGACCTTGCCCAGGAGATGCGTAGGCGTCGACGCGCCGTGGCGCAGGAGAAGGCTCAAAAGGCGCCGATCAAGATTCTGTTCCCGCTGGTGCTCCTGATCTTCCCGGCGATGTTCGTGATCTTGCTCGGCCCTGCTCTGTTCCTGTTCTTCAAGGCGCTCGGGAACGCCGGCGGCTGATGCTCTCGTCTGCGGAGCACCTCCACACTGGAGAAGTCCAGACCGCTCGCGGAGTCGTCACCCTCCTGCGCCCCGACGGCTCAGTCGCGTGCGAGCGCTGCACGGTCGCGCACCGGATATGGCCTCGCATGCGCGGCCTCCTCGGCAAACGGGGCCTCGATTCAGGCGAAGGCCTGCTGATCAGGCCTGCGCCTTCGATTCACACCTTCTTCATGCGCTTCCCGATCGATGTCGTGTTCCTCTCCCGACAGGGTGAAGTGCTGAAGGTGGCCGAGCGCGTTCCGCCTTGGCGGGCGCGCTCGTGCCGACATTCCTACGCTGTCCTCGAGCTCGCGGCAGGCGAGGCGGGACGACGCGGGATCGCCGTGGGCGACCGCCTCGACACCGCGCAACCTGCGCAGACGTGACCGCCGGTCCCGCGGATGCGGAGACCGGCAAGGTCCACCGTCTCCAGCCGCTGCGCGTGCTCCTGTCCGGGCGCGACCGCCGGTTCCTACGCGTCACCTCCTTCCTGCTTGCGATCCGCGGCTACGACGTCGAGGACACGAGCCCGAGGAAGACGCTCGAGGCCGTCGAACGGCACCGGGCTGATGTCGTGCTCCTCGAGACAGACGCCTCCCGGACGATCGCGGCTCGAAAGATCGCGGCCCTGCAGGCGCTTGCGAACGCGCCGAGCGTCCTCCTCGTGGTCGACGGCGACGACGACGAGGAGCAAGGGTGGCAAGGACTCCCGGCGGTAAAGAAATGGACTCCGATCGACACGCTCGTGGAACAGATCGAGGCGGCGGCGCGCAACCGGCCGGCTCCGCTGAGCGAGATCGAGCGGGCTTACCGGTGAGCTCGGAGAGCGTCGTGGCGAGCGACGCGGCCGAGTCGCGCCGGCCCGACCTCGCACGTAACGCAACAATTGCAGTCGCCGGATTCCTCTCGATCCTCGCGGCGATTCGCTACGGCATCCACGCGGAGACGCTGGTGATGATCTTCTTCATCTGCGTCCTGGTCGCGATCTCCCGAGTCGACCTCGAGCGGCGAATCATCCCCAATCGAATCGTCGTTCCCGCGTGGATCGCCGTCCTCCTCGCACACCTGGCCATCCACCCCGGCCACTGGCTCGAGTGGCTCGTCGCCAGCTTCGGCGCCGGCCTCTTCTTCCTCGTCGTCGCCCTCGTCTATCCCGGCGGCCTCGGCATGGGTGACGTCAAGCTCGCGCTGCTGATCGGCGCGGCACTCGGTTGGGCGGTGACCGCTGCCTTGCTGCTCGGCACCATCGCCGCCGGCGTCGTCGCGGCGATCATGCTTTTCAAAGAAGGTTCGTCTGCACGGAAGCGCGCAATCCCGCTCGGTCCGTTCCTCGCCGGCGCTGCGATCGTCGTCGTGCTGTTCCTTTAGACCGCAAGACGTTCATTCGTTGAACGAAAGATGGGCCTCCCGGCCCATTGTCTCGCTGGCCCAACTCAACGACACTTCAGCACGAGGGATAGGGAGGGCGAGTGGGAGTAACTGCGGGCTCGCCTCTGAAGCAGAGGAAGAATCTTCTTAGGGGAGGGAACTCCACTGCGGCCGAGGCGTCTCTAGAACATGACCTGTTGGGCTGCGTGCGGGTGGTCACATGCACGGCGCCTCGCAATACGACGCTCGAGGCAGTCGCGCGCATCTTCGGCACGCGGATCGAGGGAGAGGGCATCCGGACGGAGGTCGAGCGTTGCCGGGCACGCGCCGATGCGCTCGTCACCGCCGGAGGGGACATGTCGACGGCCGTTGCGGTCGGATACGCGGGGGATCTCTTCGTCCTCTGCACGATCGAGCGGCGCTGGTGGCGGGGCGAGGCGGACAGAATCATCTCGAAGCTCGCCCTGCTGCTGGATCTCTCCGGCGATTCGCTTGCCCTGCAGCTCTTCCTTGGGGCCGTTCGGGCGCCGCAACTGCACGACCTGCCGCCGGCTGTAGCGCTCGAGACGCAGCTGAGGCTGCTCCTGGCGCTGGCGCCGATCGCGGAGATCTCCCTCTGGACGAAGGGCTCCGACGCTCGCGCGATCTGCCTCGTCGAGGAAGGTTCGACGACGCAGACGAGGAGATTCCGCGGCGTCGCCACGCGCGCCCTCGAGGGAGTTCCTGCCCAGAGTGGGTCCCGCGGGACGATCCTGGGTGTGCCGGTGAGCCGCTGGGAGACGCCGTGGGCAGCGCTCGTCGCGCGCACTCGCGTCGAGCGGCGCCAGACGGTGAGCATCTATCTCGCTGAGGCAGCTGCTGCGATGAGCCCCGTGATCGAGCGGGAGCTCGTGCTCGAGCGGAGCGCAGCGCGCGAGCGCTCGCTCGTACGTGCGAGCGAGCGACGCTTGGGGCGCCTCGCCTTCGACCTCCACGACGGCGCGCTCCAGCACATCGCGGCCTTTGGCGCGGACCTCTATCTCGTCCGCCGCCAGCTCACGGAGCTCTTGCCTGCGGACAGCCAGGCCATCGGCGTCGCCCGGATCAACGACCTCGATGCGCGCATCTGGGAGCTAGATCGCGTTCTCCGGGAGCTCGCGCACTCACTCGAGCCCGGCAGCCTCATCCGCCGGCCGCTGCCGCGGGTGATCGGCGACGAGGTCGCGGCCTTCACCGAGCGCACGGGCATCCACGTGCAGCAGCGCATCAACGGAGACTTCAGCGGTATGACCGTCTCGCAGAAAATCGCGCTCATCCGGGTCGTCCAGGAAGCGCTCACGAACATTCGCGAGCACGCGAATGCAGCTCGGGTTCGGATCATGATCACGGCTCGGACGGGGCGCGTGGACGCGCGGGTCGAGGACGACGGCGTCGGCTTCCACGTTGCACGGACGTTGCTGGACGGCGCTCAGAGGGGACGACTGGGCCTGGTCGGCAGCAGCGAACGCATCCGGCTGCTCGGCGGACGCTTCGACGTACGAAGCCAGCCCGGCGGCCCGACGACGGTGTCACTGAGCCTGCCCCGCTGGCGACCGCTGAGCATCGAGCTCGCCGGCGACGAAGCGGCCTTTCCGGCGCTCGTCGCCGAGTAACTCGCGCGGCGAGGTCCCGAACGGCGAGGGTCTGACCCCGGCTCCAACGGAGTCGGGGTCGCCTACTTCTTACCGTTGCGCCTTCCATCGCCGTTGCCTCCACGGCCTTGCTGACTTGGCGCGCGAATCCGTCACACTCTCGTACCGGTGCCTGGCACGGGTACGGGTTTTTGGGGTGCGCACCGACACGAGCACGGTGATGCGGCTGTGTCGCGGCTTGCTGACTTGATGCGCGGATTCGTCACACTCTCGTCCCCGTGCCTGGCACCGGTACGGGTCTCTAAGGGCGCCGCGAACACTTCATGCCTAAGCCAGCAGTTGACTCCCGGCTGGGTGGTTCTGGTCAGCTCGTCCACGACCGCGAAGCCGTGGGACGATCTGAACGTGCATGCCTCTACTACTTGCCGTTGCCCTTTCCGTTGCCGTTCCCGTGGTCCTCGCCATTGCCGTTCCCGTGGTCCTCGGGCTTGCCGTGACCGGACTCGTCTGAGGGCGTGGCCGGAGGCGCGGCCGGTGTGGTCGCGGTCGGTGCGGGAGCGTCCCTCGGATTGGGAGCCTGGGCAGGCCTGGGGTGCTTCTCCGGTTTCGCCTCCCCGTGCCTGGCGTGTGAGGGCGGGACCGCCGGAGTCGCCGGCGTTGCCGGCCGCGGGGCCGGGGGCTTCGCGGACTGGGCCGGTATGGCTGGTGTAGCGCGCTCGTGCGTGCGCGAACCGTGCGCCGGCTTCGGCTTCGGCTTCGGCGGAGCCGGGGGCGATGAGGCCGAGGGCTCTGGTGCACTTGCGGCCGGCGGCGCGGCCGACGTGCTGCCGCCGCCGGCCGTGCTGGTGCTGCCCGACGACGGCTGGCCCGTCCCCGGATTGGCCGGCGGGGGCGTGGGAGTCACCGGCGAGGGCGTGGGAGTCACCGGCGAGG
>VAWR01000186.1 GCA_005885245.1 Actinomycetota bacterium | reverse complement strand
CGTTAAGGCTTCTTAAGAAGTCAGTGCTTTACGCAGCAGCCGAAAGTGCCAGCCGAAGAAGTGGACCGAGCGTGTCCGAAAGGAGCAGTGCCCCAAGCCGCTCCCGCATGGCCGGATCGTTCTCGTAGGCCCCACAGGCGCGGCCGAGGATCTCGCCCGCACTGGGTGGCAACTCTCGCAGCTGTCTGCGGAGGCGTCCGACGAGCACGTCCAGACGCCGTTCGTGCGCGTCCGTCCAGAACCGCGCTGCAATGTGCTCGATGGTCGCGATCCAGACCCGCTCATACAGGTCGTCGTCGAGATCCGAGTCGAGACTTGCGAGCACCTCGTCCAGTGCCGCAGCCTCCTGAATGCTCCAGAGATCGGTGGCGTCGATCGCCAGAGCGAGCTGCTCGGCCGGGTCGTCCTCGTCTTGGAGCAGCTGGATTGCGAGGTGATCGGGCGTCCGCGTTTCGCGCAGCGCTGCGCCGAGCGCGCCGGCGACGGCAGACTCCTCGGCCGTCTCCACTCCGCCGGCGTCGTCCACGAGCGACTGCCAGACCCCGGGATATTGGGTGCGATGCGCGTCGACGATCGCGCGCCGCTCGGCGGGTGACAGCAAGGCGATACCGGCATCAATCGTCTCCGGGTCGGGGTCGGGCGTCGCGTGCGCAGCGAGCCACTCCTCGAGCTCGCCCCCAGAGGGCCGCATCAGCGGGAAGAGCGAGGCGAGTCCGCCCAGCACCTCCAGGGCAGCCGCCCTGCGCGCGAGTTCGCGCTCGCGGTCGAGGCAGCAGCGCTTGTACTTGAGCCCCGAGCCGCAAGGACAGGGCGCGTTGCGTGGGACAAGCGCCATCGGCGGCACGGTAGACCCTTCTCCGGACGGCGCGTTAGGATTCGTCGCGGGCGCGGGTGTCGTGCCCGAACCAAAGAGCGGGGCACGGAGATGGAAGCCCCGCCGCGCAGGTTTGCCCCCACGAGGGGCCACAAAAGACGCTCTCCCTTGGCCAGCACCCGCGCCTCTTGATTCAGCAAGAGGAAGGAGCCTGTCGGCCCCTTCCTCTTCTTATCCGCCGCGAGCGCGGATCGCTAGCGCCGTGAAGGTGCTGCGAGCAGCGTCTCCGGAGAGATCTCGCGGAGGATGAACTCGTCGTAGCCGAAGAGCGTGGCCGCGATCGAGGAGATGACGCGAGCTCCATCGAGCGGCGTCAGCTGCTGCTTCTCGACGGCCGTGCGGACCTCCTTCACAAGCTTGTCCGCGACCTGCCACTTCGGCTCGATCGTCGCACCGAACTCGGTCGGCTTCATCGACGCGAACTGGTGCACGAGCGAGTGAGTAACCGCTCCTGCCATGGAAACAACCCCCCTTGGGTCGGAGACGGTACGAACTTCATTCTCGCGAGCCTCGGACGCAGATGCGCAGGTCCTTCTCGCAAACTCCGAACTTTCGGTCGACGCGTTTTCGCCCAATTTGCGGGCGCCGACGCGCATCCCCCCGCGCGAGCACGTGCGCACGAGGGGACGACCGTCGCCGGCCTCAGGTCCGCCTCGGCGAATTCCTCTGTCTTGTCGGCGACCTCCCTGGCGTGCCTTGCATTGCCCTATCGAAGTCCGCCCATCTAAGTCTGTAGCTAGTCCGTTGCTTTGCCGGAATCCAGTCGATCGTCCCTCGGCTGACGTGCAGGCGGCCGAACAATTTGCCATCGGCATACACAACGACCTCGAGATCCTTGTTGCCCACCCAAATCTCGTGCGGCACCTTGACGTCTATGTCATGTCGCGCCATATGCGTTTTCTCTCAGGCCACTGGACTGGTTGTCAACTCTGGAGGAGGAGCCGAGGCTTCAAGACGTAGCTCCGTGAACCCGGCGGCGGCGAAGTCGCCGTCGAACGCGAGGGCTTCGCGAATCCGGAGGGAGCGCATGACTGCGAAGCTCGTCGCGTCGACGAACGAGTACTCGCGGTCGTCTCGCCCGCGGAGCCAGCGCAGCGCCTCCTCCTCCAAGTCGCGGCTGACGAACTCGAGCCGGAGCCGTGCCGTCCGCTCGAAACCGTCGAGGAACGAGACCGCGCTGCGGAGGCCGCGGCGGCGGCGCAGAAGCGTCCACGTCTCGCCGCGGACGTGATTCGATGTCACCAGCCGCTCCGTCCCATGCCGCGTGAACAGCTCCGCGGCGAGGCCGTGGAGCGCGTCGTTCCTAGCCGTGAGTGCGGCCCAGAACGATGTATCGACGAAGATCACCGGGCGCGCTTCGGCCCGTAGACGACGTCGTTGACGCTCATCGAATCGTCAGGGCTCCCCTTGTCCATGCCGACGAGCTCCCAGAGTGGATCCTCTTCGAGCGGCGGGAGGGGGCGAAGCCGCTCGCGGACAAAGCGTCGGATCAGGGCCGCCTTCGACACACCCTCCTCCGCTGCCTGGCGGGCGAGAGCCGCATCGAGCTCTTCCTCGATCATGATCTGGAGCCGTTTCACGACCAGAGGTTACATCAGTTTGGCGATGTGATGTAACTCTCCCTAGTGTCCGTTTCGGCCGCTTCCGAGCGACCCGCACCACTTCGACGGGAACAGCGACGGGATCGGCTGCGAAAAAGTGACCGCGCTTTCTACGCTGCGCGAGCAGCAGCTCAGGTGAGCAGCTCGCCGAACCGCGGCGAGCCGAGTTCGACAAACGGGAGCTTGCGGATCCTTGCGAATACGCGATCGGCAGACACGAGCGCGCTCACGCGTTCGCGGAGCGCGACAGCCGCGAGAAGCGCGTCGAACGCGTCGAGCTCTTCGTGGCGCTCGTAGAGATCGAGCGCCGTGTCGACGGCGTCGCTCGTCGTGGCCACGAGCGGCCCGAGGAGTGCGGCGAACCGGCGCGCGTGCCGACTCGCGTCGCGCCGGAGGCGGCGGCGGCCGTAGACATGCGCGAACTCCTGAATCACCTCCGGCGTCGTCGTCGCCGCCAGCTCGCCCCCAGCCACGGCGTCGAAGAGGCGTTTGCTCGCCTCCCGCTGCGGATGCTCGGACCCGACCGCGTAGACCAGGACGTTCGAGTCGACGAGGATCACGGCAATCGTCCGCGTGACTCGCGGATCACCGCTTTCAGCTCCTCCACCGTCTCTGGGACCGGCATAGGCTCCGCGTTCTGCAGCTCTTCCCAGGCGGCACGCTTCTTCTCGAGGTCGCCCGGCAGAGCCTGGTCGATGGCGTCGCGGATCACGGCGGCAACGGACGTTTTGCGCTGCTTTGCGGCAGTGGCGACCCGCCGGTAGCGGGCGTCGTCGAGCAGGATCTGGAGTCGCCGCTCAAGCATGTGCATACATTAGCATG
>VAWR01000184.1 GCA_005885245.1 Actinomycetota bacterium | reverse complement strand
CACGCGGGGGATACGGCATCCAGGCCGCCAGCAAGCGCCGGACCGGAGTGAGCAGCAGATCGCCGTTCGTCCCGATCCCGCCGCCGAGAACGACGAGCGCCGGATCGGCGACCGCCGCGACGGGGGCGATGTGCGCCGCGATGCGCCGTGCGACCTCCTCGACGACGGTACGCGCAACCGCGTCGCCGCTGCGAGCGGCGGCAAAGATCTCGCGCGCGTCATACGGCGGCGTCAGCGAGGTACCCGACCACCCGTGAGGCGCCACGCGGGCCCCGAGCGCGGCAACACCTTCAGCGGACGGGTCGACCTGGTCGGAGATTCCCGCGAGCGCCCAGTCCACCTCTCCGGCGGCACCGTGGTTGCCGCGATGCAGCTCGCCGCCGAGGACGAGTCCCATACCCATGCCGGTGCCGATCGAGAGGAACGCGAAGTCGTCGACTCCTCGAGCGACCCCGGTCCAGCGCTCGCCGACCGCAGCGAGGTTGACGTCGTTCTCGAGCGTCACTGCGACGCCGAGGCGCTTCTGCACGTCCACGCCGAACGCTCTGCCTTCGAGCCCTGGAATGTTCGGCGTCGTCAGTTGCAGCGTTCCCTTGGCGGCGTCGATCATGCCGGGCACGCCGAGCACGACTCCGTCGATGCGGTCGGCCGGCAGCGCGGCACCTGCGATCAGCGACTCCTTGAGTGCGGCGATCGCGTCCAATGCGCGGTCCGCATCCGCGCCGCGCAGCTCGAGGTCCTGCCTCGCGCGCACTTCGCCGCTCAGATCGCAGATAGCCCCTCGCAGGAAGCGCGTGCCCAGGTCGAGGCCGACCACGAAGGCGGCCTCGGATACAGGCTCGAAGAACAGAGCTCCGTAGCTGGGGCCGCCCGGGCCGCGGCGGGCCTCGCGCACGAGACCCGCGTCCACCAGGGACTGGAGCGCGAGCGAGACGGTCGGCTTCGAGATCCCGGCGCGGCGTGAGATCTCGGCCCGCGAGATCGGTGAGCTTGCGCGGATCGCCTCCAGGACGGTCCGCTCGTTCAGGTGTTTGAGCAGCGTCGGCGTTGCGCGTGTCGCCGTCATCTCGTGAAGAACACTAACTCATAACCGGGATAGATCGACCTTGACACCAGGGTTTTACCGTCGTAGAGTCGACTCTGGTTTGGGATCCTTACCAAACGCTCCCCGGGTGCCGCCGCTCCCCGGACCGACGCGGTGAAGCTCGCCGTCGTCGGGGGCGGCTCGACCTACACGCCTGAGTTGGTGGCCGGACTCGCGCGCGAGCGCGACCGGGTCGACCTCCGAGAACTGACACTGCAAGACATCGATCCTGATCGGCGCGAGACCGTGGGCGGCCTCGCGAGCCGGATGCTCTCCGCGGCGGGGTACGACGGCAAGCTCTCGGTGACAGGTGACCTCGACCGCGCTCTGGACGGCGCCTCTTTCGTCCTCATCCAGCTGCGCGTCGGCGGACAGGACGCGCGCCTGTCGGACGAGACGGTGCCGCTCGCGTGCGGGTGCATCGGTCAGGAGACAACGGGTGCGGGCGGCCTGGGAAAGGCCTTGCGGACCGTTCCCGTCGTGCTCGAGATCGCCTCGCGTGTGCGAGAGCTTGCCGCTGCAGACGCGTGGATCGTCGACTTCACCAATCCCGTCGGCATCGTGACCCGGGCGCTCCGCGATCAGGGGCATCGTGCGATCGGCCTTTGCAACGTCGCGATCGGCGTGCAGCGGTTGATCGCACGTTTGCTCGAGGTCGAGCCCGGGCGTGTGCTCGTCGACCAGGTCGGTCTCAACCACTTGACCTGGGTGCGCGCCGTTCACCTCGACGGCCGCGACATTCTCCCGGAGCTGCTCAGCGACCACGGCGACGCCCTCGCCGAGCAGGCCGGTCAGCCGCGTGCGGTCCTCGAGGAGCTCGGCGCCATCCCGTCGTACTACCTCCGGTACTTCTACTTTCACGACCGAGTTCTTGCGGAACAGCGAGAGAGTGTCCCGCGTGCGACTACAGTCGCCGAGATCGAGCGCAAGCTCCTCGAGCTGTACCGCGACCCCTCGCTGACGACCAAGCCGAAGCTGCTCGAGCAGCGTGGCGGCGCGTACTACAGCGAGGCTGCTACCCAACTGATCGCGTCGCTGTCGACCGGCGACGGCGACGCTCAGGTCGTCGACGTCCGCAACGAGGGCACGATCGCGGGACTCGCGGACGACGACGTGGTCGAGCTCCCCGCGCACATCGAGGCGCAGGGCCCGGCGCCGCTGCCGCAAGCTCCGCTCGCTCCCGAGCTGCTCGGTCTCGTGCAGCACGTCGCGGCCTACGAACGCCTGGCGGTGTCCGCGGCAGTGACCGGAGATCGCGTTCAGGTCCACAAGGCGCTGCTCGCGCATCCGCTGATCGGCCAGCTGCCGCAGGCCGACGAGCTCGTCGACCTGCTGCTGACCAGCGGTGCCGAGTACCTACCTCAGTTCCGTCAGGAAGCCCTGGCGTGACGACGCGGGTGGTCCTGGCCGTCGACGGGGGCAACTTCAAGACCGACCTCGCACTCGTGCGCGCCGACGGCAGTGCTCTCGCACTCGTGCGCGGGCCGCAAAGCTCGCCGCATCACCTGGGCGTCGACGGCTGTGTCCGCGTCCTCGAGGAGCTGCTGGCGACCGCGGTGGGGGTCGCAGATCTGCCGAATGGGCGTGGGCCTGTGGCAGACGTGGCGCAGCTTCTCCTCGCCGGCGTCGACTTCCCGAGCGAGGAAGAAGAAGTTCAGGCTGCCGTGAACGACCGTCGGTTGGCGAAACGGGTTTCGGTCGGCAACGACACCTATGCCGTGTTGCGCGCCGGGACCGAGCGTGGCTGGGGAGTGGCGATCGTCTGCGGGTCCGGGATCAACTGCCTCGGTGTTGCGCCCGACGGGCGTCAGACGCGGTTCCCTGCCCTCGGCGAGATCACGGGGGATTGGGGCGGCGGCCACGACGTCGGCCTGGCCGGAGTCTCTGCCGCTGCTCGGAGCGAGGACGGTCGAGGCCCACGAACGAGCCTCGAGCAGGCGGTGCCGGCGCACTTCGGGCTCGACACCCCGACCGAGCTCGCCGAGGCGATCCATCGCGGTCGCATCGCGATGTCTCGCGTCACCGAGGTGGCACCTGTGGTCGTCGCGGAATCGGGATCGGACGCAGTCGCCGGCGCCATCATGGACCGGCTTGCCGACGAAATCGCCGCGCTCGTGCGCGTCGCGCTCGTGCGACTGTCCTTGACGAACGAGCCGGCACAGGTTCTCCTCGGCGGCGGCCTGATCGACGCAGCCGACGGCGCGCTGGTGGACGCGGTAGCACGACGCACCGTGGAGATCGCCCCGGCCGCAACAGTGACTTCCACGAGCTCACCGCCGATCGTCGGGGCGGCGCTGCTCGGCCTCGACGAGCTCGGCTCCGACGAAGCTGCGAGGGAGCGCCTCCGCTCTGAGCTGGGTGCTCGCTTCGCCAGGATCGGAAGGGAGGCAGGCAGTTGAACGACGAGGGCAGGAACCATCGGGCGCGTGCGTGCCTGAGCGGGATCAACCTGACGACGGTCGCTGAACGACCGGGAAGGAGTCGATCATGAGACGAGCGCTGGCTTTCGCGGTGTTGGTCGGCGTCGGCGCGACCGTCTGGGCCGGCTTCGGCACAGCCGGCGACAAGACGGTCCGCAGCGCATCGGGCACCACCTCGGTAACCATCTCGAACGAGCAGGGAACGACGTGGACGTGCGGATTCAGCCCGTTCAACGGGGATGTCAACTCCCTCTCGTTCGGGCCCGTGTACGAAGAGCTAGTGTTCGTGAACGGCCTCAAGAGCGGTGCGACCACGAACTGGCTCGCGTCGAGCTACAAGTGGGGCAACGGGAACAAGACGCTGACGTTCACGATCCGTTCGGGCGTG
>VAWR01000189.1 GCA_005885245.1 Actinomycetota bacterium | reverse complement strand
ATCGCGGTCATCGGCTCGAAGCTTTCGCCCGGCTGGGAGGGCACTGCCTGGGCGGGCGCCGGAGCCGCGGTCGTGACGGGAACAGGCGGAGCCTGCGGTTGCGGGGCGGGAGCGGGTGCCGTGGGCTGCGAGGGGGCGGCCGCGGGGGCTTCCGCTGGTGCCGGTGGGCCAGACTCGATGAAGCCCAGGATGTCCTTCTTCGTCACGCGGCCGCCGCGGCCGGTTCCGGTGACCTGGCTCGGGTCGACGCCGTGCTCGGACGCGATCTTCGCCACCACCGGCGAGACGAACGTCTTCCCGTTGCTGGTCCCGGTCGCCGCCTCGCGCGCCGGCGGGCTCTCGTCCGGCTGCGTACTCGGTGCGACGTCCCCCACACCCTCGCTCGCGGCAGCCATCGCTGCATCGGCCGCGGCCTGGGTGGCGGGTTCCGGGAGCGCTTCCCGACTTTGTGGCTCTGAGCCACTTGTCGGTTCGGCTGCCTCGCCGCCGATCACGGCAAGCTTCGTGCCGACGTCGACGGTCTGGCCTTCCCCCACGAGGATCTCGGTCAGGACGCCGCTTCCCGGGCTCGGGACCTCGGTGTCCACCTTGTCGGTCGAGATCTCGAGCAGGGGTTCGTCGGCCTCGACCTGGTCGCCTTGTTCTTTGAGCCACTTGGTGATCGTGCCCTCGGAGACCGACACGCCCATCTGTGGCATGACAACGTCGATTGCTTCGGTGGTAGCCATCAGTACGCGGCCAGTTCGCGGAGGCCGGCGGCGACGTCGTCGACCTGCGGGATGAACGCCTTCTCGAGTGGCGGTGAGAACGGGACCGGGGTGTCGGGCGCCGCGATCCGCTTGACCGGCGCATCGAGGTCCTCGAAAGCTTCCTCGCCGATCGTTGCCGCGATCTCCGCACCGAAGCCGCCCGTTCGCGTGTCCTCGTGCAGCACGAGCACCTTGGACGTCTTGCGCGCAGACTCCAGCACGGCGACCTTGTCCCAGGGCATCACAGTGCGCAGGTCGACGATCTCGACGGAGACGCCGTCCCCCTCGAGCTGCTGCGCGGCCTCCGCTGCGGTGTAGACCATCGCGCCCCAAGTGATCACCGTGACGTCGTCGCCTTCGCGGTGGATGCGTGCCTTGCCGAGCGGCACCGTGTACCGCTCCTCCGGCACCTCCGCCTTGATGCGGCGGTAGAGGTGCTTGTGCTCGAAGTACAGGACCGGATTCGGGTCCTCGATCGCGCTGATCAGGAGCCCTTTCGCATCCTCAGGAGTCGCGGGGCAGACGCATTTGAGTCCCGGGACGTGTGCGAATGACGACTCGGGATTCTGGGAGTGGAACGGCCCACCGGAAAATCCGCCGCCCGACGGCAGGCGAACCGTGATCGGCACCGGCGTTCCTGCCCGGTAGCGCTGCTTGGCCGCCACGGTCACGAGCTGGTCCCACGCGCAGGAGATGAAATCGGCGAACTGCATCTCCGCGACCGGCCGCATGCCCATGATCGCCGCACCGGTGCATGCGCCCACGATCGCCGTCTCGGCGAGCGGAGCGTCGATCACGCGCCAGTGGCCGAACTCCTCCTGGAAGCCGAGCGTCACCTTGAAAGCGCCGCCGTAGACGCCGACGTCCTCGCCGATGACGAAGACGCGCTTGTCGCGCCGCATCTCGGTTCGCAGCCCGTCGGAGATCGCCTGGAGATACGTGAGCTCGGCCATTACTTGTGGTGAGGCGTATCGAGGTCTTCCGCCGTTGCGTACACGCCTTCGGTCAGCGAGGAGGTATCCGGGAGCGGCGACTCCTCCGCGCGCTTGAGCGCGTCGTTCAGGATCTTCTTGACGACGCCGGAGATCTCTTCCTCCTCGTCGTCGGACATGTCGGCGTTCTGGCGCAGCCAGGTGCGGAAGCGCTCGAGTGGGTCGTTCTCCGCCCACTTCTCGAACATCTCCTTCGGAACGTAGAAGGCGTCGTCGTGGACTGCGTGTCCCTCCATGCGCAGCGTCACGCTCTCGATCAGCGTCGGCCCGCCGCCGGCTCGCGCCTTCTCGATCGCGCGCCTGGCCTCGCGGTAGACGGCAAGCAGATCGGTGCCGTCCACCACGATCCCCTCGAACCCGTACGCCTCCGCGCGATCCGCGACGTGCTCGGTCGCGAACTCGAGATGCGACGGAGTGGAATACGCCCACTGGTTGTTGTCGCAGACGAAGACGACCGGCAGCTTGCGGACGCCTGCCAGCGTCATCGCCTCGTGGCAGTCCCCTCGCGCTGACGCGCCCTCGCCGAACCAGCCGATCGCGACCCGCTTCTCGTCGCGGATTCGAAAGGCGAGAGCACAGCCGACGGCGACCGGAAGCATCGCGGGCAAGTGGCTGACCATCGCGATCAGGCCGAGCTTGGCGTCCGCCATGTGGACGTTGCCGTCCCTGCCCCTCGTCGGCCCGTCGGCGCGGCCCATGTACTGGGCAAAGATCCGCCAGGGCTCCACGCCGCGCACGACGTGAACGCCCATGTCACGGTGAAGCGGGGTTCCGACGTCGTCAGGGCCCATCGCGGTCGCGACCGCGACCGAGGCGCCCTCGTTCCCACGGCCCGTGTAGAACGAGCCCGGAATCTTGCCCTGGCGGTAGAGGATGTGCCCGCGCTCCTCGACTCCTCGCGTCAGCAGGAGGTTGCGGTAGACGTCGAGCAGGTCCTCGCGGTCGAGACCCGCCTCGCGGACCTCTCTCAGCGATCCGACAGGCTCAGCTTCCCGGGCGATCGCCATGGCCGTCGAACTCTAACGACTGGGGTTACCATCGCCCGCGATGGACGAACGGTTCGCCCACGATCGTTTCCTGGTCGACCAGCTGGTGCGGCCGATGATCAACCTGTACCGCGTCACGCCTCTGGCCGCGGGCGAGACGCCTGCCGGCGGGCCCGTCGCGTACGTCAGGCAGAAGCGCATGGCGATCAAGGAGGACATCCGCTTCTACGCGGACGAGAACGAGTCCCAGGAGGTCTTTCGCATCAAGGCGCGCTCGATGTTCGACATCGGTGGCGCGCGCTACGACGTCACGGCGGCGGACGGTGCGTCGATCGGGGTGCTCGAGCATTCCTTTCGCAAGTCCCTGTTCCGCTCGACCTGGAAGGTGACAGACGCCGACGGCGGCGAGGTCATGACGGCACAGGAGCGCAGCCTCCCGATGGCGATCGCGCGTCGCGTCATCGACTTCGTTCCGTACGGAGAGTGGCTGCCCATCCCCTACAACTTCGATCTCTTGATGGACGGCCGGGTGATCGGCCACATGAACCGGAAGTTCCAGCTGCGCGACCGCTACGTGCTCGACCTCTCGGGGGATCACGAGCGCACCCTCGACCGGCGGCTCGGCATCGCTCTGGCGATCGGCCTGGACACCTTGCAGAACCGCTAGATGGGCAAAGCCTCGGACTGGCTGCGCGAGGAGCGGCGCAAGGTACTCGGCGACTGGGTGGCGTTCTGCGTCGGCTGCGGCGCGGCCCGTCGCTGGTTCGACGATTTCGAAGCCGAGGTGCCGGAGGAGTGTCCCCAGTGCGGCGGCAAGATGCTGCGCCGCTGCCCGTCGTGCAACGCCCCGTTCAGCTCGACGTTCACGGTCGACTGCGAATCGTGCGGTACGCGGCTCCGCGAGCCGGAGCTCTTCGGGACGAAGATCCGCCGTCCTTAGAGGCGTACCGGTGCCAGGCACCGGTACGCCTCTGTAACGAAGGCGTGACGACTCTCGGCGAACCCGCAAGAGGTAACGCCTTCCTCTGCTCGTACCGGTGCCAGGCACCGGTACGAAACTGTGACCGCGCTACACCTTGATCTGGGAGAAGCGGATGACCGTGACGGTGTCGTCCGGTGTGACCTCGCGGTTGTAGAGCTGGCTCAGGAACGAGGCCATGTCCTCGGTTCGACGGATCTCCGGGTTGTCGTGCTCGATCTCTCGCGGCGACAGCTCCGCCAGGGTCTTCACCTCGACCTTGTCGATCACCGCATTGAAGACCCGCTCCCGTGGACTGAAGCGGGCGCCGACCAGCACCTGCACGATCATGCCCTTGCGGTACTTGCTCGACTTGTTCCCGAGCCGGATGGTCGCCGTCTTCCTGCCGCTTCGCAACTGTTCCGCGACGATCGGGGAGTAGAAGTTGAGCGCGTACATGGCCTCGTTCACCGCGGCCCGCGCGTCCGGTGGCGGACCAGGAAGCCCGTCACGATGCCCAGAACCCAGCCCGCGATCGCGCTGATCACGATCAGCCAGATCAGACGCGTGTTGGTGCTGCCGAACACGTAGTCGAGCTTCACCTGCCGGGTGTTCCGGGCGATCAGCAGGATCAGGAACACGAGCACGGCGATCGCGACCACGAGCGACGCGTACAGGCCGCCGCGATGCCCGTAGCGCACGCCCCGGCGGAAGCGCGATTCCTCGATCGGCTCTCTGGCCTCACCCTCACGCTCGCCCACGCTTTGGGAGCCTAACGCGAGAACCGCTCGAGCGCCTTGGCCGCCATCTCCCGCTCCCCCTTGTAGGCCAGCAACCGAGGGGCCTCTTCGAGGGGCAGCCAGCGCACCTCCGCGACCTCATGGGCGTGCTCGGGCGGGATGTCGCCGAGCCGTCCGGCCCGGTATCGGAAGAGGAAGAAGCTGACCACCTTGAAGACCCGTTCGCCGGCCCATGTGTAGACGTAGCGGATGTCGCCGAGCTTCTCCACGGGTGTTGCCTCGACGCCGGTCTCCTCGGCCACCTCTCGGAGGGCCGTGAGCTCCGCCCGCTCGCCGGGCGCGATCAGACCCTTCGGCAGCGCCCAGGTGCCGTCCGGCTTGCCCGCGGGCCGAATCGCCGCCAGGACCGGGCGACCCCGGAGATTCCGGACGACGACTCCCCCTGCGGAGAACTCCCGGCGCACCCCGGACTTTGTAACACAGGTCCCACCTCCCCTTGCAAAGAGGGCCGAAGGCCGGTTACAATGCCCTGGCACTCCCACCATGAGAGTGCCAAAGGTTGTCACAAAGTCGTCTGAACAGGAGGAATGTGGATGAACCTGCAGCCGCTTGGTGACCGTCTGATCGTGGAGGTCCTCGATGAGGAGGAGCAAACAATCAGCGGCATCGTGCTGCCCGATACGGCGAAGGAGAAGCCGCAGCGCGGCCGCGTCCTCGCCGTAGGTCCCGGCGGTCGGGACGAGGATGGAAAGCACATCCCGATGGATGTCTCCGAGGATGACGAGATCATCTTCAGCAAGTAC
>VAWR01000188.1 GCA_005885245.1 Actinomycetota bacterium | reverse complement strand
CCGTGAGGTCGCCACGTCGACGAACGACGTCGCCGGCGACGGCACGACGACCGCGACGGTCCTGGCTCAGGCGATCGTGAAGGACGGTCTTCGCAACGTCGCCGCGGGTGCGAACCCGATGGCGATCAAGCGGGGGATCGAGCGCTCGGTCGAGCAGGTCGTCGAGAACCTGAAGTCGCAGTCCAAGGAGATCTCGGGCAAGGAGGACA
>VAWR01000126.1 GCA_005885245.1 Actinomycetota bacterium | reverse complement strand
TACCAACTGAGCTAAGAGGGCGAGGCCGCCTAGCGTAGCCGCTTTCCGGGCCGGGAGCGGGCGTAGACTCGGCGCGGTGCGCGGCTCTGTCCTCCTTGTCGCTGTCTGCCTGCTCACCGCCGTGGGATGCGGAAGCACGAAGATTGTCACGAGGACGGTGACCGTCTCGGCGACGGCGAAGTCGGGCGTCGGGCCGCCTGGCCAGATGGTCCAGTTCGGTCACATCGAGTCTCTCAAGCCCAAGGGCAGCGGCTACGTGATGCGCTTCGATCCCGAGTGGTTTCTGACCGGCGTGACCGCCAACACGGCGGCGGCGGAGGACGGGGTGGTTGCGCCGGGCGAGCCTGTTCCCAACGACAACTACCGGCTCGACGAGGGCCACCGCCTCCTGACTTATCTCGTCCCGACGAACGCTCACGTCACGGTCTTGACCACCGGGGCGAACCTGGGAGGGACGCCCATCACTGTCGCTCAGCTGGCCCAGATCGTCGCGGGGCACAAGCCGGTTACGTTGTTCGAGCCGATCTCCACGGGCTTTTGGATCCAGATCGACATCGACACGGTCCGATCGATCAAACAGCAGTACATACCGTGAGCGAAGAGCGCGAGGGCTACGTCGACTTTCGCGGGTACCGCACCTGGTACCGCATCGTCGGGGACCTCAGTTCCGCGGCAACTCCGCTCCTCGCCCTGCACGGCGGGCCTGGTTCCACCCACAACTACTTCGGTCCGCTGGAGGGACTTGCCAGCGAGCGGCCCGTCGTCCTCTACGACCAGATCGGCTGTGGGAAGTCCGACCGTCCGGCCGACATCGAATGGAGCCTCGACGTCTTCCGCGACGAGGTGAATGTCCTTCGTGACCAGCTCGGCCTGGAGCGGGTTCACCTCCTGGGGACATCCTGGGGAGGGATGCTTGCGCAGGAACACGTCCTTTCCGGTGCCGAGGGAATCATTTCTCTCGTGCTCAGCTCGACACTCGCCAGCATCGACCAGTGGGCCCACGAGCAGCTCAAGCTACGCGCGATACTCCCACCGGACGTGATCGAAGTCATGGACCGCCACGAGCGCGCCGGCACCTACGACGACCCCGAGTACGAGCAGGCGATGGACGTGTACTTCGACCGGCACTTCTATCGCGGGCAGCGGCCCCGTGCCGAGCTCGACGCGATGGCTGCGGGCCGAGCACCTGATGTGTATCGGGCCATGCAAGGGCCGAACGAATGGACGACGACAGGCGCCCTCAAGGGCTGGGACATCCGCGACCGCCTACACGAGATCGACGTCCCGACGCTCGTGATCCGCGGCCGCTTCGACATGTGCACCGATGCGGTCGCCGCCGAGCTCGTCAACGGCATCCGCGGTGCGCGCGAGGTCGTGCTCGAGCACAGCTCGCACACGCCGGCGCTCGAGGAGACGGACCGCTACCTCGAGGTTGTCGGCAGCTTTCTCGCCGAGGCAGAGGCGAACGCCTAGAACGGATAGAGCGCTGCGGCGTTCTCCCGCAGGATCTGCCGCGCAGCTGTCTCGGCTTCGTCGGCGGAAAGCACCTGCGTCAGCACCGTCGCCAGCGCCTCGCGCCACCACTTCGCAGCGAGGTAGTACAGCTCCGGCGTCCGCGCCGCGTCGGACGCGTACAGAAGCTTCGAGACCGGCGCGAGCTCGAGCGCCTGCCTCACCATCTCCTCCGGCCGCGAGACGTGCGGGATCGTCAGCGACAGGTCGAACCACACATTCCCGTACACGTGCGCGAGCCAGCCTGCTTCACGGACGAAGGGGTAACAATGCAGCAGCACGAACGGCGTCTCGCGGAAGCGTTCGATCAGCGGCTTCAGATGGCCCGGATCCGCGCGGGGAAGATAAAGATCCCAGTCGCCGAATCCGCAATGGATCTGGACGGGAAGCGCCGAGCCCGTCGACTCGTTCGCCTCGAACGCCGCCAGGACGAAGTCGTGGATCCGCTCCAGCTCGAGGCCGGTGCGGTACGCGGAGATCGTCTTCAGTCCGGCAAATCCGTTTTCTCGGGCTGCAGCGACCTCGGCGCGCACCGCCTCGATCCCACCGGCTTCCGCCACCCGCTCGATCCGAAGTACCGGCCGCGCGTCGCAACCGGCAAGCTCACCCAGCCTGCGCCAGTCCGTTCCCGCTCCCGGCGGCGGAAAGCCGTCGTCGACGAGCAGCGTCTCCGTCCCCGTGGCACGCAGCAGCGACGACGCGTAGTCCGCCGGATCGGCAACCAGCCGGTACTCGTACACGGCTTCCTCGGTCGACGCGCACCCGAAGAACTCGGCGAGCTCGCTCAGCGCGCGCCGGTACGTGAGCCCGGTTGCGATGTGCGGCCATTGCCGCGGGTCTGGGCTCTCCGAGAAGAGGCCGCGGAACTCGTCGATGGTCGCGGGCGGCTCGAGATAGACGCCGTGCGCGTGATGGTCGACGAGGCCGACCGTGCTCAGTACTTCAAGAAGTGGCCCTGCTGCTCGAATGCCTCGTCTCCCGCGGAATAGGCCGCCCACTCGGAGCGGCGGACGGCCAGGTAGGACTGCGCGAGCACCGGACCGAGCGCGCCGATCAGCACCCTGTCGCCTTCGAGGGCGTCAAGCGCTTCCTCCTGCGTCGCCGGTAGGCGGATGATCCCGCGCTCCGCGCGCTCTCGCTCGTCGATCGTCGCCGGATCGACCTCGACTGGCTCGGGCGGCTCGAGACCGCGCTCGAGCCCGTCGAGACCGGCGGCGATCAGGCCGCCGACGGCGAGGTAGGGGTTCGAGCTCGCGTCCGCCGCCTTCAGCTCGACGTTCGTCGACGCTTCCTCCATCCCCCAGAACACGGATGGAACGCGCAGAGGCGCCTCGCGATTGTCATGACCCCAGCAGGCGAAGGCGCCGGCCCAGTACTGCGGCAGGATCCGGTGGTAGGAGTTGAAGCTCGGCGCCGTCAGGCCGCACAGACCGGGAAGATGCGCGAGCACGCCGGCGATGAACGAACGTGCTTCTGCGGACAGCCGGTCGGCCGCGGACTCGTCGTGGAACCGATTCCAGTTGGCGTCGTCGTCCCACAGCGAGAAGTGGATGTGCCCGCCGTTGCCGGCGTTCTCCGGCCACGGCTTCGGCGCCAGCGACGCGACCAGCCCGTGCCGGGCGGCGACGCCGCGGATCGTCTCGCGCACGAGCAGCTGCTCGTCCGCCGCGCGGAGCGCAGGAGCATGCTGCGTCGAGATCTCGTGCTGGCCGTGGCCGAGCTCCGAGTAGTACTGCTCCAGGACGATCCGCTGGGCATCGAGCGCGCCGGCGAGCTCCTCGATGTAGCCCTGCGCCGCCGTCGCGCTGATCGTCGAGAAGCACAGGCCGGAGTCGATCGGGACGAAGGCTCCGTCCACCTTCGTCGCAAGCGAGAACTCGTTTTCGAACGCCGCCTCGAGCCTGGTTCCGCGCTCCGCGAGCCGCTCCTCCATCCGCGTCAGGAACGTCCGCTGGGAGACGGGCGCCGGTTCGCCGTCCAGCTGCACCTGGTCGACGAGCATCGCGCCCGTGCGCGGCGCGTACGGCAAGACGCGGAAGGTTTCCGGATCGGGGACGAGGCGAATCTCGCCGACGGGTCCCATTCCCTCGACCGGCTGCAGCTGGTCGAGCGAGTTCATGGCCTGCATGGCGACGGTGAGGCCGATGCCGCTGCGGATCCGGCCTTCGAGCCCGTGCAGCGAGCTCGCCTTCGCGCGAACGGTGCCGTCGTTCCCACACCACAGAAAGCGGACGAGGCGGAGACCCGCCTCGTCCGCCTGCTTTACGACGTCACGCGCCTCCACTACCCCGCTGGCGTCGGGGTCGGTGTCGGGACTTCGCGTCGGTGCGTGTACTCGCTGATGGAGTAGATCGCGATCGCGACGAGCGCCGAGACGCCGACGAGGATCGCGAGCCAGACGCGCCAGCTGTGTGTCGTCCACTGCGTCACCCACGGCGTCTTGAACGTCACAACAGCCCCGAGGATGGACGCGCCGATCCCGACGAGCCCGCACGCGAAGAGCACCGGGGTCGGTGCGACTCGCACCTCCTCGAACTTCTCCGGAAACGCGCGCTTCACGAGGTAGATGTCGGCGAACAAGAGCACCATCGAGATGCACCAGATCACCGTGACCGCGGCCTGGAGCATCCAGAAGATCTTGCTCGTGTTGCCGCTGCCGAACCACGGGCCGAACGCGGCGACCGTAACGGCGGACGCAAGGATCGTCTGCACGAGGATCGCCGTCACGGGCACCCTGGTCTTCTCATTGACCCGTCCCAGCGCCGCCGGCATTCGCCGCTCGAGGCCGGACACGAACAGCAGCCGGCTAAACGAGTAGTTGTACACGACCGTGTTCGAGACGAAGAACCACAATGCGACCAGCGCGATGATCACGGCCCACGTGTGCGATCCCCAGAACCCGTTCTGCACCGCCGCGAAAATGTCGGAGAGGCCTCCGGTGCTCTTCGATGCCGGCAGGTTCGTCATCGTTCCGAACGTCGCCCACAGATACCCGACCATCACCACGATCGAGCCCCAGAACAGGTACCTCTTGATCGAGCGCATGTTCACGATCTCGACGCCCATGTTCAACGGCACCTCGATCCCCAGCAGCGCCAGGATCACGAGGCCGAACAGCGTCCACGTCCCTCCGTGCGGCACCCAGTTGTCGAACGTCCCGAAGCCGCCGGTTGCCGAGTGGCCGTCGCCGATCAGCCACAGGATCCCGGCGAGCCCGATCACGAAGATCGCCGCGCCGTAGAAGATCACGGCGACGTTCGCATAGTTCTGCGTCATGCGGAGCCGCATCACCGAGAGGACGGCCGAGAACCACAACACGGCGAGAATCACCAAGCCCTGCTCCCAGTTCTTGGGCAAGCCGCCGGTGTCGATGAACTGCCAGATCGACACGACGGCGTCGCCGGTGGCAGCCATGACGAGAATCCCTGGCCACCAGGCGCAGAAGCCGGCGAAGAAGCCCCAGAACGGTCCCAGCGCCTTCTGGGTCCAGACGTAGAGCGAGCCCTCCTGCGGGAACATCAGTCCCAGTTGTGCCGTCACCAGTGCGCCGGGAATCAGGAAGGCGAGGAAGCCGAGTATCCAAAACGTGTACGCCGCCGGGCCGGCCCGCTGGATCGCCGACGCGTTCACGATGAACAGGACGATCGCGACGAAGATGATCGTCATGTCCAGGGAGTTCAGAACCCTCGGCAGCATTCCGGGAGCGACACGCTCCGACAACATCACCCGCTCGTCTGCACGGGCAGCCATTCACCACCTCCAGAGTCGGGGATCCTGAGCGGATTGTTGCCCTAAAGGCCAGGGTCAAGCAAGAGCAGCGACAACAACCGCGCGCGAAGCGGGATCGAGTCGAGCAGGACATGCGCGTCCGGTTGGTGCGTGCCGGCGCCCTCGGCGCCTTCAAGCGCGAGATCGGATGGGCATTAATCCGCCGACGCGGCGGGCTTTGCCCGTCGTGTCCACTGCGGCAACGGATCGAAACCCGATCGCCGGGAAGTCATCATGGCCGCGAGAAGCGCGGCCGGACTTCCCGGCGGAGTGGGGGCGGGAGGATTCGAACCTCCGTAGGCTGAGCCGACGGGTTTACAGCCCGTTCCCTTTGGCCACTCGGGCACACCCCCGGGTGGTCGGCATTGTAGCTTTGGGTTGTGCAGCGGTTTGACGTGGCGATCGTCGGTGCAGGCCCCGCTGGCTCGACAGCGGCCTACCGCCTCGCGCGCGCACGCGCGCGCGTGTTACTGGTGGACAAGGCGAAGTTCCCCCGCGACAAGCCCTGCGGCGGCGGGCTGACGACGCGCGCCGTCGGGCAGCTTCCCTTCTCCGTCGAGCCGGTCGTCGAAGACCGGATCACACGGGTTCGGTGCCGGCTGCGCTATGGCCCGGTGATGGAGCGCGAGTCGTCCAGGGTGCTCTGCCTGATGACGCAGCGCCGACGCCTCGACGAGTTCATGGTCGAGCGCGCGGTCGAGGCCGGCGCGACTTTCCGGGACGGCGTGCGCGTGGTGGTGGAGTCAGAGACGCAGCTCGTCGTCGACGGCGAAACGGTCGAGGTCGATGCCTTGATCGGGGCCGACGGCGCCAACGGGATCACTGCGCGCTCGCTCGGGCTGGGCGGCGGGATCGTCAACGGCGTCGCGCTCGAAGGCAACCTGTCCTACGCCGAGCTTCCAGCCGGAGACTGGCGCGGTTTGCTCCTGCTCGAGCTCGCGACGGTCCCCGGTGGCTATGGCTGGATCTTTCCCAAGGCGGACCATGTGAACGTCGGCGTCGGCGGCTGGGGCGAGGAGGGACCAAACCTGCGGCGGCATCTCCGCGTTCTCTGCGAACAGCACGGGATCGAACTCCGCCGACTCACGGATATACGCGGCCACCGCCTGCCGATGCGCCGTCCGCCGACCTTGCTCGCGCGCGGCCGAGCACTCGTTGCAGGCGACGCTGCCGGCGCCGTGGATCCGGTCTCGGGCGACGGGATCTACGAAGCGCTCTTCACCTCACGGCTCGCCGCCGAGCACACTCTGGCGCTGCTCGAAGGACGTGCCGACGGGCTCGAGCCCTATGCCGCCGCGGTCCACGCAGAGCTGGACCCGCTTGCGGCCGCGGGCTGGGGCGCGAAGATCGCGCTCGATCGGTTCCCGCGCAGCGTGTTCGCGATCATGCGCCTGCCCGTCACCTGGCGGGTCCTCGAGAAGCTCCTCCTCGGCGAGGTGGCGCACCCCGGTGAAGCCAAGGGCACCGGCCGCCGGGCCATGAAGGCGATCGAGGGCCTGGCCCGCTTGGCCGGAACCGCGCGCACGGCCCCAGCCTAAAGCGCGTCGGAGGACATGCCGATGCAGGTGTGTCCATCATGGAACTCAATCCCCTGCTCAGGCGCGCCGTCGAGCTCGGCGCCAGCGACATCCATCTGAAGGTCGGAATCCCGCCGATTCTGCGCCGCGACGGTGCGCTCGGACCGCTCGAGGAGTACTCGATCGTGACGGATCGAGACGTGGAGGCGGTCGTGGAGGTCCTCGGCAAAGGCTCACCTGAACGGCTCGAGGCGTTCAAGCAGACAGGCGACGTCGACATCGCCTATCAGGACGAGGATCTGCCGCGTTTCCGTGTCAATGCGTTCCGGCAGCGGGGCCACGTGTCGATCGCGTTGCGAGTGATTCCGAAGAACGTCCCGAACTTCGAGGCACTGCACATGCCTCAGGGCGTTCGCCGTCTGGCCGACGAGCACCGAGGCCTCGTGCTCGTCACCGGCGCGACCGGGTCGGGAAAGACGACGACGCTCGCCGCGATGATCGACCACATCAACCGGTCGCGACAGCAGCACATCGTCACGATCGAAGATCCGATCGAGATCCTCCACAGCGACCACTCGTGCATCGTCAACCAGCGCGAGGTCGGGCTGGACACCACCGATTTCACGCAGGCGCTCCGCCGAGCGCTCCGCCAGGACCCGGACGTGATCCTGATCGGCGAGCTGCGTGACGCAGAGACCGCACAGACAGCCCTGCAGGCCGCCGAGTCCGGTCACCTCGTTCTTTCGACGATGCACACGGTTGATGCGGCCGAGACGATCGGCCGGATGGTCGAGTTCTTCCCTGCCGGGAAGCAGCAGATGATCCGCTCGATCATGGCCGGCGCGCTGCGCGGGATCGTCAGCCAGCGGCTGCTGCCCCGGATCGCGGGCGGCCGGATCGCGGCGGTCGAGGTGATGGTGACCAACTCCCGCATCGCCGATCTCATCCGTGACAACCAGCCCGAGTCGATCACCGACGCCATCGAAGAGGGCGCGTTCTTCGACATGCAGTCGTTCAGTCAGGCCTTGCTCGACCTCGTCGTCGCGGAGAACGTCGACCAGGAAATCGCAGCCAATGCGGCGACCAACCGGCATGACTTCATCGTCGCGCTCGAGCGTGCGCTGAAGCAGAAGTCCGCGAACGTCAGGGCCGAGGACAGGCGGGTGGAAGAAGAAAAGAAGGCCGTCGCGGAAGAACAAGAGCTACCGGCCTTGCGGCTCGCCCAAGCCGAGTGATGCGCCTCCTGGTCGTTGCGGCCACCGGCCTCGCCTTGCTCGCGGGTACTGCGCGAGCGGCCGGTCCACCCGTTCTCGGCTTCTCCGTCTCATCGGCGCCCCAAGGAAGCCCGGGCGTCTCGTTACCGAGCGCCAGGACGCCGAACGTGCCGGGCTCGATCTCGATCCCCGTCTCGTTCACGACACCCCCCGCGAATCCCCAGCAGCTGCCCCTTTCGAGCCTACACCTGCTCTGGGAGCGGGCCGGGTCCACGTACGGCGTCCCCTGGCAGGTGCTGGCCGCGATCAACAAGATCGAGTCGAACTTCGGGGGGAACATGGGTCCGAGCTCCGCCGGCGCGGTCGGCTGGATGCAGTTCATGCCGTCCACCTGGCTTCGCTGGGGTGTCGACGCCGACGGCAACGGGATCGCCGATCCGTGGAACGCGGCAGACGCGATCTTCGCCGCCGCGCGCTACCTCGCTGCGGCCGGCGGCCAGAGCGACATCTCACGCGCCGTCTTCTCTTACAACCACGCCGATTGGTACGTGCGCGAAGTGCTCGATCTCGCCAACGTCTACGGCCAGGGTGGCCTGACGCAGACAGCCGATCTCCAGCAGGTGCAGGTGAGGCTGGACGCAGCACGCCGGCAGGTCGTCCGCGCCAGCGCGGCGCTTGTGAGCGCGCGGTCTCGTGAGCTGCTGTACCTCGAGGTCGCCCGACGGCTGCACGCGAACGTGGAGTCCGCGGCTCTCCTCTCGGACCGCCTCGCGGCGGAGCGCCGGGCAGTCCTGTTCGATGCTCGCCTCGACGCACTGCGCGCGGCTACCGCCGCTGCGCGGCGGAGCCTCGAACAGGCGCAGACCTCACTCACAACCGCGAGCCAGAGCGCGCAGGCGCCGTCCTTCGCGCAGGGGGTGGGGACCCTGATGGGCGCACCCTCGTACCAGAGTCATTACGTGTTCCCGGTCGGCGGCGGCCCGCAGCTCGTCTCGGTTGCGCACACGCACCACGACTACCCGGCGGCGGACATCGCCGCGCCGGCGGGTTCTCCCGTCTACGCGATCTCGAACGCGGTGGTGCTCAACGCCTGGCACAACCCGGATCCCCGCTGCGGCATCGGCCTCACCATCCGCACCGAAGACGGCCTGGTCTGGACCTACTGCCACCTCGCCTTCGAGGAACCCTCGGTGACGGACGGCGTCTCTCTCGCAGCCGGGACACAGGTCGGACTGGTCGGCTCTACCGGCCACGCCACGGGACCCCATCTCCACCTCCAGCTCCAACCACCCACGGAATTTCCGCAGAACCAGCCTTGGTTCCAGAGCTTCGCCGGCAAGGCCTTCCGGTGGCAGGACGCTCCGACGCCGCTCGAGTTGCCGGACGCGACGCCCGTCCCCGCACGCGTCTTCTCGGTCATCCCTAGTTCGAGTGACGGCGTGATCGGCTTCACCCGTGGTGGGGCTTGAGTTCAAGCGGTTTTCTGCCGACGCCACATCTATGGCTCTGCGGATAGCCCAACGCTTGCCGCGCCTTGCCGTCGTCGGCGTGGTCCTGCTGCTCGCCAGCGCGACCCTGGCCGTTGGCGCAGCCAAGCGCCTGACGGCCGTGCCCAAAGGGTCGCCCGCGCCCGTGACGGCACCCACCCTGGTCGTTCCCGACGTGGCGGGTCAGGCATTCGTTTTCGCCAAGGGCACGCTCGAGGACACTGGGTTTGCCTGGCGCGTCACCGGTGGCGTCCACGGCTACGCCGCGAACAAGGTCGCCGGCCAGTCCCCCGCTGCCGGTACTCGGGTCCGAGATACCGGCGCGCCGACGATCACAGTCACGCTCGCGCGCACCGCCTATGCCGAGAAGGGCGAGCCGGAGGACGTCTCCCCGTACCTCGGCACCGCCCTCGAGCCGATCGCGCTACCCAGGCCCGCCACAGCTCTCGCCCCGGCTCCGATCACCCCGAAAGGCGCGCAGAAGAAGACCGTCGTTCCGAAGAAGACAGCGGTGAAGGTCGCCGCCCCGACAACGCGGCCCACTGCGTTCGTCCTCGCGAACGCCCCGAAGGAGCCGCTGAAGGAAATGCCGCTCCCGCAGCGCGCGCGGCTGCTCTCCTCGTGGATCGCCGCTCACCCCAAGCCGACCTCGGCAAGGGTCCGCCACTTCCTCTTCCAGCACGCCTGGATCGTCACCGGCGCGTCTTTCGGCTGGTGGCACGGGGCAGAGGCGCTCCGTGAGCTGATCGCGGCTGACCAGGTCGCGGCACGGCGTTGGGGCATCGGCAAGAAGAGCGAGCTCGTCGCCCGCAGAGCGCTCGCGGAGGTCGAAGCGAGGACGAAGTGAGAGGACGACTGCGCAGCTTGCGCCTCAGGGGAGAGGCGGGTTACAGCCTGGTCGAGATGCTCACGGTGATGATGATCATGAGCGTCGTCTTCGCCGGCATCACGACCGTGTTCGTCGCGGGCTCGAAGGCCCAGAACGAACAGGACAGCCGCTTTCGAGCGCAGCTGAACACGCGTCTCGCCATGGACAAGATTCGTAGGGACATTCACTGCGCGACCGACGTCACCCCCTTTGCGACCAACTCGGTGACGCTCAAGCTGCCCTCTGGCTGCGGCGGCGACGTCAGTTGGTGCACCGTCGCGGTGAGCGGTTCGACGAATCGCTATGCGGTGTACAGGCAGAGCGGGACGACGTGCAGCTCGAGTGGGATCAAGTACGCCGACTACCTGACGACCCCCAACGTCTTTCCCGCGTTCGCGCACGCGAGCGGCTGCGGCTGCCTCGCCTCGCTCCAGCTCGACTTCCCGGTCAGCCTCAAGGGGAGCACGATCGACCAGTACGAGCTCACCGACACCATCTATCTGAGAAACAGCACGAGGATCTGAGATGAAGAGACTGCGGCAGCTCTTTGGAGCGGAGCAAGGGTTTGCCCTGGTGATAGCGCTCGGTGTGACCGTCGTGTTGAGCATGACGGTCGTCACCGTCATCGAGGCTGCGAGCTCGAATCAGCGGAATGCCACGATGAGCGGCGGCAGGGCGTCCGCCTACGACCTCGCCGAGGCGGGAGTCAACAACGCGATGTCGGTGCTGCGACTGCCGACGAACAACGCGCTCGACAAATACGTCTTCTGCACCGACAGCGGCAGCCTGCCCACACTTCCGTGCAAGCACACCGACACCTATTCCTCAGGGAAGGTCATCTGGTACGGCACCCTGTACCAAAATGCCGCGGCCGGGACCGCGTACTGGGACCTCTTTTCGACCGGCTATGTCCGCAACCCCTACGGCGGCGCGGACTACCAGAAGACTCTCCGTGCGACCATTCCCGTGGTTCCGGTCACGACGCAGCCGCTGAACAACCCCTCGTGGAACTACATCTTCTCTCGCGCTCCCGGCAGCGGGGTGGCGCTCAGCGGCTGCGACATGACCCTCGCCAACAGCGTCAACGTGACCGCGCCGCTCTACGTGATGGGCAACCTCTGCCTGCAGAACACCGCCAAGATCAGCAAGGGCCCACTCATCGTCAAGGGGTCATTGGATCTCCAGGCGACCAACAACCAGGTGGGCGCAGCCGGTGCGGACGTCAACGAGGCCCATATCGGCAAGGGTTGCCGCTACAAAGCTCAGTCGCTGCACAACCCGTGCGTCTACGGCGCCGGCGGGGGGGCGGGGACCAAGGACAACGTCTGGGCGACGATCCTCGACGCGACGCCGCCGGCCGTGACGGCGCCGACCGTCCAGTGGAACGACTGGTACCTGAACGGCAGCCCCGGACCGTATTACGCCTGCGCCGCGCCGCAGGCCGGCGATCCGCCGAACCCCTCCTTCGCCTTCGACAACCCGGTCGGCGTCGCGAGCGACACGGACGCGAACAAGCTCGCCTACAAGAACGACAACCAGGGCATCGCGAACCTGACGCCCGGGAGCTCGTACATGTGCAAGACGGTCGGAGGAGAACTCTCCTGGGACTATCCGAACAAGACGCTCACCATTCTCGGCACGATCTTCATCGACGGCAGCGCCAAGATCGACATCGGCGGGATCGTCCGCTACAAGGGACAGGCGACGATCTACACGTCCGGCAGCGTGCTGGTGAAGAACACACAGGTCTGCGGCTACAGCGCGGGAGCCTCGTGCACCTTCTCCAGCTGGGATTCGACCAAGGACCTGCTCGGCTTCGTCGTCAACGGCAACGGTTCGGTCGCCGCCGACAACCAGGTTCCCGGCGGAGACGGCATCCAGTTCGTCAGCTCGTACTTCGAGGGCGCTGTGTATGCGACGAACATCGTCGACATCGGGACAACGGCAACCGTGGACGGGCCGCTCGACGGTTCGACGGTCATCCTCGGCCAGTCTTCGTCGTCGACGTTCAGCGGCTTCACCTTCGTCCCGGTGGGCATGCCTGGGAACCCCACCGTCTACGCGCTTGCGCAGCTGCCTCAGGTAACCGGCGGCTAGCACGGTCTCAACGGGCTCGCTCCCGGGGGAACCTCCCGGTTCCCCCAGACCCCTTCCACTGGTCCGCTTCGCGGACGGGCGCTACGCGCCTCCCTCAACCCAGGGACGCGGACTGCCGATAGGGGCAGCGTGGACTTTGCCCTCGCAGCGGTCGTCCTCGCGCCGGGACTAGCACTTGGCAGCTTCCTGAACGTCGTCGCCGCCCGTGTCCCGCTGCGGCGGTCGATCGTTCGTCCGCGCTCGGCCTGCATGTCGTGTGGGCAGGAGATCCGTGCCCTCGACAACATCCCGTTGGTGTCGTACCTCGTGCTGCGTGGCCGTTGCCGGAACTGCCGGTCCCGCATCCCGGTCGTCTATCCGGCCGTGGAGCTGATCACGGCGCTGCTCCTCGCGGGCTGCGTGCTCGCCTTCGGGCTCACGGCCGAGGCTGCGATCGCCGCGTTCTTCTGCGCCGTCCTCGTCGCAGTCTCCGCGATCGACCTCGAGCATCGCATCATCCCGAACCGGATCGTGCTGCCGGCCACCGTCGTCGTGCTCGTCGCCAACATGCTGCGCGACCTCAGTCCCGAATGGGCGCTCGCAGCGCTCGGTGCCTCGGGCTTCCTGTTCGCAGCCGCGCTCGCCTACCCGGCCGGGATGGGCATGGGCGACCTCAAGCTCGCGCTCTTCATGGGTGCGGTACTCGGCAAAACGGTGTCGGTC
>VAWR01000187.1 GCA_005885245.1 Actinomycetota bacterium | reverse complement strand
ATCTTCTTCGAGCGCGGATACCAGCAGATGTCGTTCGGATCGCGGGTGCCCCAGGCGATCAGGGTCAGGCCGGGCTCCCCCGCCTCGAACGCGTGCGCGACTCCGGTGCCGGGCGGACGTGCGACGACCGAGCCCTGTCGCACCGGATGCGACTCGGTTTCGTGGCCGATCAGCTCCAAAGTCCCTTCTCCGTCCAGCACGACGAAGATCTCCTCCTCGGCGGAATGACAATGCGGCGGGCCTGAGAGGGTGCCCGGATCGAGTTCGAGGTGCTTGAGGCCGGTCCATCTGGATCCGCCTGCGCCGCCGAGGTCGCGCCGGCGCCGCCCGCCGCGGACGTCCGGCTCGACGTCACTCGTCGCAACGATCACCGGTGACCGCTCGGTCTTCGGCTCGGGCCAGACGAGCTCGGGCTCACGGTCCCACGGATGCCCTTCCTGGACCTCGATGTAGCCCGTGCTCGACCACATGCTGCGACCGCGCGGCAGCTCGCCCGCCGGCAGGTCTTCGCGCTCGCCGAACGCGACCACGTCGAGACCGTCGTCGCCGGCGCGGATCGTGTGCTCCTCGTGCAGATTCCGGTAAACGATGCAGTCGCCGGCACGAATCTCGTACGCGTCGTCGTCGAGCAACGTCAGTCCGGAACCGGCGAGGACGTAGAAGATCTCCTCCGCCTGCCCGTGGACGTGCGGCGGCGTCGGCTGCTCGCCGGGTGCGAGCTCGATCCGGCTCGCGCCGGCGCGCGAGGTCCCGGCGGCCACGCCGAGATTGGACCAGGTGCCGGCCATCTGGCCTCGCTCGTTGCGCCGCTTCTTGACCTCGTCCAGGTGCGCGATACCCACGCCGGGACTCTAGGACACGGGTTGGGCAAGAGCCGCGTCGCAGTCGTCTACCGCCTTGCGCGCACGTTCGTCTCCTTCCAGCTTCGCCCAGGCCTCGGCCTCGTGGACGAGGCCGCGCAGCTCCTCGAGCAGGACGCCGGGGGGTGCGCCCTCGCGTTCGAGCTCTTCGATCCGGTCGAGCCGGGCCAGCACCGCGCGGGCCTCGTCCATGAGGACGACGGTAGCCCGACGAAACGCGCCACTTTGCGCCGGAATACGGTCTTCTTACCGCGAGCTAACCAGTCTCCGCTGCACGGAGCTCGACGCCGGCGACAGGGCGCGGCCGCAAGCCCAGAATCGATTCGTCGAGGGAGGCAACGAGCTTCGCCCGATCGCCGTGCGCGAGGGTCGCGACGAGTGCCCGACGGACGACATCGGCGTCGGGGTCGGCGGTGAGGCGGCTCTGTAGCTCGGCCCGGGCGCGCGGTGTATCGCCGAGGAGAATCGCGCCGCGCACTGCCGCCGCCCAGAGGCCATCCGTGCCGCCGAGAAGCGCCGACAGCGACTCCCGCAGCTGCTCCGCCTGGAACGGCCCGTCCTGGAACAGCGAGAGCTCCCAGCGGTCGAGCGCCTCACCGAGGTCCGGATCAGTGTCCGCGAGCGCGAGCCGCGGGAGCAGCTCGGCCGCAAGGCCGGCCCGGAACGAGTCGAGCCTCGTCGGTTCGCCTCCAGGCTGCGTCGCGGCGATCGGAAGAACGGGGCGGATCCCGTATGGGCGCCAGTCGAGCCGTTCGAAGAGGACCGGTCCCGCGGCGGCGGGAGCGGAGGTCGCGAGCCGGATCGCGGTAACGGCGTCGGCGAGCTCGCCCGGCGCATCGGGCGGCTCGGTCGCTCCCGATTCGAGCGAGCGCTCGAGCTCGAGCACGCAGAGCCGGTCGGGCTCGCGCCCGAAGTCCATCGGCAGGAGCCCGTTCGCTTCCGGCCAGAGCTTCGCGAACTCGCCCGTGGCCGCCGTGCGGATGCGGATTCCGTTGCCGAGCTCGATCGTCGCGCCGCCGGTGGTGAGCCCGATCACCGGTGCGACCGCGCCGTACTGATGGCCTTCCCCGAACAGCGCGTTCTCGAGCTCCACGTAGGCGCGCGCGAACGCGGCGTCGTCCCAGTCGAAGCCGCCGCACAGCTCGGCCGTGCTCATCAGCAGTGGGAGCAGGACGCTGCCGAAGAGGGCCTCGTGCTCGTCGGCGCGCGGCCCCGCGTGTGCGCGCGCGAAGATGGCGGCGGCCGGCGTGCGCTTGAGCTCCTCCACGGCAAGCTCAGCGTCAGGTCGCCGGCGTAGCGCGTGCGCATGCGTCTCGATGAACGGCTTGACGAGCGGCCGGTATTCGTAGAGCGCCGGGCGGTCGTAGGAGCTGTGCTCCTCGAAAGCGAAGGGAAGGTCGGCGCCGCGCTCGAGCTCCTGCAGCAGCGCGCGGAAGGAACCGAGCGCGAAGGCCTGGAGAGTCTCGAAGAGCTGCGGAGCGCGCACGATCACGACTGCGCTTACGCCGTCTTCGGTTCCTCTCCTTTCTGACACGCCGGACACCAGTAGGCCATGCGGGCTCCGTCCCCCTGCGGCCACGAGCGAATCGCGGCGCCGCAGCGGGGGCACGGACGGCCTTTGCGGCGATAGACCTGTCCCGTGCCTGGCACCCCGTCGAGGCGGCCGCGCATGAGGCGATGCGCCTCCTCCAGCGTCGTGCGGAGCTCCCCGTCGGACACGTCGGCGAGAGGGCGCCAGGGCGACACGCGCGCCTGCCAGAGCGACTCGGCCTTCCAGAGGTTGCCGATCCCGGCCACGAGGCGCTGGTCGAGCAGAGCGTCGCCGACCTGCCGTTGTTGGTCTTGCGCGCGAAGGCGACGAAGCATCGCGTCGTAGTCGGGCGGCTCGCTGAGGATGTCGGGGCCGAGTCGTCGCGTGACGCCGCGGTCGAGCTCGAGGACGGCACCGTTGAACATCGCGCCGACGTACTTCTCGCCTCGCAGCACGAGCCATGGCTGCCCCAAGATGGGTGTGTCGCGACGGAAGACGCGCCAGCGTCCCTTCATCCGCAGGTGGCTGCGGACGACGAGGCCGCCTTCGAAGTGCAGCAGCAGGTTCTTACCGATCGCCTCGACGCTCTCCAGCCGGCGGCCGTCGAGGCGCGGCGCGAGCTGCTTCACCGCGGCGCGCGGATGCGGGGTCTCGACCTCGAGCTGCTGTCCGACCAGGACCTGCAGGCGGCGTGCGGCGCGGTGAAGGGCGTCCCCTTCGGGCATGCTGCGAAGGGTATGTCGCGTCGCGTTCGTGCCGCCGCTGCGGGAGCCTTGGCCGCAGTCGTCTGGGGCCTGCAAGAGCCGCTCGACCGGCGTGTGTTCGGCTGCGCCTACTCGGACGTCGAGTTTCTCGGTCGCGGACGGCGCTCGGTCGGCTTCGCAGTCCATGCCGCCAACGGTGCGTTGTTCGGACTCGCGTTCGACGCGGTGCGGCGGCGCGTCGACGTGGATCAACGCCGGTTGGCGCTCGGGCTGGCGCTCGCCGAGCACGTTGCACTGTGGCCGTTGATCGTGGTGGTCGATCGGGAGCTCCTCACGAGCCCGCGTGCCTTCGCGCAGGCGACCTACCGCCACACGCTCTTCGGCGTCCTCCTGGGTCGGCTCGCGTAAGCGAGGCCGGCAATGCCGGCGGCGGTGAGACCTGCAATCGCCGTCGCGCGACGACCTGTGGTCGCACGCGGCTTTCCGGCCACGGACCGTTCGGGGAACGGACCGGCCGGACCGGCCGCCCCATGGTCGCTGGCCAGCTGGATCACCTGCGCGACGTGCAGAGCGCGCCGGTCCGTGGCCTGCTCGACCTGAGACCGGCAGGAGAAGCCCGCCGTGACCACGAGTGCATCGGCCGGGGTCTCCCGCACCTTCGGCAGCAGCACCCGTTCCCCGCAGGCCATCGACACGTCGTAGTGTCCGCGCTCGTACCCCCACGCGCCGG
>VAWR01000125.1 GCA_005885245.1 Actinomycetota bacterium | reverse complement strand
TCCCGCGGCCGCAGTGATGCGGGGCTTCACGCCCCTCTTTTCGGCGCATGGGCGGGCAGGGCTCCATCACCCGTTTGGGGCAGAGGTCAGAAGATCAACGACCGGTACGACCCCGCGCGCAGCATCCCGATTCCCTCGTAGACGCGGATTGCCGGCCCGTTCTCGGGCCGAACGAAGAGGCAGACGGTCGGCACTCGCTCCAGCAGCAGACGACAGAGGTCGCGCATTCCACGCTGGGCATACCCCTTGTTCCGCTCGGGCGGATCGACCCAGACCTGCTGCACCTGCACGGCGCGCGGCGTCCAGGCAGAGGCCTCAGCCTTGAAGAGGATCGTCTCGCCGTCCAGCCACACCCACGAGCGGCCCTCCTCGATCTGCGACTTCGTGCGCCAGCGGAACCCGTCCGCGTCACGAGCCATCGGATCGATCCCGATCTCCTCCTCGTGCGCGGCGGCGCATGCGGGCAGCAGCAACTCGAAGTCGTCGTCGCTTGCCAGGCGCAACTGGGATCGCCCGGGCTCGGGCGGCTCGGAGATCGCATAGACCGGTTGTCCAGGCCGGTCGTCCCGCGGGCTCGGCACGTAACGGGCGAGCTGCGCCCACAGCTCGTCGACGGCCCGCTCGTCGCCGATGATCATGCGTGCACGCCCGCGGCTTGCGGCCTCGGCGAAGCGGCCGCAGGCTGCGCCGGACGGCACGACGTTCGCACCGACGTGACAGAGGGCGGTCAGCCGGTCGTCGTCGGCAAACGCCGTGAAGCGACCCAGCCGCCGTCGTGCGACGTCCTCGAGGAACACACGCTCGACTGGATCCTCCGCGCAGAAGTCGAGGATCTGGTCCAGCCGCGGCTCGATCGCATCTGACACGGCGTGAATCGTCGCACAGTGAAATCGCGTGCAGACCGGCAGCACGTCAATGCAGAACGCGGGTTATCGGATATCGGGCAAAGCCCGGCATCCTCCTAAGGGCATCGCAAGCGAAGCCCTGGGTTAGGCTGCGCAGCCATGCCGATCCACATTCGCGCCGAGCCCGGCGAATACGGGGAAGCGTGCCTCCTCCCCGGCGACCCCCTTCGGGCGAAGTACATCGCCGAGACCTACTTCGACGATGTCGTCCAACGGAACTCGGAGCGCGGGCTGCTCGGCTATTCGGGCACCTACGAGGGCAAGCCGATCTCAGTCCAGGGCACGGGGATGGGCTGCCCCGGTGCGACGATCGTCTTCGAGGAGCTGATCCAGCTCGGAGTGAAGAGGTTGCTTCGTGTCGGCACGTGCGGCGGCTTACAGGCACACCACGAGCTGGGCGACCTCATCGTCGCGCTGTCGGCCGTCGCCGACGACCGGACCGCGGACCACCTCGTCGGCTACGAGCCGCATTGCCCGACCGCGCACTGGAACCTGATCCACGGAGCCGTCCACGCCGCCAAGGAGATCGGCCAGCCGATGCACGTCGGACCGATCGTCTCGAGCGACGTCTTCTACAACCCGGACGAGAATCAGTACGAGCGCTGGTCGAAGCGCGGCGTGCTTGCGGTCGAGATGGAGGCAGCGGCGCTCTTCACGGTGGCGGCGCTGCGCGGCGCCCAGGCCGGCTGTTTGCTGACGGTCAGCGACATCGTCGTCGAGGGCGAGTTCAAACGGATCACCGACGAGGAGCTACGCGCTGCGGTCGACCGCATGACGCTGGTCGGCCTCGCCACGGTCACGGCCGACGAGAAGCACTGACACGCTACGCGTCCAAGTCACGCCAAGAGAACGTGAGAACCGTCTTCCTCGTCAACCCGGCGTCGGCTAACGGCTCGACCGGGCGCAGGTGGCCGGCGATCGCACGTCGGGCGGCGGAGGCGGGTCTGAGCGGTGATTCCTTTCTATCCGGCGAGCGCGGGGACCTGACCGATCTGGCGCGACGGGCTGCCGAAGAGGGAGCCGAGCTGCTGGTGGTCGTGGGCGGAGATGGGTCGGTCAGCGAGGTCGTGAACGGCATCGCGGGCCGTGAGGGCGTCGCGCTCGCATTGATTCCCCGCGGGACCGGCTGGGACTTCGCGCGGTCGCTCGGGATCCCACGCAACGTCGACCGCGCGATCGGCGCCGCGCTCACGGGCAAGACGCGCACGATCGACCTCGGCCGGGCGACCTACCGTCTCTGGGCGGGCGGCGAAGGCCAGACTTGGTTCGCAAACGTCGCCAGCGCAGGTATGAGCGGAGCGATCGCGCAGCGTGCGAACGACACGACGAAGGCGCTCGGCGGAAAGGCCTCCTACGTCTGGGCGACGTTCGCCGTGTTCGCACGGTGGAGCAACACGGAGGTCCGCGTCTCGGTCGACGGCGAGACGCGTCGAGGCCGCATGCACGACGTCATCGTCTCGAACGGTCCGTACATCGGCGGAGGCATGAAGATCTGTCCGGACGCGGACCTGGAGGACGGCGCCTTCGACGTGCTGCTGATCGGCGACCTGACGAAGCGCGACCTGCTTCTGACGCTGCCGAAGACGTTCCGCGGCAAGCACCTGCCCCATCCGCGGGCGGAGCTGCTGCGGGGCACGACCGTCACCGTCGACGCGCCGGAGCCGCTTCCGGTCGAGCTCGACGGCGAGCAGCCGGGAACGACACCCGCGCGCTTCGAGATCGTCCCGCATGCGCTGCGGGTACGCGTTCCTTAGGTGGACTGCTTCGGCGGGGCGGTCGCACGTTTCGAGGAGGCCGTCTTGCGGCTGCGACCCGTCGTCCCTTTGCCCTCGAGCTTGTCGAGCCGCCGCTCGATCGCGCCGAGCCGCTTCTCCAGGCGCTCGATGCCGCGCACGCTCTTCTGGAGCTCGTCGACCCGCTCACGCAACGACCCGAGCGCAGCCAGCACCTTGTCCGCGCCCGGAGCGCTGCCGATCCGTTGCATCGCCTCCTCGCCGGCATCGGCGAGCCGTTCCACGATGTTCTTCTGTCTGGGCTTGGCCATCGTCCTATCGTGCCAGTTGCGATGGACGTGCGTCGTGCCTACGCTCCTCGCGTGAAGGCGCTTGCCGCCGCGGCGGCCGCCCTGGTCGCCCTCGTCGCCTGCATGACGGCATCGACCGGCGAGGCAAAGCGCGCGCCGCTGACGCTCAGGGTGATGACCCGCAACCTGTACCTCGGTGCGAACCTCGACGCGATCGTCCAGGCGAAGTCCTCGAGCGAGGCCTTCTCGGCAGTGGAGAAGGGCTGGGCGCAGGTTCAAGCCAACAACTTCCCCGCCCGCGCGAAGGCGATAGCGCGCGAGATCGGCAGGGCGCGACCGGACTTCGTCGGCTTCCAGGAGCTCTCGCTCTACCGCACGCAGACCCCTGCGGATTTCACCGTCACGCCGGCCACGACCGTTGCGCTAGACTATGCGCGCGAGCTGCGCAAGGCTCTCGCCGCGCGCAGGCTGCGCTACCGATTCCTCGGAATCCGCCCAGAGACCGATGCGGAACTGCCGAGCGGCAATCCTCCGACGATGGACGTCCGCCTCACCGTCCGCGATGGACTGCTCGTCCGCATCGACAAGAGGATCAAGATCAGGCGGGTGAGCACGGGCTCGTACTCGACGACGACCCCGCTCTTCGGCGGGTTCGTGATCGCAAAGCGTGGCTGGGTACTCGCGGATGCAACCATCGGGGGCCGCACATTCCGTGTGATCACGACGCATCTCGAATCGTTCAACGACGCGTCTCAGGTTGCGCAAGGACAGGAACTCGCAGCGGGACCGGCGCAGACCAAGCTGCCCACGGTTCTCCTCGGCGACCTCAACTCCCGGGCGGACGGCACGGGAACGCCGACGCGCGCGAACCTGCTCGCGGCCGGGTTCCAGGACGCATGGCCGGAAGCGCACCCTGACGAGATCGGCCTGACGTGCTGCCACGGAGACGATCTGCGCGAGCTCGGCGGACCCTTTTACAGCCGGATCGACTACGTCCTGCTCCGCAACGGCTTCAGGGCCGTGAACGCCGGAATCGTCGGCCAAAGCCCGGGCGAGCGGATCTCCGGCTTGTGGCCCTCGGATCACGGCGGCCTCTGGGCGCTTCTGCGCTTGCCCTAACGGCGGATCAGCACCGGGGTTCCGTTCAACGCCTGCGCGAAGACCTGCCTCAGCATCGAATTCGGAATCCGGATGCAGCCGTTCGAGACGGCCCTGCCGATCGACCACGGAGCGTTGGTGCCGTGGATGGCGATCGGGCCACCCTGCGTCCAGCCGGTGAGCACGTCCGAGAACGCAGAGATCCCCACCGCGCCCGGTCCGAACGGCCCGCTCCGGTCAACGGGGATGAGCCGTTGGTTGACGTAGAAGCTGCCGGTCGGCGTCGGCGTTGCGGGGGCTCCGATCGCCGCAGGCGCGCTCAGCACCTTCATGCCCTCGCGATAGAGAGTGACGCGCTTCTCCGAGAGATCGACGACGATCCTCGTCGAGACCTTGGCCACCGTGACCTGGCCGACCGGAACCCAGCCGGTGACCCCGTTCGGCCGCTTTGCGATCTGGACGAGGTAGCTGCTCGGCTCGCAATTCGTCCTCAGGACGGCGCCGCGAATCGCGAAGACCGTCGGCACCCCGTTCACGTTCAGCTTGCCGAAGCGGGCCAGCACGGCGCCGCCCGGACGCCGGCTGACAGTCGCCCACGAGCGCACGACAGCCGCATAGGCGAGCCGGGACGAGCCCAGGTGCCGGAACGAGCCGGCGGCGCACATTCGGGTCTTCGCCGGGGTCGAAACGGCGACCTGCCGCTGAGTGGTCTGGGTGCCGCAGGCGGCCACGACGGTCAGGAAGAGGGCGGCGATCACCGTGAAGCGACGCACGACCTCCAGGGTAATTGGTCAAAAGGGTGTGCAGATCCGGTGAACATCTGCCGACAACAACTGGCGGCAACCGAACGTCTCATTACTCTGAGGAGACGGATGATTCTTCGCAGTCACAAGCACACCGCCGTCACGATTCATGCGATTCGGCAGCGCGCCGGGGTCCCGTACCACGTGGAGCGCAAGATCTGCTCCAACTGCCAGCGACTGCTCGAAGAGAAGACGATCAAGCGCGCTGCGGCTTAGCCGCGGCTCAGTCGAGCTCCGCGGCAAGGGCCGCGAGCGTCTCGCCCGCCTGACCGTCGATCCGGACCGAGGCGAGGCCGTCGAAGGGCGTTGCGCCCCGATTGACGATCGCCACCGCTCCGCCCGCGGACACGGTCTCCTCCAGCAGCCCGGCTACCGGGTACACCTCGAGGGACGAACCGACCGCGAGCAGGACACCTGCCTCTCTCGCCAGCTCGACAGCCCGGTCCACGGCCGCCGGCGGTAGGAGCTCTCCGAACATGACGACGTCCGGCTTCAAGATGGCGCCGCAGCGCGGGCACGCCGGAGCGGCGGTCTCGCGGAGAGAGGCCACGATCTCCTCGAGGGACTCGCGCTCGCCGCACTCCAGGCAGCTCGCAGTACGGATGGAGCCGTGCACCTCGACGACGTCCTCGGAACCCGCGCGCTGGTGCAGCCCGTCGATGTTCTGCGTCACGATCGCCTGGACCAGGCCTCGACGTTCGAGTTCCGCCAGGGCGCGATGGCCCGCATTCGGCTCGGCGGCAGTCAGCACCGAGAACCGCAGCGAATAGAACTCCCAGACTTTCACGGGGTCGCGGCGGAACGCTTGGATCGTCGCGAACTCCATCGGGTCGTACTGCACCCAGAGCCCGGCGGCCGAACGGAAGTCGGGGATCCCGCTCTCGGTCGAGATGCCCGCGCCGGTGAGCACAACGGCGGGTTGCCGCTCGCGCACGAGGGCCGCCAGCCCGCGAAGCGTGCCGTCCACGGACTTAGAGTGCCGACCATGAGCGTCGCGCGCCTTGGGCACGCTCCCGTAGGGGAAACCATGTTTCCCCTACGAGACCCCTTCTTTTGGTCACGCCTCAGCTCGCGCGCCGCTGCGATCGCCGCGCGCGCTGAGGAGAAAGAGTGGGGAAACCTCACGGTTTCCCCCGACGCCCCTTCCCTCACTCATCGCACAAGGAACGGTCGATGAGCGACTTTCGCTTCAGCACCGAGGTGACCGTTCGCTTCGCCGAGACGGATGCGCAGGGCGTCGCGCACAACGCCAACTACCTGGTCTGGTTCGAGGTGGCCCGGGTCGCCTACCTGGCGGAGTACGCGGGCGGCTATCCGGCGCTGCGGGAGCAGGGACTCGAGTCGTTCGTCCTTGAGTCCCACGTGCGCTACCGGCTCCCGGCGCACTTCGACGACCGGCTGCACATCCACGCCCGGATCGGCGAGCTCCGCGGCGCGCGCTTCCGCTTCGACTACGAGGTGAGAAGGAACGGGGAGCCGATCGCCGATGGCTGGACCTCACATGCGTGCGTCGATGCTGAGACGTTGCGCCCGGTCCGGATCCCGGACCGTCTGGCCCAGGCGATCTCTAGGGCCGAGGGCTCGTCGTAGTCGTCGGCTTCTTGGTGGTCGTCGTTGTCGTCGTCGTCGTGGTGCCGGTAGTCGTCGTGCTGCCGTTCTGATCCGCCGGCTTGGGCTTCCGTTTCGTCCCGACCCGGATGACCCTCGGCTCGCCGCGATATGACGAGAAGAATGTCGTGTCGTGGAGCAGCTTGCCGTTGGCGTCGTAGACCTTTCTCTCCACGCTCGTCGAACGGGACGGCGAGCCGCTCTCCTCGAGCACTGTCCGCCCTACCAGCAGCGTGGGATCGGGCACCTTCTTGATGGGTGCCGGGCCCGTGACGACCAGCGGGGCCGTTTCGCTCACAACTCGGCGATGCACCGGTGTGCCGTAGAGGGCGACGGTCAACGAGGAGGAGCCGACCCACGTGCGGAGGAGCAGCCAGTGGCCGGTGTCGTTGACGAACTTCAGGTCCGTGTCGGGGAAGTTCACCGTCGCGTCGCGCCCCTGCGGATAGTGGCTGATGTAGAGCGCGTGATTCGTCCGTGACACGATCGGGAGGCCCGCCTCGTAGGCCGCGTTGAAGACGGTCGTCGAGACCTGGCAGACTCCGCCGCCGAGCCCGGTCTTGAGCTCGCCGTTGATGATGACGGGCGCTTCCCGAAAGCCCTTGTCCGCGCTTCGGTCCCCGGTGGTCTGGTTGAACGAGAAGGTCTCTCCGGGCGCGATGACGTGATCGTCGATGAGATGGGAGACGAGCTGGACGTTGTGGATTCGGTTGAGCTCCCCGCCGTAGAAGGTCTGGTAGCCGGCGACGAGCCCTGTGATCTGCATGGCCCGGGCCTCGGCGGTAGTCCGGTCGGCCTGCGTGGTCGCGACAGCGAGCTTCGCCGAGCGGAGCTCGGGCGCGGTCACGAGCGCAGCACGCAACAGGACCTGTGCGCTGCGTTCGACGTCGAGCTCCTGCCCGGGCTGGTCGGGGATCACGCGGATCGAGCCGCTCGAGCCGATCGCCCAGTCGGCATTCACCGGCGGCCGGTCGACCCGGCGGGCCAGCGCCGCGAGCCACTGCGTCGCCCCCCGCCCACCGATGCGGGGGTCGCGGCGGCCGTCCGCCGGGAGCTCCAGGATCCTGGCGATCCGAGCGGGCCTCAGGTTCCAGCGCGTCGCGCCGAGCGTCAGGTGCACGGGCGCCGACAGCGCCGTCTCGACCTGCGCTTTCGCGACCGTGAGGTCGTCGGCTGTGATCTTGGCGTGATCGACGTCGATCGGCAGCCCGATCGGCTCCCGCCTCAGGCTGGCGAGCGCACGGACGATCGTGGCCGCAGCAGCCCTGCGGTCAAGCTTCTGACCCGTGTGGCTGGGGACGATCTCGGGCATGCGCCCGTGCAGCACGATCGACGCCTCGCGAGCCGGTACGTTCACTGCGGCGGCGATCTCGTCGAGCTTGTAGCGCAGGGCGGCGTCGTACACCTGCGTCGGCGGCGCGACGTCGGCGCCGAAGAAGCGCATGTCCAGTCGACGGAAACCTCGGAACGGGCCGAAGCCCTCCCCCTGCCTGCGCACAGCGTCCACCGCCGCGCTCCAATCGACCCGGACGCCGAGCCGGCGCGGCTCCAGCCGCCACGTGCGCGAGCCGACCCGGAAGGTCACCGGCACGGCCGAGACTTCCCTGGCGCGACGGGCGAGGATCGAACGCGCCTGGTGTGCGGTCTTCCCGCCCACGTCGACGCCCGCGATGCGAACGCCGCTCGCCAGTCGCGACGGCGAGCCGGCGAAGGCGAGCCCGAGCGCGGTGGCGGCCAGCGCCAGGAGCGCGACGAGGATGGCCGAACGCTGCAGGATCACGCGGCGCTGCGCCCGCGTTCGCGGGCGGCGCTTGGGCCTGGACCTCGAGCGGACCAGAATGGATGTACGCCGCCCGGGCAAGGCGACGAAGTCTAGCCCGGGGTCTGGCTGGCTCCTGCGGCGCTCTCGGGCGCGGTGACGATTTGTGGCTCGATCCCTGATGTTGCTTCAACGATCGCGAGGGCGTTCGCGTCGCGCAGCCTCGCCGCCCGCTCAGAACGTGAAGAGCTCGATCCCGCCGCTGACGTTCAATCCGACCCCGGTGATGTAGCCCGCCAGGTCGGAGCAGAGGAAGGCGATCGCGTTGGCCACGTCCTGAGGCTCGCCGGCGCGACGCATCGCAGTGCGCCGCACCATTCGCTCGTTCATTTCCGGGTTGCCGAAGTGAAACGCCTCCGTGCCGATGATCCCCGGGACGATCGCGTTGCAGGTGATGCCAAGGCGTGCACCTTCGAGCGCGAGGGTGCGCGTCAGTCCGAGAAGGCCTGCCTTCGTCGCGGAGTAGCTCGCCTGACCGAAGCCGCCGAGCGTGCCGGCAACCGACGCCATGTTCACGATCCGCCCCCACCCGCGCTCCTTCATGTGCGACCAGACCGCCTGAGCGCAGTTGAAGGACCCGGTGAGGTTGACACGGAGGTCCCGCTCCCAGAGCTCCGGCGCCTGATCGGCGAGCTGCGCGAGGTGATCGAGCGTGCCGGCGTTGTTGACGAGGATGTCCACGGAACCGAACTGCTCCACGATCCTCCGCACGGTCTCGCCGACCTGATCACGATCGGTGACATCGCATTTGACGGCAGCCGAGCGACGTCCCAGCTCGCCGATCTCCCGCGCAGTCGCCTCCGAGTAGACGAACCCTCGAGCGCGCGCGGCCTGCGCCATCGGGCCGTACCGCTCGGCCTCGGTTCCCGAGTCCGATTCGATCTGGATGTCGGCGATGACGACATCGGCTCCTGCCCGCGCAAGCGTCAGCGCATCGGCGCGCCCGAGTCCGCGCGAACCACCCGTGACGAGGGCAACCCTCCCGGACAAGTCGATCTCGAGCCCCATCGGCGGAGCCTAATCGCGCGGCATCAACAGTTCCCTGGCGATGACGAGTCGCTGGATCTGCGACGTGCCTTCGTAGATCTGGAACAGCTTCGCGTCGCGCATCAGCTTCTCGACCGGATACTCCTTCATGTACCCGTAGCCGCCGAAGATCTGCACGGCATCGGTGGTCACCTCCATGCAGGTGTCCGCCGCGAAGCGCTTCGCGTACGACGACTGCAGCGTCGCCCGGAGACCGTTGTCGATCATCCACGCCGCCTGCCAGCAGAGCAGCCGGGCCGCCTCGATCTTGGTCGCCATGTCCGCAATGAGGAAGTTCACACCCTGGTTCATCGCGATCGGCATCCCGAACTGCACGCGTTCCTTGGAGTACTGCGCCGCGCGCTCGAAGGCGGCGCGGGCGACGCCGACCGCGCCGATCGCCGTGCCCGGGCGGGTGAAGTCGAGCGTCTTCATCGCGATCTTGAACCCCTCGCCTTCCTCGCCAAGGCGGTTCGCGGCCGGCACGCGCACATCCTGGAAGGACAGGGCCGACGTATCTGTCGCGCGCTGGCCCATCTTGTCGAGGTGCCTGTCGACGACGACCCCGTCCGCGTCCGCGGGGACGATGAACGCGGTCAGGCCACGGTGTCCTTTCGACCTGTCCGTCGACGCGAAGACCGTGAACCACGCTGCGTAGCCCGCGTTCGTGATGAACATCTTGGATCCGTTGAGGACGTACTCGTCGCCGTGCCGCACAGCCGTCGTCTGGATGCCCGACACATCGGAGCCGGCATTCGGCTCGGTCAGGGCGAAGGAGCTGAGGACGACCTCGTCGACGAGCGGCGGCAGCCAGGTCTGCTTCTGCTCCTCCGTCCCGGCCAGGATCACGGGGCCGTGGCCGAGGCCGGCCGCGGCGATCGCCGTTCCGATCCCCGAGCAGCCCCAGCAGAGCTCCTCTCCGATCAGCATGCCCTCGAACGCGCCGAGCTCGAGGCCACCGTAAGCCCGGGGGATGTGCACGTTCATCAGGCCAAGCTCGTGAGCCTTGGCGATTACTTCCGCGGGGTGCGTGGAGTGCTCGTCGTACTCCTGCTCCTTGGGGCGGATCTCGCGCTCCGCGAAGTCGTGCGCGAGGTCTCGGAGCGCCTTCTGCTCGTCCGTGAGCCCGAAAGAGACACCGGCGCCGGTGCGTTCCTCGATCGTGGTCATCCCGAGCTAGGGTAGCTTGATTGACTCGTCAGTCAAACGTCGCCCGGAACCGCAGCACGCGAGCGACGTGCGAGTCCAACAGGCCGGTCGAGCAAGTGGAACGAGGACGCGAATCGCGCGCGCTCCGTCGGCGGCGCTCGTGTAACCGCGAGACCCCTCGCCCGTGCCGATGCGTACGCGTCCGCCTTGTTGTGCACGGCGGACGCGGCCGTACGTGGCGGCAACTCCGGAAAGCTCTTCACAGCCCCGCCTTCCTGGTCGGTGACCACGAGAACGCCGGCCGGTCTCGACGCGCTCCGATTCCACCGTCCCACGATCACGGCGCCCACACCGCGTGGCGACGGCAATCCGGAGACGACGACGATCGCCGCTTTCTGCTGCGGCGTCAGGCTCAACAAGGTGGCCCAGGTGATGAGGGCGGCAACGCCCAAGGCGTCCGTAGACTAGGCCGTCATGGACTTCGAGCTCACCGACGAGCAACGCCTGCTGCAGGACACCGTTCGCGCCTTCGTCGACGAGCGGATCCTGCCGAACGCCGTCGAAAACGACATCGCGCACCGCCTCGACCGCGATGCGATCGCGGGGATAGCCGAACTCGGAATCCTCGGCATCGTCATCCCGGAGGGATACGGCGGCGCGGGACTCGACTTCGTCTCCGAGGCGCTCGCCTGCGAGGAGATCGAACGCGGCGAGGCGGCTTTCCGCACGCTCGTCTCGGTACACGTCGGCCTCAACTCGCTGGCGCTGCTGAAGTACGCCTCGGAGGAGCAGAAGCAGCGCTGGCTCGTACCCCAGGCGGGCGGCGAGAAGCTTGCCTGCTTCGGGCTGACGGAGCCGGCAGCCGGTTCAGACGTCGCCGCGATGAAATCGACAGCGCGCCGAGAAGGCGATGTCTACGTCCTGAACGGCTCGAAGAACTGGATCTCCTATGCCGACGTCGCGGACCACGCCCTCGTCTTCGCGAAGACCGACCCGGCGGCGAGGCACAAGGGAATCTCCGCGTTCGTCCTCGAGCGTGGAATGCCCGGCTTCACAACGGCGGAGACCGAGAACAAGCTCGGGATCTGGGCCGGCTCGACGGGCGAGCTCTTCTTCCAGAACGTCGAGGTGCCGGCGGAGAACCTGATCGGCGAGGAAGGTCAGGGTTTCGAGATCGCGATGTACGGCCTCGACCAGGGTCGGTTCACGGTCGCAGCCGGAGCGTGCGGCGTCGTGCGTGCTTGCCTGGAGCGATCGGTCGAATACGCGCGCGAGCGCGAGACCTTCGGTCGGCCGATCGGCACCAATCAGTTCGTGCAGGACATGATCGCCGAGATGGTGCTCGGCTACGAGACGTCGAAGCTGCTCGTGATGCAGGCCGCGTGGATGAAGGACCAGGGGCTCCGCAACACGCGTGAGACGTCACTGGCGAAGTGGCACGCGACCGAGTCGGCCTTCCGAGCCGCGCACCTCGCGATTCAGGTGCACGGGGCGTACGGCTATTCCGCCGAGTACGGCATCGAGCGCTACTTCCGCAATGCGCGCGCGCCGATCATCTACGAGGGCACGACGCAGATCCACAAGATGATGCAGGCCGAGCATGCGCTCGGTCTTCGCAGCCTGAACGGTCGCAACGGTGACGTGTCGCCGCTGTGCTCTTGGGCTCCGGCACTCGCGCCCGTGCAGCGCGGCGCTGTCCCGACCGGCGCCTAGTCGGGCTGTAGAGCGCTCCCCGACCATCTCCAGTCGGCCGCTCGTTCGCAGAGTCCGGCGCGGACGGGGTTGTCCAACACGTAGACGATGGCGGCCACCAGGTGCTCCGGGCTCTCGATGACGAGGGCGCCGTATCGATTCTGAAACAGATGGCCGTCACGGTTGTACCGTCGGTTGAACCGCTGCGCATGCAGGAAGTTGAGGCGGTGCATCCCAGCGGAGAGCAGTTCGCGTTCGGCTTCGACGATGAGGTGGTAGTGATTCGGCATCAGGCAGTAGGCGAAGAGTTTCCAAGCAAATCGTCGAATAACGTCTCGAACTTGCGCCCTGAGGGCGCTGTAGTCGAGGACGTCACGTGCGATCGCAGAACGCGCCACGCCTCGGGATGTGACGTGGTAGATCCCGTCAGGTAGCTCACGTCGCGGCACGCGCGGCATGCACCGACGCTAGTGCGGCGCTCTTCGGGCCACCAGATGCCACCCTGCGCCATGTCCCAGGGACAGTCCCTCGGACCTGCCGGCTTCGGCCGTCGCCCAAGGGACAGTCCCTCGGGACCGGGCGGCCTCAGCCATGTCCCAGGGACAGTCCCTCGGACCGGGCCGCCTCAGCCACCTCCCAGGGACAGTCCCTCGGGACCGGGCGGCCTCAGCCATGTCCCAGGGACAGTCCCTCGGACCGGGCCGCCTCAGCCACCTCCCAGGGACAGTCCCTCGGACCGGGCCGCCTCAGCCACCTCCCAGGGACAGTCCCTCGGACCGGGCGGCCTCAGCCATGTCCCAGGGACAGTCCCTCGGACCGGGCGGCCTCAGCCATGTCCCAGGGACAGTCCCTCGGACCTGCCGGCTTCAGCCTCGCCCGAGGGACAGTCCCTCGGACATGTCGAAGCACGACGCGTGCGACCGTCTGGACGTGCTCGCTTAGGCCTCGCCTTCCCAGTAGTCGAGGTTCGGCTGGTCGCGCAGCATCGCCCGGTAGCCCTCGCCCGTGGACCAGATGCCGACCTTGCCGGCGCCGGCTCGTCCGTTCCGTTGATTACCTGATGGGCGCCGGCCGGGCCTTCGGGGAACACGGCGAAGTCGCCCGGCTCGAGCTGCTGCTCGCCGTCCGGGGAGCGGAGCGTCGGCTTGCCCGCGACGACCATGAGCCACTCCTCGCAGCCCTGCTCGTAGTGATACGGCCACGTCTTCTCACCGGGCGGTAGCTCGTACAGGCTGCCTCCTAGCAAGCTGGCGCCCAGGCGCCGGCCGAAGGCGGTGACCCGGTGGCGGTACCCGGCACGATCGTTCTCGTCTTCCCATTCGTCCGCGTCGAAGACGTTGAAGGTCTCCATCAGGCGATCCTAGAAGCCGAGAGCAGCGGGTGCCGCAAGCGGGCTGCGTGGCAGGCCCGGGCGCGGCACGCCGGCGTTGTAGTCGCTCGGCGCCACGTCGTTCGGGCCGTCGGGATAGAAGAGCGACGCGAGCACCTGGATGTGACGCCGGCCGACACCGAGCTCGAATTGCCCCCCACCGTACAGCTGGATTCCACTCGCCTGGCAGTGCTCGATGCACTCGAGCACGCGCGCGACAGTGCCGAACCGCGACGGTTTGACGTTCAGCCACCCCGGCGAGATCGGCAGGGCCCGCACGTCGTCGACGGAATGGATCGGCGCGTCGAAGCTGAGCCTGTGCTCCTCTCCCTGCAGCACCGCTCCGCATTCACCGTCCAGCGACGCATCCTCGAGTACAGCCTCGGGGAAGAGGTCTGCAGCGGTTCGGTACAGCTGCGGATCCGGGGCAAGGTCGACCGGCGTGCCGGTGTAGTAAGCCTTGAAGTCCAGCACGCGAACGCGGTCGGTCGCCGCAAGCCGTTCCATCCGCTGACGGTCCCAGTCGTTCTCCGGATCGAGCTTGAGCTCGAGGTCCGGGTTGTGCTCGAGCCAGGCGAACGCGTCGGCGCGCGTCGAGACGACGAAGCGGACCGGGCTGTATTCGAGACCGAGCACAGCGCCGAGAGAGAGCTCGTTTTGCCTGAGAGCAAGGTCGAGCGCCGCACTTTCGAACGCCCAGCGCCGGTAGTCCGACGAGGCACCCATCTTCGGCTCACGCTCGAAGAGCTGCAGCGCATCAAGTTCCGCCGAGAGCTCTGCCAGCGTCGTCCGACCTCGGGCCTCGAGTGCTGGAAACCAGTCGTGATCTTCAGCGTTGTACGTCACGTCCTCCCCGCGTCCCGTCTCGCCGCCGCCGTCGAGGACGACCGTCGTCGTCGTACGTGTGAACTGCGTCGACACGTCGACCGACCTCCGTTCAGTGCTGACTCCCTCGACCCTGACGTCGAGGCCGCGGAGACGATCCCAGAGCGCCATCAACCGAGGGTCGGCTCGGGCTTGCCGGGTTGCTCCACCCGCATCAGCCGGTACACGAGCGGAATCGCAGCCAGGATCGGTACCCCGCAGACGGGCCAGAGGATCTGGTACCCGTCGGTCGAGTGCAGGTACGGCCGCGCCAGGTCGATGGCAAGACCGGCGACCGGCGCACCGAGGAGGAGACCGAGACCCTTCGTGGTCGTCGCCAGACCCGAGACCGCACCACGGTGCTCTTTCGGCATGAGCTTGAAGAGGAGCCCCCACGCGAGCGTCATCACCGTGCCCCCCGCGACCGCGACCGGCACGATGAGCGCGAAGTACCAGTTGTGCCAGGTCGTCGCGAGGCCGGCGACGAGGTACCCCCCGCCGTAGACGAACGAGGCGAAGAAGATCACACGCGCGATGCCGAAGCGATCACCGAGGCGGCCGGCGATCAACGCTGCGATCACATAGCCCGTCGCGACGGCACCGAGCAGTGCGGACGAGATCGACTTGGACTGATGCAGCCCGTCGAGCACGTAGAGGACGACGAACGTGCGAGCCGCGGCGAACGTTCCTTCCCACGCCGCGTTGGCGAGCAGGAACCGGCGCACCTCCGCCTCGTCTCGCAAGATGTCCCAGCTCCGCCGGAAGTAGGCCCTCACGCCTTCGAAGACGCGGCCGTGACCACCGTCCTCGCGGATGAAAAGGATGGGCGCGGCGCAGGCCGCAGTCGTGATGAACGCGGCAAGCACGAACGGCGCCGCGTGCCAGAGCTTGAGGAGAAAGCCTCCGCCGACGAGCGCCGCCCCGAGCGCGATTCCACGCAGCACGTGCTGGATGCCCTGCGCCCGGCCGTACGTCGAAGGCGGCAGCAGGTCCGGATACAAACCTCGGTAGGGCGGCTCGTAGACGTAGTACGCGAAGAAGAAGGCGAGGACGATCAGAGTCGTCGTCCAGAGGTTCGGCATGAACGCCATCAGCAGGAGGCAGAAGGCCATCGGCCCCAGCGCCGCCAGCATGAACGGACGCCGGCGCCCGAGCGGCGTATGGAACGAGTCGCTCCATGGGCCGATCACAGGCGAGAGCAGGAGGGCGAACACGCCTTCCGCGCCCAGCACGAGTCCGATCAAGGCCCCGGAGGTGGTGAACTGATGAAGCAACGGCGGCAGGTAGGCGGCCGTCGTCGTGATCGAGAAGGCAAGGCCGAAGGCGCCGAGCCCGAGGATCCAGAAGAGGCTGCGCCTGACGTCCTGCGAGCGCGCCGCGGCGACGGCAGTTATCTGCGCCACTAAACCTTGGCTGTCTCGCGATCGCCGCTCAGGCCGCCGCACACCACCTGGACGACCGTAGCTTCGGCCCGCGCGATCGCGTCGTCACCGTCCTCGAGCTGCCCGAGCACCCAACCCGTGAGGATCTCCTCGAGCGCGCCGTAGAAGACATAGCTGACCATGCGTGGATCGACGTCGGTGCGGAACTCTCCCTCCTGCTGGCCGCGGGCGATGATTCGCTCGAGGCCCGTGAACGCCGCCTCGATCTCGTCGATGCGCGTCTGGAGGTGCGAGCTTCGCGTCACCTCGCGGACCAGCACACGCACGAGGTTGGGATCGCGGCGCCAGGCTCGCAGGAGGATCTTGGCGATGCCGGCGAGCCGGTCTCGCGCGCTCTCGTCCGATTCCTCGACGGAACGAACCGCGTCGAGCACGTCGCGCCAGGTCTCACGGGAGATCGTCTCGAGCAGCTCTTCCTTCGAGCGGAAGTAGTGGTACAGCAACCCGTGGGCGACACCTGCCTCTTCCGCGATGTCGCCGACTCGCGACGCGTGGTAACCCTTGTTCGCGAAGACGCGAACGGCTGCGTCGAGGATGAGCCGGCGCTTGTCCTCCTGGCCTGTTGAACGCTCGGTCAACGCTCGGAGTGTAGTTAGCTTCGTCGCCGTGGTGCTGCGCGGCTTGCTGGTGGTCGATTTCACGCGGTATCTGCCCGGTCCGTTCGCCAGCCGCGAGCTCATGCGGCTTGGTGCGCGCGTGGTACGCGTGGAAACGCCGGACGGGGATCCCCTGCGTTCGGTCGCGCCGGGCTGGGACGATGCTCTCAACGCCGGCAAGGAGTCGGTCGTCTGGGATCTCGAGCGAGATCCGGGGCTGGGTGGCGCGCTCTGCGCAAAAGCGGACGTCGTCCTCGAAGGCTTCCGGCCGGGCGTCGCGGAACGGTTGGGCATCGGCGCAGGCGACCTTCCGGATTCTCTCGTCTACTGCTCGCTCACCGGTTCCGGCGCCGGAGAGGTGCGCGCGGGTCACGACCTCAACTACGTCGGCTGGGCCGGCCTGCTCGTCGACACCGCGCCTGCGCTGCCGCCCGTGCAGATCGCCGATCTCGCAGGCGGCTCGCTCTTCGCGGTCGTGGAGATCCTCGCGGCCCTGTTGGAGCGGGAGCGCAGCGGCCGAGGCAGGCACGTCGTCGTTTCGATGACGCACAACGCCCATCGCCTCGCGGCACACCGGCTCCGGGGCGAGCCGGAACGCACACTCACGGGCGGTCTTGCCTGCTACCGGATGTACAGGACCGCTGACGACCGCTTCCTCACCGTCACGCCGGTCGAGCCGAAGTTCTGGAGCCGCCTCTGCGAGCTGGCCGGCCGGTCCGATCTCGTCGAGCGCCAGTACGACAGCGATCAAGAGGACCTCGCCGCGGAGCTAGCCGCCGTCTTCGCCGACCGACCACTCGCCGAGTGGCTGGACTTGTTCGAGGGCGAGGACGTCATGGTCGGGCCGGTCGCCACCCTGGGCGAGGCAGCGGTCTGGCTCGACGAGCCTGGTCCGGCCGGACGCGCGCCCTCGCTTGGTGAGCACACCGACGATTGGCGTGCCGCGCTTGCCTCGTTCGAGGGATAGCAAGCCTGAAAGGGAGAGACGATCTGAGGGGCGGATGACCGCGCGTCGCCTCCTCTCCGTGCTTTGCCTCGCGCTCTGCGCGATTGCACTAACCGGCTGCGCCGCTCACGACACGCTGTCGCTCGACCCGGTTGCGAGCGCCGCAGGCAAGACCGCGGACTCGACGTCGTCTCGGTTCATCTTCTCGGCATCGATCAGTGCGGGCACGGTCGGCACGCTCTCCTTCCACGGGAACGGTCTCTACGACGGGCCGGGCAAGTCCGGCTGGATGAACATGCACTTCACCCTGCCGCCCGCGGCGCAGGCCCAGCTGGGCCCCGACCCGAGCATGGAGATGATCTTCGACGGCCATCATGGGCTCGTGATGTACATGCGGTCTGCGCTGTTCACGACGGTGCCCGCTGGAACCTGGGTGAAGATGGACCTGGAGAAGCTTGCCAAGCAGCAGGGCTACGACCTCGGCGCGGTCCTGAATGCGAACCAGGCCGATCCTTCACAGGCGCTCAAGATGCTGATGGCGTCGAACGGGGCAAGAGTCACGGGAACGGACCGGATCCGCGGCATTCGCACGACGCGCTACGCCTTCCAGATCGACTTCGACAAGCTCGTCCACGACAACAAGGCGCTCGCGCAACTGAAGACCGTCGCCGGCACGAGCTCGATCCCGGCCCAAGCCTGGATCGACGCGCAGGGCCGCATCCGCAGGCTCAACGTCCAGATGTCCATGGGCGCACAGCTCGGCACTCCGATGACGATGACGATGACCGAGGATCTCTACGACTTCGGCGTCAGGGCGAACATCGTGGCGCCCTCGGACAGCGTCGTCACCGACATCTCCAAGCTGGCCGGCTCGGGCTCCTAGCTCTCGTCCTTTCGTCCGGGCAGCGCGTCGCTCAGTTGTCCGAGCGCCTTCGTGACCTCGCTCGGGATGATCCAGACCTTGTTGGACTCGCCCTGTGCGATCTGCGGGAGGACCTGCAAGTACTGATACGCGAGTAGCTTGGGATCGGCGTCGCCCTCGTGGATCGCGCGGAAGACGGTATCGATCGCCTTCGCCTGCCCCTCGGCCTGCAGGATCGCGGCTTGACGCTGGCCCTCCGCGCGCAGAATCGCGCTCTGCTTCTCGCCTTCCGCGGTCAGGATCTGCGACTGCTTCACGCCTTCGGCGGTAAGGATTGCGGCGCGTTTCTCCCGGTCGGCGCGCATCTGCTTCTCCATCGTTTCCTTGATCGATGCCGGGGGATCGATCGCCTTGAGCTCGACGCGGTTGACGCGGATCCCCCACTTCCCTGTCGCCTCGTCGAGCACACCGCGGAGTTGATTGTTGATTTCGTCGCGCGACGTCAGGGTCTTCTCGAGCGCCATGCCGCCGATGACGTTGCGGAGCGTCGTGACCGTCAGCTGCTCGATCCCCTGGATGTAGTTCGCGATCTCGTACGTCGCGGCCTTCGCATCGGTGACCTGGAAGTAGATGACGGTGTCGATGCTGACCACGAGATTGTCCTCGGTGATGACCGGCTGCGGCTCGAACGAGACGACCTGCTCGCGCAGATCCATCATGTCGCGCACGCGATCGATATATGGAACGACGATCGTGAGCCCCGGCGTGAGCGTGCGGGAGTAGCGGCCGAGCCGCTCGACGACACCGGCACGGGCCTGAGGCACAATTCGAACCGTTCGGGCAAGAGTGAACAGCACGAGGGCTGCGACGACGAGCAGAACGATCAAGCCAGCTGTCATCTCCACACCTTTCTACTCGTAGACGAGAGCTGTTGCTCCCTCGATCTTGACGACCTCGACGCGAGCGCCGGGCTCGAGCACCTGGTCTTCCAGGTACGCGCGCGCCGACCATTCCTCGCCGCCGATCCGCACTCTGCCCCCGTTCGCGTCGACACGCTGGAGGACGACCGCTTTCGTACCCTCGAGCGCCGCTGTGCCTGTGCGCAGGGCCGCAGGCATGTGCAGGTGGCGTCTCGCGATTGGTCGCAGGAACCAGACCGAACCGATCGAGCCGGCGATGAAGACCAGAAGCTGCCAAGCGACCCCGACGTCCGCCAGGGCGACGATTCCAGAAGCGATCGCGGCAAGCGCGACGGGGCCGAGAAAGAACATTCCGGGCGTGAGGAGCTCGCCGACGGACAGCAGGACCGCTGCGATCGCCCAGATCAGCCAGGCAGGCACATGTTGATCGTAATGAGCGGCTGGGCGGAGTGGCTAGACCGGACGCTCGAGCCCGAGAGCCGCCGGCAGTCCGAACAGATCGGTGAGGCGATCCTCGATCTCGGGGTGGCGCTCCTCCCGGTCGATCAGGATCGCACGCATACCGAGCGCACGAGCGCCCTCGACGTCCTCCTCGAGCGAGTCGCCGACCATGATCGTCTCGGCGGCACGAACGCCGAGCAGCTCCAGCGCGGCTTCGAAGATCGTGGGATGCGGCTTCACGTGGCCGTGCGAGCGGGAGTCCACGTTCGCATCCACGTCGAGCCGGTGATGCGCGACGAATTCGGTCAGGTCACGGATTCCGTTGGAAACGAGCCCGATGCGCAGCCCCGCCCGGCGCAACTCCTCCAATACCGGGAGTGCATCCTCGTAGAGCTCGAAGTTCTCCGAGACCTCCCAACCCTGCTCGATCTCCGTCGCGCACTCGGATGCGATCTCCTGCGGTCCGCCCATTCCGGTGAAGATCTCCTCGGTGAAGCGGTGCCAGATCGAATCGTCGTGCAGGAGCTCGGGATGGCGCTTGAGGTTGAGGACCGCCGTCTCCCGCGCCTGCTCGTAGAGCGCGGGATCGAGCATGACGCCGTGACGCCCGGCGATGCGTGCGTACCGCTCGGGCGAGAGCTCGGGTCCGGGACGGCAGAGCGTGAAGTCGACGTCGAAGAGGACCGCCCGGACCGCCG
>VAWR01000124.1 GCA_005885245.1 Actinomycetota bacterium | reverse complement strand
TCTTCGGGTGGAAGACGCAGAAGGCTCCCGGTGACATGCCGTACGCGATGGTCGAGAAGGAAGAAGGTGGAATCGGCGGGGGCATCGGCCAGTCCCCGGACGGCAAGGGCCACGTCACGTTCTATGTCGGGGCCGACGACCCGCAGGCGGTTCTCGATAAGGCCGAGCAGCTCGGCGGCAAGACGATCATGCCCGTGACGGAGCTGCCGCAAGTGACGATCGCGCTCTTCGCCGATCCCGAGGGCCACGTCGTCGGGCTCGCAAAAGGCATGTAGCAACCGAGTGTCCGGCACCGGGACGTGACTCCAAGGGCCACGCCCGCGTGGTTTCAGCACCAGCGCGTGATCGATCCGCGAGAATCGTCCGGTGAAGGTTCGCGCGGCGGTCCTCGAGGAGTTCGGCGCACCGCTCGAGGTGCAGGAGCTCGAGCTTGCGGAACCCAAGGCAGG
>VAWR01000123.1 GCA_005885245.1 Actinomycetota bacterium | reverse complement strand
TCGAGCGCGTCGGGGACGATGTGCAGGACGTCGAACGCGGCGACCACGTCGTCACGCTCTTCTCGCCGCAGTGCCGTGAGTGCGAGCACTGCCGCGATCACCGGACCAATCTCTGCCTCGCGATCCGCGAACAGCAGAACCAGGGCTTCCTGCCGGACGGGACCACCCGGCTCTCCCGCGACGGCGAACCGATCCGGCACTTCATGGGCACCTCGACCTTCGCGGAGTACACGGTCATGCCCGAGATTGCGCTCGCGAAGATCGATCCCGAGGCGCCGCTCGACCGGGCGTGCCTCTTTGCGTGCGGGCTTTCCACTGGACTCGGCGCCGCCATCAACACCGCCAAGGTGACAGCAGGATCGACGTGCGTCGTCTTCGGCGCCGGAATGGTCGGCCTCGGCGCGGTCGCGGGCTGCCGGCTGCAAGGGGCCGCCAGGATCATCTGCGTCGACCTCTCGAAGAGCCGCCTGGAGCTCGCGCGCGACCAGGGAGCAACCGACACGCTCATTGGCGGTGTCGACGCTGCGAAACAGGTCGTCGAGCTGACCGGCGGGTTCGGCGCGGACTACACGTTCGAGGCGACCGGCAGCGTGCACGTGATGCGCCAGGCCGTCGAGTCGGCACGGATGGGCTGGGGCCTCGCGACGATGTGCGGGGTGGCGGGCAAGGGCGAGACGCTCGACATCGTGCCCCGCCTTCTCATCACGGGCCGCCGCGTCGCGGGCTCGTCGTTCGGCGGCGTCAAGGGACGCGACCAGGTCCCGCAATTCGTCGAGCGCTACCTCGCCGGCGACATCGACGTCGACGCGTTCGTCTCGCACAGGCTCACCCTGGACGAGGTGAACAGAGGCTTCGAGTTGATGGAGGCGCAGGACGGCATCCGCAGCGTGATCGACTTCGGTTAGGTGCACGAGATGACGGAAGGCCCGCAAGCGCGGGCCTTCCGTTCCCTCAACTCGGGCTGCGGCCTAGTAGCCGCCACCGCCGCCGCCAGAGCTCCCACCACCCGAGTAGACGATCAGGAGGACGACGGCAACGACGACCGCAAGTGCGATCGCCGCCAGCACCAACCAGCGTGTCCGGCTCCAGCCGCTGCGCCGCTGTGTCTGTTCTTCACGGAATGTGGCCATGAGCCACTCCTTTCCGCCCCAGTTGAAAGCAATATTCCATCGAGGATTGCCTCACCACTAGGGGCCCGGCGCAAACGCGACCCAAGGCATCTTCGTAATACTTTCCGAAGTGAAGCGACAGGCCGACCCCTATCGCGATCTCGAGGTGATCGACTCACGCGCCCCTCGGTTCAACCAGGCGACGATCGGGCTCCTGGCCACGTTCGCGGTGACAACGGGACTGTGGTGGGTGCTCGGCGTGCTCGCCCTGCAGTTGCTCGTCGGACTGACCTTCGGTCGGCGCTTCTGCTTGCCGTGCCTCGCCTACTTCGAGCTCGTGCAGCCTCGTGTCGGCGAGGGACCACTCGAGGACGCCCGTCCGCCCCGCTTCGCGAATCTCACCGGAGCGGTCTTCCTCACGATTGCAACTGCGGCGTACGCGGGCGGAGTCAGCTGGCTCGGCGCCGCCTTTGGCGGAGTCGTCGCGGCACTCGCACTGCTCGCGGCCGCAACCGGCTTCTGCACCGGCTGCGAGGCGTACAAACTCGGTTCGTTCTTGCTCGGACGGCCATTCGTCTCCTGCCCGCTGCCGCCCCGACCCGAATGACTCGGCGCTAGCTTTCCGAGATGGCCAACGATCACACGAAACCCCAAGTCCCCGACTGAGGAGACCCCAATGTGCCGGAACATCCACACGCTCTTCAACTTCGAGCCGCCTGCCACCGAGGACGAGGTGCACGACGCGGCGGAGCAATACGTGCGGAAGATCAGCGGCTTTTCCAAGCCTTCACAGGCAAATACGGAGGCGTTCGCCCGCGCGGTGGACGAGATAGCCGTGGCATCCGCACGACTGCTCGACAGCCTGGTGACTTCCGCCGCCCCGAAGGACCGCGAGGTGGAGGCCGCGCGCGCACGGGCGCGAGCCGAAAAGCGTTTCGCCGCCGCCTGAGAGCGTGCTGCTCTACGACAGCCCGGTGTCGGGCAATTGCTACAAGGTGCGCCTTTTGCTGGCGCACCTGGGCATCCCGTACGAGCGACGGACGATGGACGTCGTCGACCGCTCGAACCGGCCCGAGGTGCTCGGCGGACTGAACCCCGCGCTACGCGTGCCAACGCTCGTCCTCGACGACGGCAGGCCGCTCGCGGAATCCGGCGCGATCCTCTGGTACCTCGGCGAGGGCTCGCGCTTCGTTCCCGACGACTCGTACGAGCGCGCACAAGTCCTGCAGTGGATGTTCTTCGAGCAATACGACCACGAACCGGCGATCGCGGTTGCCCGCTTCTGGCTGGCGTATTCGGGCAGAGCGGAGGACTTCGCGGATCGCCTACCCGAGCGCAAGGCGGCGGGTCAGCGGGCGCTTGCCGCCATGGACGACCACCTCAACGGCCGCAACTACCTCGTCGGCGACCGGCTGACGCTCGCGGACCTCGCTCTCTACGCGTACACCCACGTCGCCCACGAGGGCGGCTTCGACCTCGCGCCGTATCCGGCGGTCGGCGACTGGCTCGAGCGCGTCGCCTCCGAGCCGGGACACGTCCCGATCGATGCCTAGGCGCCCGCCTCGGCGGCCGAATGCGGAAAGCTCGCGTGCTCGACACGGCAGGACTTCGATCTCGAACTGGCCGGCCCGAACGGCGGGATCCCGCTCCGCGAGCGACCGCGCCTCGTCTGGGCCGGTTCCGAAGATGTTCAGCCCGCGGAATCTTCGCCGCGGCTCGCCGGGCAACGGCCCGGCGGCCAGGAGGCTCCCGCCCTCGTGAAGCGCTGCGAGATGGCGAAGGTGCGCGTCCTGAAGCTCGGCAGCCGACGCGTCGTCCAGCTTCGGTGCATCCGGCGGCGTGAGGAGCAGAACGACCGTGAACTGATCGAACTTCATACAGCAATGCTAATGGTGGCCCCCGCTCCGTCAGACTCACCGCGATGACCGAGTGGTGGGCGGTGCGACGGGCACACAGCCGAAGGCCGGCGACGTACACCTGCCCCCTGTGCGGACGCAAGCTGCACGCGATGAGCGAGCACGTCGTCATCGCGCCGGAAGGTGATGTGGAGGGCCGCCGGCACGCTCACACCGAATGCGTGCTGGCGGCACGCAAATCAGGAACGTTCAAGACCTACGACGACTGGCGCGCCACGCAGCCTCGACAACCGGGGCTGCTCGCGCGCATCTTCGGTAGGGGATGAAGGACAGGCACCTACGGAGGGCGATCGAGCTCGCCGGCGAGAGGCCTAGATGAGGCGCGGGCGAGCGCGTCGCTCGAGGTCCCCGAGCACCTGGTCGCCGATCCAGTTGACGGCCCACACGACGACCACTGTGCCGACGTACGACCAGAAGCCGTCGATCGAGAAATTCGGCGCAACCCACTCGGCCAGGGCGACCATCGCGATGTTGATCACGAGGTAGAAGAACCCGAGCGTGAGGATGATCAGGGGAAGGGTCAGCACGGTGAGGAGGGGCTTGAGCACGGTGTTGGCGATTCCGAGCACGGCCGAGCCGATCAGGTAGGCCGCCAAGCCGTGGATCCGCACACCGTCCCAGAGAGCGTTCGCCGCCCAGAGCGCAGCGAGGTTGATGGCCCATGCGATTGCGAGGCGCGGCACGAAGCTCACGAGCACAGTGTAAAAGGACACTGTGTTCGCACGCATGCACGTCCTCGAGACGACGCCCGAGCAGAACGAACGCGGTCTGGAAATCGTCCGGGACCAGCTACTGCCCTGGCTTCGGGACAGCACCGGCTTCCGCGGCTTGCTCCGACTCTCCGATCGTGAGGGCGCGAAGACGCTCGTGATCACGCTCTGGGCGGACGAGGATGCCCTCCGCGCGAGCGAGGAGGCCGGCAACCGCCTCAGCGAGCTCACCGCGGAAACCGTGGGAGTGACCAGGAAGACGCTGGAGGAGTACGAGGTCACGCTCTTCGACGTCGATGCCTGACACCGCGGAATTCATCGTCGGCGACGAGTTCGCCAAGGTCCTGACCGAGACGACGATGTCGCTCGTCTGCGTCCTGGACAGAACAGGGCGCATTCTCTTCTTCAACGATGCGTGCGTACGTGCGACGGGGTTTGCGCGCGACGAGGTGCTCGGCCGCGACGCCCGCGATTTCGTCATCCCGCCCGAGGAGGCCGATGCATTCGGCGCAGTGCTCGCATATATCTGGTCGACGCGGCTCTCGAGCCCGCAGGTCGGCCACTGGGTGACGAAGGAAGGTGGCCGCCGGTTGATCGCCTGGTCGAACAGACTGATGCCAGGCCATGACGGCGAGCCGCTCTACCTGGTGACCGCCGGCATCGATCTGACCGACCGCGCGCGCAACCTCGAGGACGGCGCCCTCGAGGGGGATCCAGAGGCGAAGCTTGCCGAGGTCGGCCAGCTCGCCCAGGAACAGCGCGCGCTGCGCCGCGTCGCCACCCTCGTCGCCTCCGAGGCGAGCCCGGAGCGCGTCTTCATGGCCGTCTCGGAGGAATCGGCGCGCGTCCTCGAGGTGAGCGCATCGGCGGTCTTTCGCTACGAAGGCGACGACACTGCAACGGTCGTCGGACGTCACGACCGCAACAACGTCGGAGCGTTCGCACTCGGAGAGCGGATCCCCGTCGACGAGACCATGACCATCGGCCGCGTCCTCTACACCGGCGCCCCCGCTCGGATCGACGACTACGCGAATCTGCCCGGCGAGATCCCCAAGCTGATGATGCGGATCGGCTATCGGTCGACCGTGTCGGCTCCGATCGTGGTCGCCGGCATCCTGTGGGGCGCCGTCGCGATTGCCAGCGCAGAACTGTTGCCGCCGGAAAGCGAGGGGCGGCTGGGGGCATTCTGCGAGCTCGTCTCCCTGGCGGTGGCGAGCGCCCAGGCCCGGGACGACCTCAGTTCCTCTCGCGCACGCATCGTCAAGGCCGGAGACGAACAACGCAGGAAGCTCGAGCGGAACCTTCACGACGGTGCGCAGCAGCGACTCGTCTCGCTCGCCCTGACGCTGCGGCTCGCCCGGCGCCAGTTGGAGGCCGCCGAGCACACGGCCGTCGCAGGCTCTCTGGAGGCGGCGGCTGAGGAGCTCGATCGCGCACTCGAAGAGCTACGAGAGCTCGCGCGCGGGCTGCATCCGGCGGCGCTGACCGAACAGGGTCTGGTACCGGCCCTCGAGACGGTCGCCAGGCGCCTGCCGATCCGCGTGGACGTCATCGCGCCGGGCGAGCGCCTGCCCGACGGCATCGAGGCGACCGTCTACTACATCGTGTCCGAAGCGCTGACGAACGTCGTGAAGCACGCACAGGCGTCGCGGGCCACGGTCAAGATCGCCGTCGAGGCGGACACGCTGCGCTTGGAGGTCACGGACGATGGTCGTGGCGGCGCGGATCCGGCAGCCGGCTCTGGAATTCTCGGGCTCCGCGACCGGGCGGAAGCGGCCGGGGGGACGCTCTTCGTGGTGAGCCCGCCTGACAAGGGCACCTCTGTGACGGGGCAGCTTCCGCTCAGCGACGTCTGAGCGGGATGCTCTGACGCGAACGGAAGACGTTCTGGGCGTCATACCGGCGCTTGACGGCTATGAGCCGGTCGAGATTCGACCCGTAATACGCATGCTGCCAGTTGTGCAAGTCGGGGTCGATGTAGTTCTGATACGCGAAGCTCGAGACGTACGGTCGCATGGCTGCGTAGAACGCGGCGAGCCAGCGTAGGTTCGGCGTGGCCGCAGCCGACGGGTCCCAATAGGCGAGAAACTGCATCGAGAAGAGCGCTTCGCGATGCACGAACGCGGTTGCGTTCTTCTTGACCCGATTGATGGCGCCGCCGTACGAGTCCAACAGAATGATCCCCGAGCCGGAGCCTGTGCTCACGCGCGCTTCGATCTGCCGGATCATCGTGTCGATGCCGGCCGGAGACAAGTACTGGTTGGCGAAGCTCGACTTGCCCTTGAACGTCGAACGACCGAGGTGGCCCTGAGGCGGCAGATGACACTCGGCGATCGTCCCCGAGCAGCCCGCCCACATCCGTTGCGCATCTAGGTAGGCGTGACTCGCGACGGTGAAGCGTGTCGGTGTTCCGACCCCAGACAGCGGCTTGAGCAGCGCGCGGAGCTGGTCGACCGTGCCGAGGAACTGGCCCGCCGAAGTGATCCGGGGGCGTCCACCGACGGCTGCATTGAGATTCAAGACGGAGAAGAACGCGTCTGGAGCATGAGGGGCAAGCCTCTGCCAGGCCTGCACGACCGCCTTCGCATCCGCCCAGGGCCATTCGAGCGCGTAGGTGGCCACCTGGGAGGTGGGATGCGTGCGAAGGACCAGACGCGTGACAATGCCGAAGTTTCCGCCTCCGCCGCCCCGGAGCGCCCAGTACAGATCCTGATACCGGTTCGTGTTGCAGACGACGGCACTGCCGTCGGCGAGGACGATCGTGGCCTCGAGCAGGTTGTCGCAGGTAAGCCCGAGCTTCCGTGATGCGAAACCGACGCCGCCGCCCAGGGCGAGGCCGGCAATACCCACGGTCGGGCACGAGCCTGCGGGCACAGTGCGGCCATGCTGCGCCAGGTGGTCGTAGACGTCGATCAGCCTGGCGCCGGCACCGATCACCGCATGACCGTGCCGGTCGAGCGCAACCCCTTTCAAGCGGGAGACGTCGACGATCACGCCGCTGGTCGTCGAGTACCCGCCGTAGCTGTGTCCGCCGGAGCGCGGGACGATCCGCACCGCGTGACGTCGCGCCCAGCGCACCGTACGCTCAACGTCGGCCAGAGATTCGCAGAAAACGACCGCGCGCGGCGCGACCGCGTCGAACCGCGTGTCGAAGAGCACACGCGCCTGGTCGTAGCCGGCAGCGCCTGCTCGGACGAGATCTCCGCGCAGCTCGTGTGCAAGCTCTTCGAAGATCCCCGCCGACTTCGCCGAGGCGAGCTCGACGAGCCCTGGGCCGAACGGTGCCGCCCCTGCGACGAGCGCAACGCGTCCCCCGCGTGCAAGCAACTCGCGGCGCGTCATCCGGTCCACGCCCCGAATCTAGCGTCCAGCTGTTAAGACCTGTGGACGCCCATCATGATCGTCGCCACGTAAACGCCGGACTTGTTCCTGCGGATGCCGAGCAATGACTTGCTCCCGCCGTTGCGAAAGATCGAGTCGGCAGAGTTGCGCACGTCGCGATTCGGACGGCTGCTGTAAGGAGCCTTGCGATAGACCGCGTCGGTGACACCGTCCGGGAAGTAGAGCTGGCCGGTGTGGACGACGTTGCCGCCCAGATGCACCTTGACGTGAATGTGCACCGTGCGGCCCTGATACCAGCCGGGATAGACGCTGCGGAAGAGCGCAAGGCCTCTCGCGTTTGTTCTCTGGATGCCGCGCATGAAGGTCCGGCTGGCAGCTCCCTGTCCGAAGCCCGAGTAGACGCCACCCGCGTCGGCGTGCCAGATGTCGACCGCTGCCCCCTTGATCGGCTTGCACGTCGAGGCATTCACGACGAACGCGCGTAGAAGCAGCGGGGTGCCCGGACGACCCTCCGAGATGTTGCGTCGAACCGCCTCGTTCGCGATGTAGTACGGCCCCTCGGTCTGCTCTGGAGTCAGGACACAGGTCACCGCTCCTGAAGCGACCGCGGCCGGGCCGGCGCCTTCCGAGGGTTGGCTCTCCAGCCCGCCGACCCCGATCGCGGTGGCGACAAAGCCGCCGAGCCTGACGAGAGAACCGCGGCGCGTGAGCTTCCTGTCGGTCATCTCGAGGAAGAGAAGCAGGCCGACCTGAGAAACGGGTGAGAAAGGACTAAGGCCTGTGTAAGAGGGCCTTTCAGCATTTTCGCGGCGCGCGGCCGCCACGCGCAATGAAACCCGGCGCGGCCAGGCTCGGACTGACGTATCGCTCGAGCGCCGGGGAGATCGCCCGGTCGACTCACCGGCTGCGCCTGCCGCGCTAGCTCTCGCCGGCGTGGCGGTCGATGAAGTCGAGGACGCACGCTGACCTCACCCGGCTCGTCGGGCTCTGCGGCGAAGGCGGCGAGGCGGTTCCCGTCACGGGCGGTCAGGACGAGATCCTCGTGGGAGACCGCCGCGCCGCGGATGACGGGGATCGGCGAGCTCGAATCGGGCTCGAAGCACACGGCCGCATGACCCTAGCGGCCGCTGCCCAGCAAGAGGCGGGCGAGCCGAACGCAGAAGTAGGGCTAACCGCACTGCCCTGGATGAGGCGCGGACGTAACGTCGTTTGCATGAACGTGGCGACCCTCCATCGACTCCCCTCCCTCCGGAGCCTCGCGTCTTCCCCCCGCCGAGGTCTGGTGGAGGTCGCCACGCTCGCGGGGCTCTACGGTCTCTACGAGGTCGTTCGCGGACAGGGCCACGCCACGCTCGCGGCCGCCCGCGGCCACACGGACGGCATCGTCGCGCTCGAGCGGCACCTGCACCTTTTCGGCGAGCGATCTGTCCAGCGCGCGGCGCACTTCGTGCCTGCGCTGCCGACGACTCTCGGCATCGCCTACATCGCCCTGCACTTCCTCGGCACGGCAGCCTTCCTGGTTTGGCTCCACCGCAACCACCGAGAGCGTTTTCCGCTTGTTCGCAACACGCTCGTCGTCGCGACCGGGGTCGCGCTCTCGATCTACATCCTCTACCCCGTCGCGCCGCCCCGCCTGGCAGGCCTGGGGTTCGTCGACACGGTCTCACACAGCGCGAAGGTGAACCTCAGCTCGGATCTGCTCGGGAACCTCTACAACCCGTTCGCGGCGGTACCGAGCCTGCACTTCGGCTACGCGCTTCTCGTTGGCATGACGATCGCCACGCTCACCAAGGGCCGCCTGGCGCGGGCAATCGGCTGGAGCTATCCCGCGGTGATGCTGCTCGTCATCGTCGGCACGGGCAACCACTTCTTCTTCGACGCCGTGGGCGGCGCGCTCGCGATCGCCGTTGGCTTCCTGGCGGCTAGCTGGGTCGAGGCGCCCGCCAGGCGCGCACGGCGCTGGCGACCTGTCCGGGAATCCGCCGCCGCGATGTGCTGAGCGCCTCGCGGAGCGCCGCGTCCGCCTCGTCGAAGACTCCCGCGCCATGGCCGCAGAGGATCACCGCCGGCTCGATCGCGTCGAGTTGTCTCCGCGGCGGCCACAGTCGCACTAGCGGGTGGACGCCGAGTCGTTCGCGATCGGAGCGGAAGTAGTCCGCCGTGCCGAGCGCGTCCGCAAAGACGAGCACACGCCGCTCGGGCCACCAGAGCGCTACCTCCTGCCAGAGGCGCCGCGTGTGGATCGGAATGAACTCGAACTGCGCGATCGCAGTACGCGGAACGACGTGATACGGGACGCCGAGCCGCGCGGCGAGCGCCGCACAATCACGATTGTGACGATCGAGCAACTGGATGACGCCGGCGGGGGCTCCCGCCGAGCGAATCCGATCCTCGAGTTCGTTCCCGTCGAGCGCGTCGATCAGCCAGACGCGGCCGTCCGCGACGAGTGCATGGGAGCAGCGCCGTAGGAACTCGTCGGCGATCCAGCCGAACCCGTCTTCGAAGTCATCGCAGAACCGGAGCTGCATCCGGGAGAGAGTACGGGCACGCCGTAGATCGCCAGGGCAGCCGCGATCCGTGCATCGCCGACATAGAGCCGCCACGGATACGCCTCGGACGCACGCCAGCCTCTCTCGGTCTCGACGAGGAACCCGGAGAGCGAAACCTCGCCGATCACGCGGCAGAGCGTTCTCGGTTCGTCCCGTCCGTATAGGTAGGAGAACGTGTCGACGGGGTCGCGCGCGGCATGGAAGCCGCAGTTGCAGCTCGCGTCGGGCACGACATGACGCTCGTCGTGAGGACAGCCTGCGCGGGCGGGCGAGCCTGGCGTCCAGATCGCGTCGTGGATCACGGAGCCGAGGCGGACTCCGTCGCGGCTCTCCTGCACCGTCCAGACGCGCCAGCCGACCGCGCGCGTCCCGTTCGTCACGCCGACGAGTTCCCCGGTGTCCATCAGCGGGCCCTCGCGAAGCGCACATCCGCAGATTCGACGACCTCGTCGACGATTCCGTACGCAACCGCCTCTTCCGGCGCCATGAATCGGTCGCGGTCGATGTCCTTCATCACCTGCTCGAGCGGCTGACCGGAGTGGCGCGCGATGATCTCCGCCATCCGTTCCGTCATCTCGAGAATCTCCTTCGCGGCGATCTGGATGTCGGCGGGTGAGCCGCGAAAGCCGCCCGAGCCCTGATGGATCATCACCTTCGCGTTTGGGAGCACCAACCGCTTTCCGCTCGCGCCCCCGCAGAGGATCATCGCGGCGGCGGACATCCCCATACCGGTACAGATCGTGCGGACGTCCGGTTTGACGTATTGCATCGCGTCGTAGATCGCCATTCCCGCGTACGCCGAGCCGCCGGGCGAGTTGATGTACAGCGAGATCTCCTGATCGGGATCCTCGGCCTCGAGAAAGAGCAGCTGTGCGGTGATGACGTTGGCGATGTCGTCCTCGACCGGCTGGCCCAGGAAGACGATCCGCTCGCGAAGCAGACGAGAGTAGATGTCGAAGGAGCGTTCGTACCGGCCGTCCTGCTCGACGACCATCGGAATCAGCGGCATCCAGAGCCTCCTGGTAATTTGCAACCTGTCGGTTGCGTCTAGTATACGCAACCCCTCGGTTGCGAATTGGAGGAGCTATGGAAGTCACCCGCGAGATCGTTTTCCCGGTCGGGCCCGACGAGGTCTGGGAGGCCTTGACCAACCCGGAGCAGCTGGAGGAGTGGTTCGCGAACGAGGTCGAGCTCGATCCACGGGAGGGGGGCGAGGGAGTCTTCCGCTGGGGAGACGGTGCGGAGCGCCGGGCCAGGGTCCTCGTCGCGGAGCCGAACGAGCGGCTCGTCCTCGACTGGGACGAAGAGGGTGAAGGTGAGGTCGAGTTCACGCTCGAGGAGGTCGAAGCCGGCACTCGCCTCCTCGTGCGCGAGTCGACTCCGCAGTTCTCGACCGCCCTCGAGCTGCGCGCGCTCGCTCTCGCCTACGCGTGAGCGATCCGACCGGGCGGGTCTTCGACGCGCTGGCCGATCCGAACCGCCGCTACGTGCTCGAGGCACTCGCGGAGCGTGACACGGCCACGGCGACCGAGCTCGCGACCGAGCTTCCGGTGACACGGCAGGCAGTGGCGAAACATCTCGCCGCGCTCAACGAGGCGGGCCTCGTCGAGAGCCGACGCGAAGGTCGCGAGACGCGCTACGAGCTCACGCCGGAGCCGCTCGGCGAGGCGATGGATTGGATCGCCGGCGTGGGAGCCGAGTGGGATACGCGCCTGCGCGCCTTGCGCAGGCATCTGAGAAACCGGCGCTCCTAGAATCGCGCCAATGGAGCGTCGTCGCCTCGGCGGGACCGAAGTCGAGGTCTCGCGCATCATCCTCGGCTGCGGCAACTTCGGCGGCATCGGCTCGGCGCCTGAGTTCTTCGGCCAGGGCGAGAGCGAGGAGGAGGCGTTCGGGATCATGGACGCCGCGTGGGCGCTCGGCATCACGATGTTCGACACGGCCGATGCGTACGGCGGCGGTCGCAGCGAGACGATGATCGGCAACTGGATGTCGAGCCGCGGCCACCGGCCGCAGCTGACGACCAAGTCGTTCAATCCGATGGACCGGGGCAAGGATCACGGGCTCTCACGGTCACGTTTGACTCGGCAGATCGAGTCGAGCCTCGACCGGCTCGGAGTCGAGCAGATCGACCTCTATCTCGCCCACGAGTTCGATCCCGACACGCCGATCGAGGAAACGATCGCGACGTTCGCGGGCCTCGTCGAAGTCGGGCTGATCAAGGCCTGGGGCGTGAGCAACTTCGACGCAGACCAGCTTCGCGCGGTCCTGGAGCAGGGGCAACCGGCCGTCGTCCAGAACTCCTACTCCCTGCTGGACCGCAACGACGAGGAGGGTGTCCTCGGGTTGTGCTTCGAGTTCGGGGTCGCCTACACGCCCTTCAGCCCGCTTGCGGGCGGCTGGCTGACCGGGAAGTACAAACGGGACGAGGTCGCGCCGGCCGGCTCGCGCATGGCGCTCCGTCCCGGCCCGTACGAGCACCTGCGGACCGAGCGCACGTTTGCCGCACTCGACCGGTTTGCCGAGATCGCAGAGCGGCGCGGCAGTGATCCTTCGACGCTCGCCGTCGCCTGGCTCCTGGCACAACCCACGGTCACAGCCGTCGTCATCGGGCCCCGGCGACCGGATCACCTCGAACCGGCGCTAAGGGCTGCCGAGTTGCCTCTGTCGAAGACCGACGCAGACGAGCTTGCCGGCCTCTTTGCATGAGACTCGGATTTCGGCGCCTGGGCGAGGACGATCTTCCGCTGCTGCACGAGTGGCTGCAGCGTGAGCACGTCAAGCGTTGGTGGAGCAAGCACGAGACGTACGCGGAGGTCGCCGGCCACTATCTCCCCGCGATCGGGGGAAGCGAGCCCACCGAGCTCTACGTGATCGAGCTCGACGACCGAGCCGCAGGTTTCGTCCAGACCTACCTCGTTGCCGACTACCCCGAGTACGAAGCGCTCGTCGCCGCGGGCGACGGCGTTGCGGGCGTCGATCTCTTCCTTGCGGACGAAGGACAGACGGGGCGCGGCATCGGCTCCAGGGTCCTCGCGGAGTTCGTACGCGACATCGTCTTTGCCACTTCTTCGACGAATGCATGCGTCGCCGATCCGGACGCCGACAATCGTGCGTCGATCCGGGCGTTCGAGAAGGCCGGGTTCGCAGTGGTACGCGAGTTCCGGGATCCGCACGACCAGAATCGCCTTCACGTGTTGATGCGGCTCGACCGCTAAGGGGAGAGGCGCTCGATCGCCCACTCACCGTCGGCCCGGCGGTAGCGCAGACGGTCATGCAGGCGATCCTCGCGGTGCTGCCAGAACTCGTACGTATCCGGAACGAGCCTGTAGCCGCCCCAATGTTCGGGGCGCGGTACTTCGCGCACCGCATGGTCGCTGTCCAACTGAGCAACACGGCTGTCGATCTCCTCGCGGTTCGCGAGGATCGAGCTCTGCCGCGAAGCGGTCGCTGCGAGCTGTGCACCGCGCGGCCGGGTCGCGAAGTACGCGTCGGATTCGTCCGCCGAGACCCGTTCGACAGACCCCTCGATCCGCACCTGACGTCCCAGCGGGTCCCAGTAGAAGAGCAGCGCGGCCCGGGGATTCGAATCGAGCTCGGACGCCTTCCTGCTGACGTAACCCGTGTAGAAGGCGAAGCCGCGCTCGTCGGCGCCCTTGAGCAGCACCATGCGCAACGACGGCGCGCCGTCCCCTGTTGCGGTCGCGAGGGCCATCGCCTGTGGGGCGCGAACTCCCGCCGTCCCGGCCTCCTCGTACCAGCGTCGAAACTGGACTAGCGGATCCGGATCGACGTCGGCTTGGCGCAGCCGCCCTGCACGTGCGTTCACGGCGGCCAGCCTAGTGCGCCCAGATGTCGGCGCCTACCGGAACAGGTCGCGCTCTTCCGGGATGACGAGATCGCGGGCGGTCGCCTCTCCCGCCACGTCGAGGCCACGGACGACCGCGGCGGGAATGCCGTCGGTCTTGCCCATCGCGAGCTCCGCGGCGCCTGCGATCTCGTCGGCGATCGCAATCATCGTGTAGTGCAGCTCGTAGCCGGTGCGGTCCAACCGGCCGCGAAGGTCGAGGAGGACCCGGAGACCGGCGGCGCCGAGCGCGACGTCGGTCGTGCCCTGGCGCCAGGGCCGGCCAAACGAATCGCTGACGAGAACCGCGACCTCACGCGAAGTCAGCTCGCGCAAGCGCTGCCGGATGCGCTCCGCAGACGCATCGGGATCCTCCGGCAGCAGCACCAGCATGTCCGGCTCTGGGGCGTTCGACGAATCGACGCCGGCCGAGGCGCAGATGAAGCCGTGGGTCGTCTCCGCGATCACGAGCGGAGGGCGGACACGAACGACGCGTGCCGCCTCGCGCAAGATCACCTCGATCCGCCGCGCGTCCTCGTCGCCGGCGATCTCCCGCGCACGCTCGGACGGCTCCACCTCCTCGAGGCGAACGACGCGGCCCTCCGACTTCGAGACGACCTTCTGTGCGATCACGACCACGTCCCCGTCTTCGAGCTCGAGAGCGGCTGCGACGAGCGCGGCCAGATCGTCGCCCTGCTCGATCTCTGGCAAGCCGGACACGGGAATGATGCGCAGTTCGCCGCTCAGGGCAGACCCGTGAGCCTGATGCCGGCGTGCGCGCGGTAGCGCTTGTTCACGTTGAGGATCACCGCGGTCATGCCCTCGAGCGCGCGCGAGTTCTCGAGCGGACCGACGTCGATGGCTCGGCTCGTGATCCGTCCGGCGAGGTCGAGCGCCAGTTCCTTGGCGCGATCGTCGTGACCGCAGACGAGCGCGTCACCGGGATCGCCCTCCAGCAGATTCGCCGCGGCGAAGGACTGCAGGCCGGAAGCAACCGGTGCGCGCACGATGCGTGCAACCTCCTCCGCCAGCGAGCCCTGATGGCGCCCGGGAAGCACGCCTTCGTCGTTGAAGCGCAAATCGCTCGCCACGCAGAGGACCGGTGTCGTTCCGATTGCAGCAGCGAGCTCGGTCGCGGTCTGAAGCGTTGCGTTCGACTTCACGGCGAGGACGACGAGGTCCACGTCCCCGACGATCTTCTCGTTGAGCCCTCCGGTGACGCCGAGCTCGCTCGCCGTGGTCTGCGCCCGTTCCTCGTCGCGGGACCCGATCACGACCTCGTCGTCGCCGACGTCTCCGAGGCGCTTCGCGAGGGCGCGCCCGAACGCGCCCGTCCCGCCGACGATGGCGACCTTCATGCGAGTGCCACCGCGTCGAGCGCCGCCTCCGCCAGGCGTCGGCGGGCGGGCGCGTCGCGCATCAACGTAGGCGCGACAATCGGACGAACGCCGAGCGTCGACACCGCATCGGCGTCGGCGGCGTCCGCTTCGTCGATGACAAGCACGTCGATCAGGCCCGGGTAGCACTGGGCCAGGTGGGCGGCGGTCGTGCCGCCCTGGAGGCGTTGCAGCATCTCGGCGGCCGGGCCTTTGACGGCGCGTCCAGCGATCAGCGGGCTCACGGCTACACACGGCACGCGGCGCCGCTCGAGCGCGGAGCGGATGCGCTCGACGGCGAGGATCGGCCCGATCGAGACGAAGGGGTTGCTCGGGGCGATCAGGATGAGCTCGGCCTCGTGCAGCGCGTCGAGCACCCCGGGCGCGGGGCGCGTCGAGGCCGCTCCCTCGAAGCGCACGCGGTCGACCGGATCGCGGTGCCTGCGTGAGACGAACCACTCCTGGAAGGGAAAGCTGCCATTCGGCGTGTCCAGCCAGGTGCCTAGCGGCTCGTCGCTCGCGGGCAGGATGGTCGCTTCGACGCCGAGCGCCGCAGTGAGCCGGGCGGTCACGGCCGACAACGGCTGTCCGGCGCGCCGAGCCTGGGTGCGCACGAGCTGCAGGCCGAGGTCGCGGTCGCCGAGGCGGAACCACGCTTCGCCACCCAGGGATTCGACGGTCTCGATGGCGTTCCATGTCTCCTCCGCTCTGCCCCACCCTCGTTCTTCGTCGCCAAGGCCGGCAAGTGCATAGAGCACGCTGTCGAGATCGGGTGAAACCGAGAGTCCGAGGATCTCGAGGTCGTCGCCGACGTTCACGATCGCCGTCACCCCGGCGGGATCGACCGCCTCGACCAGTCCGCACAGGAACCTCGAGCCGCCGACGCCGCCGGTGAGGATTGCGATCTTCATACGCGGGCAAGTCGGCTCAGATACCGCCGGGTGTTCTTGCCGACACGGTCGCGTACGCGCTCGAGATCGTCCCACGTGTCGACGTCGTCACGCATGCCGGGCAGCGCCAGTCGGGTCGCTCCGAGCTGCTCCGCGAAGCGTGCAGCACTGCCCGGGCCGTAGAGGGGCTCGAAGTCGCCGGCGTCGCGCAGGGAAATGGCATTCGTGGTCCCGTCGCGCGCCGCCACGATCGCGGGAGCCGACGCCGTGAGCTGTTCGAGCTCCAGGCTCGCGACGCACGGCAGATCGGCGTTCACGATCGTCACTGGTCCACGCAGCACCGCCAAGGCACCGGCCACGGCCTCGCCCTGGCCGCCCGGCCCGTCCACCACGAGCGCCTCGTCGGCAATCTCGTTCACGGCATCGGTGACATCCGAGAGCATCGCCAGCGCGAGCTTGGGATCGCCGAGCCGCGTCTTGCCCCCGATGCGGTATGGAATGACGTACGCCGCCACGCAGCAAGACTAACCCGACCATGGCGAACGACCTCGACAACGCAGCCATTGCTCAGCAGCTCGAAGCCTTCGCAGGGCTGCTCGATCTGTCCGGCTCCAGCTACTACACCTCGCGCGCCTACCGACGCGCCGCCGAGACGATCCGTGAGACGAAGGCGCCGATTGCAGAGCTCGTCGCCGCCGGTCGCGTGCAGGAGCTCCGAGGAATCGGCCCGGGGATCGCCACGCGGTTGCGAGAGCTCGTCGAAACCGGACGCATCGCGGAGCTGGAGGAGCTCGAGCGAGAGGTGCAGCCGGAGCTGGTCGGGCTCGGCCGGTACCTGGGAGTCGGCCCGAAGCGGATGGTCGAGATCGGCCGTGCGCTCGGCGTCGCGACGGCGGACGAGTTTCGCGCGGCGGCGCGCGAGGGGCG